>JBMYWR010000020.1:0-31179 GCA_049607625.1 Colwellia sp.
TAACAGCTTATTAGACGGGAAAAAACTCGTTTTTCTACAAGTAGTTTTTCCATCTTTTATTTAAATTTAAAACAATACTACAACTATAATATATTGATTTCAATGTTAATTTATTTCGATTTATTTAGTGTCCTTTCAATTTTATCTGTTTATTACGACTTTTCTGTCAAAAACGCGCATTTTATCTATACTCATAAATATTGATTAATTTAAATAAGGATATTTATGAAATCACCATTTCTAAAGCATGTACAAGAGCAAATGCTTACTAAGCGTTATGCCAAAAGAACTGCTGAGTCTTACATTTATTGGATTAAATCGTTTATTCTTTTTAATAATAAAGAACATCCAAATAACTGCCATGATGCAGAAGTTGAAAAGTTTTTAACCTATTTAACTAACACTAAAAATGTAGCCCCTCGAACACAAGCTCTAGCACTTAACGCCCTCTCCTTTTTATATAAAGACATTATAAGAAACCCACTTACTTTAAATCTAAACTTTAAAAAGAGTAGTCTTCAAACAAAGTTACCAACAGTACTTACTACAGATGAAATTAAGGCCTTATTGAGCCAAATCAGTGCTAACCATATATTACAATGCCAATTGATGTATGGCAGTGGTTTACGCCTTATGGAAGTTATGCGCTTACGAGTTCAAGATATCGACTTTAATTACTTAGCAGTAAAAATTTGGAGTGGTAAAGGTAATAAAAATAGGTGTGTTACTTTAGCAAAAGAGCTAATACCTCAATTAAAAACTCAAATAAATTATGTAAAAGAGTTATATAACCAAGACATGAAAAATAAAGATTACGGAGGGGTTTGGCTACCATTTGCTTTATCTAAGAAATATCCTTCTGCAAAGAATAACCTTCAATGGCATTACTTGTTTCCTTCTAGCCGCTTATCTGCAGAGCAAGAAACTGGAATAATTCGTAGACATCATATAAATGAAACAGTATTAAGAAAAGCGGTTAAGAAAGCAGCCTTTGCGGCGGATATAAACAAAAATGTTACTTGCCACACGCTTCGTCATTCATTCGCCACGCACTTATTGCAACGAGGAGCGGATATAAGAACGGTTCAGGAGCAACTGGGGCATACTGACATACGCACAACTCAAATATATACTCATGTACTAGAACATGGTGCTAATGGTGTGCGTAGTCCGTTATCTGATTTACTTTAGAGAGGAAGGGTTAGCTTATGGCGTTTATCTTAGCCATTATGTCTTCAAACTCAGCCATATTGGCGTAAGAAATAACAAGCTTGCCCTTACCTTTTTTATTGTGGCCTATAGCAACATTACCACCAAGTTTTTGGGCTACATTTTCTTCAAAAGCAATAATACTTTTATCTTTGCTTTTTTCTTCTTTGTTGCTTTCTGGGTTTTGAACTTTCTTAATTAAACTTTCGGTTTCTCTAACGGTAAGTTCTTTAGTAGCAACAATTTTAGCGGTTGAAGTTTGCAGTTCACCATCTAAAGCTAACAAGGCACGGGCGTGGCCCATTTCAATATCACCATTTTCTAAAAAGGTTTTAACTTCGCTGTTTAATTTATTTAAACGTAAAAGGTTAGTTACTGTTGTTCTTGATTTACCTACTGCGATAGAAACTTCTTGGTGAGTTAATTCAAACTCTGTTAATAAACGCTCTAATGCAATCGCTTCTTCCATTGCATTTAAGTCTTCACGTTGAATGTTTTCAATTAACGCGATTGCAACAGCGGCTTCATCAGGCACATTCTTAATGATACATGGCACTTCTTCAAGCTTGGCAAGCTTAGCTGCACGCCAACGACGTTCACCAGCAATAATCTCATACTTGTCTTCGCCAATATTTCTAACCACAATTGGCTGAATAATACCTTGAGACTTAATAGATAAAGATAATTCTTCCAGGGCTAAATCAGACATGTCTTTACGTGGCTGATACTTACCCGAAGAAAGCTTTTCTACCGATATATTTTGTAAAGCGCTGTCACTTGGCTGATTAATAGCTTCACTCGCTTGCTCACTGTCACTGTTGTTATTTGCTTTAATCGGTGTTGCAAGTAATGCGTCTAGGCCTCTGCCTAACCCTCTACGTTTTGCTGAACTCATAATTCTAAGCCTATCTATTAATTTTTTATGTTATTTTTTAGCTGCATTATTACGGATAACTTCACCGGCTAATGCTAAATATGCTTTAGCGCCTGTAGACGATTTATCATAATACATGACGGGTGCACCGAAACTTGGTGCTTCTGCTAAACGTACATTTCGAGGTATAACACTTCTATATACTTTATCCCCGAAGTGGCGCTTTAATTGTTCTGATACGTCATTAGCTAGTCTATTTCGAGGATCATACATAGTACGAAGCACACCTTCAATATGAAGATTATCGTTTACCACAGAAGTTAGTTTACTAATGGTATCCATTAAGGCTGTTAAGCCTTCAAGAGCATAATATTCACACTGCATAGGCACTAAAACAGAGTCTGCTGCGGTCATCGCATTTACCGTAAGCATATTTAATGAAGGTGGGCAGTCTATAATAATAAAGTCGTAAATATCTTTTACTGGCGCTAAAGCATTTTTCAAGCGTTGCTCTCTTGAAAACACTTCCATAAGTTTTATTTCTGCAGCAGTAACATCGGTATTAGCGGCGATTAAATCGTAATGACCTGATGTTTCAGTTTCAACCACTTCTGCTACGCTTTTTTCTTCTATTAGAAGTTCATAACAGGTTGAGGCTACTTGGTATTTATCAATACCACTTGCCATAGTTGCGTTGCCTTGAGGATCTAAATCTATCAGTAATATTTTACGTTTTGTTGCAGCAAGGGATGCTGCTAAGTTTACTGAGGTAGTTGTTTTTCCTACTCCACCTTTTTGGTTTGCTATTGCAATTATTTTTCCCACGATCGCCTCTAGTATTATCTTTATTATTAATCGTTTTAATTTTATGCTTTAACGTATATTTGAACTTTTATAATATTAGCTTTATTGCTTTTTCAGCACAATAACATGACGTTCAGCATTGAGTTGCGGTACTTCTATTTCATGGCTTTCTACAAACGTAATATTTTCTGGTAGCGACTCTATTTCTTCGTGTGGATATTGACCTTTCAAAGCAAAAAATCTTCCTTGCTCTGACGAAATTAAGTGCTGACACCATGTAACCATATCATTTAATGATGAAAATGCCCTACTTAAAATTCCATCGAATGGTGCATTTCCTTGATATTTTTCTACACGCTCTTGAACTGGTGTTACGTTTTCAAGTTTTAACAAATACACAACTTGGCGTAAGAAGGTTATACGCTTACCTAAACTATCAAGTAAAACAAAGTTTTTTTCAGGGAAAAGTATTGCCAACGGAATTCCTGGTAAGCCAGGGCCAGTGCCTACATCAATAAAGTTTTCACCAACGAGTACTTCCCCTACCATTAGGCTGTCCATAATATGCTTTACCAACATATCGCTTGGCTTTCTAACCGAGGTTAAGTTATATACTTTATTCCACTTATCAAGTAATTCTACGTACTTAATAAGTAAGGTTTTTTGTTCATCAGTAACGGTTAAACTTGTTTCGTTTATCAATTTGTCTAGTTGGTTGTGCAATGTCATTATTATTCTCGATTATGTTGATAAACTTAGGCAAAAGTTGCCGTTGATAATTTAAGCAGTTTTACGCAGTAAACCATGTTTCTTCAAATAAACCAACAACAAAGACACCGCCGCTGGCGTAATACCAGAAATTCTAGAGGCTTTACCAATGGTTTCTGGGCGCGCATCTTCTAATTTAGCTACTACTTCATTTGATAAACCTGAAATTTGTTTGTAATTAAAGTCGATTGGAATTAACGTATTCTCATTACGTTTTTTCTTCGCTATATCATCTTGCTGGCGCGCAATATAACCTGCATATTTTGTTTGAATTTCAATTTGTTCACTTGCCTGCTTATCAGCCATTACAGGACCTAAGCCTTCAATACTAACTAAATCCGTGTAAGCAACTTCTGGTCGTCTTAATAACTCTTCTAAATTAGCTTCTTTAGAAAGTGGCATTTTAAGCAGTTTATTTACTTCTTCAATTTGAGGGTGATCTTTTTGAACCCAAATACCACGAAGTCTTTGGCGTTCTTGTTCAACGTTTTCCATTTTTTCGTTAAAACGCTTCCAACGAGCCTCATCAACTAAACCAAGTTTATAGCCCTGCTCTGTTAATCTGATATCGGCATTATCTTCGCGTAACAATAAACGATATTCCGCTCTAGAAGTAAACATTCTGTAAGGTTCTTTGGTACCTAATGTGGCTAGGTCATCAATTAGAACGCCCATGTAAGCTTGGTCTCTTCCTAAAATGAATTCGTCACCACCTTTAACGCGATTCGCTGCATTGGTAGCAGCGACTAAACCTTGTGCACCAGCTTCTTCATAACCTGTTGTACCGTTAATTTGTCCAGCAAAATACAAATTTTCTACAAACTTACTTTCTAAAGTTTGTTTTAAGTCGCGGGGATCAAAGTAATCATACTCAATGGCGTAACCAGGACGCGTGATAAATGCGTTTTCAAAACCTTTAATCGATCTAACAAGATTCATTTGTACGTCAAAAGGTAAACTTGTTGAAATACCGTTAGGATAAACTTCATGCGTTGTTAAACCTTCTGGTTCAACAAATATTTGATGTGAAGACTTATCTGCAAAGCGCATGATCTTATCTTCTATCGATGGACAGTATCTTGGGCCAACACCTTCGATAACACCAGTGTACATAGGTGAACGATCTAATCCATCACGAATATGCTGATGCGTTTCTTCGTTAGTGTGGGTTATGTAACATGAAATTTGTTCTGGGTGATCTTTTTGAGATCCCATAAACGAAAATACGGGTGTTGGTGAATCGCCTGGTTGTTCTTCCATCACTGAAAAGTCTAATGATCTTGCATCAAGTCTTGGTGGCGTACCCGTTTTTAAACGATCTATTCTAAATGGCATATCACGCATTTTGTCTGCAAGGTTAACACTTGCAGGATCGCCAGCTCTACCGCCTTGATAATTATTCAAACCAATGTGTATTTGGCCTGCCAAGAAAGTACCAACGGTAAGTACAACCGATTTACCTTTAAATTTAAGACCCATTTGTGTTGAAACACCTACAACACGGTTATTTTCTAAAATAAGATCGTCACAAGGCTGTTGGAAAATAGTTAAGTTTTCTTGATTTTCTAAAGTATTTCTTACGAAATTACGGTAAAGCACCCTATCCGCTTGTGCTCTGGTTGCACGAACTGCTGGGCCTTTGCTTGAATTTAAAGTTCTAAATTGAATAGCACTGTGATCAATCGCAGTAGCCATTACGCCGCCTAAGGCATCAATTTCTTTTACCAAATGGCCTTTACCAATACCGCCAATTGCAGGGTTACAAGACATTTGACCAAGGGTATCAATGTTGTGCGTTAGCAATAACGTTTTACAGCCCATACGCGCAGCTGCCAAACATGCTTCTGTTCCAGCATGTCCACCACCAACGACAATTACATCGTAAGACTCTTGATACCACATAAATAAAAACCTTTTGAAATTAACTTAAATAAAATTTGTTAGTTCGAAAACTTGAAGATCCATTTTACCGTTTTTTTGTCTTTAAAGAAACGAAAAATACGTTAAAAAGATCTAGGTATGATCTCTAATATATAAAAGAGATCTTTATAAAGATCTTATTATTATTACTTATTAGTAAACGGCTTTTCTGTGGTTAACTCTATTTTCTTTATATATATCAGGCGCATGTTGAAGATCAAACCTTGTGCGCAACCTTTGATCAAATAGCTTAAAACCTCTGATCAAAAGCGCTAGTTATACACAGGGCGATCTGATCTTGTTTTTGTTCACTGAATAATAACGTTAAATTAATAGGTTATTCTCATTTTTATCCACAGTAGTTAGTTATTATTACTATTTTTGTGAATAACTACTGTGTAAGATCTTTATAAAAGATCGCTTTTTTCTATGATCCATTGAACAGCTAGATCTTCTGGATCGACATCTTGCTTCATATCAATCGTCATTAATGATGTTATTTCTTTGCAACCCCTTGATAGTAAGGCTTTATTTATTATTTTTCCCGCTTTACAAAAAGTATCGTAATTTGAATCACCCACCGCGATGATCATAAATGACACTGAGGATAGATCTTGTGCACAATTTCCAAGATCTTCAAAAAATGGCTGAATATTATCAGGAAGCTCGCCAGCGCCATGGGTAGAGGTACAAATTAACCATGTGTCAGGATTGTTTGTTTTTCCATCAAAAGTGGCGTTTAGGATCGTTGAAAAATTGGGATCTAAATGTAATTGTACTTGATGATCTTGGGCTAATAATTGTTCTTCACAGCTTTCTGCAACATATTCAGTTCCACCCAACATGCTACCAACAATGATTTGAAATGAGCTCATAGTATTAACTCTTTAGGTTATATTAATAGGTTTTATAACAACTATTATATCCCAATTACACCAATCTGAGCGCTATGTGTGGAAACTTATCTCTTATACTTATCTATGTAGTTTTCTTAAAGTGAGCTCAATTTAACTAAGCTGAAACTTTTCAAGGCGATATAGAAATGCTTTATAAGACATTTGTAAAAAACTAGCTGCTTTGGTTTTATTACCATTAGATAGTGCTAATGCATCTGCTAAGCATTTTCTTTCAAAAGCTTGCCAGTTTAAGCCGTTTACGGGGAGGGTGAAGTTAACATCGTCTTGCTCTGTTGATGATACAGAGCTTTCTAAGCTATTAAGGTCATTAAGTAACTCTTGTTCATCATCTAATAAAACAAAGCGCTCCAATCGATTTGATAACTCTCTAACATTACCTGGCCAATAGTAATCTAATAACACTCTAAAGCTTTCTTTTGTTAAGGATGGAGCAGGGCAGTTATGTCTTTTGCTATGTAATGTAATAAAGTGCTCAGCTAACTGAGGAATGTCTGCTTGACGCTCTCTTAACGCCGGCATTTTAATTGGAACAACGTTGAGACGATAATAAAGATCTTCTCTAAATAAGTTTTCCTTTACCTGTTTTTCAAGGTTTTGATGGGTTGCTGCAATAATACGAACATCAACTTTTATCTCCTTAGTACCACCAAGCCTGGTTACTGTGCCTTCTTGAAGTAATCTTAATAACTTAGGTTGTAATGATAGGGGCAGTTCGCCAATTTCATCTAAGAACAATGTACCATTATGTGCTGCTTCAAATTTACCTGCTCTGGTACTATTTGAGCCGGTGTAAGCACCTTTTTCAGATCCAAATAATTCTGCTTCAGCAAGCGACTCTGGTATTGCACCACAATTAATGGCAATAAAAGGGTTATCTTTGCGTGAAGACATATTATGCAGTGAACGGGCACATAACTCTTTACCTGTACCGCTTTCACCTAAAATAAGTACAGTTGCATTGGTTGAGCTTACTCGGCTTATTCGTTGAAATACTTTTTGCATACAAGGCGCTTTACCAATAATGCCTGAAAGTTCATTTTGTTCACTAAGCTGCTCTTCAAGAGCGCTATTTTTCTTTTTAAGTTGAGCTGCTTTTAAGGTTTTATCGATGGTTAGTAATAATGTTTGTCGCTGAAAAGGTTTAGCCAGATAATCGTCAGCGCCTTGTTGTATTGCATCTACCGCATGCTTTATTGTGCCGTAGGCGGTTGCTATTGCAAACCCTATAGTAGGGTTATTCTTCTTTACATAATTTAGCAGGTCTATGCCACTTAAATCACCTAAATGCCAATCAGAGAAAATAACATCAACGTTGTATTCTTTAATAATTAAAATGGCCGCCTCTACACTATCTGCATCTAGCACATGATAATTTTCATTAATTAAAATGTTTTTGATCAGTTCTCGCTGATCATTATCATCTTCGACAACTAAAACAGAGGTGCTATGTTGGCTCATTCGTCTTTCCTTGCTTTGTATTATTTGAGGTGGGGATTACACCTTTAAAAGAGGCTATTGCCAAACACCCTGGTTTTTTATCATTATTTTTAAGGCTTATATTGCCATGATAAAAAAGTTTTATAAGTCGCTGCGCTGTGTATAAGCCCATACCAGCACCTTCAGACTTACTGGTAATATGTGGTTTAAACAGGCTATTTTCAACAACTTTTGATAAACCGCTTCCTTCATCTGTAACGCTAATATCTATTGTTTGCTTATCTTCAACATTACTAGTAGCTGTTATTCTAATGGTTTGTTTTTCGCTACTTGCTTCACACGCATTAATAATAAGCGTGTGTAATATTGCTCGAATCTCGTTCTCACAACCCATAATATAAAGCGTATTAGGTATATCTATTTTAAACGTTAAGCCGAGCCTATCACTGGCTTTATATTCAAGAATGATATCTTGAACAATACCCATTAAATGCAGTCGTTCGTTTCGGTTAATACCGGTACTGGTTAAACTAAGTAACGAACGAATTGTTTTATCTATATGTACAATTTTATTTTGAATAGTGGTTATCAATGACTGTTTATTTTCAGCAGTTATATTATTCAAGCTTAGCTGTTCAACAGATAAACCTATGGTATGAATAGGATTTCTTAATGCATGTGCAAGCCCTAATGACACTTCACCCAATTCTGCAAGTTGGTTTTGTTGTTGCAGTTTCTTCTCTGATATAGACAAAGCCTTCAGCTTATCTTTCATCTGATTAAAGTCGTGAATGGTTTGTTTTGTTTCTTTAGAGCCTTGTTCCATGACTTCTTCATCATACTTTCCTTTAGCCAGGCGACTAAATCCTTTTGATAAAGATTGCATAGGTTTACTTAAATGGGTGCTTAACCAATAAGCAAAAGCCAAAGCGAGTAGGGTAGATAAGATGATTACAATGAGTACTTTATCGATAAAATTATCAATATTATTGTGATCTCCAAATTCAATGGCATATTTATTATTCACGGGCGATTTAGAAGAAAATACAATGGTATTTCTATTGGTTTTTATCGTTTCATGAAGCCTTTCAACCGAAGCATGCAGTGTTTCTTTGACTTTAATTAAATCTACTTTTTTAATATTGTGTAGTGTATTTATATTAGCGTTTTTATCAGAGTTTTGTAGAGGCTCATCTCGCCAAACTACAGTGTCCATTGTCGTCTCAATATTGTTAGTATCAGTAATAGGGGAGTTGTGTTTGTTGGTTGAGTGATTAATATAAACCTTACTGATTAAATGTTCAGTTTCAATTACAAAAGGCTTTTCATTATCACTGATATGCTTATTTTGATTAACGCTCTCAAAGTCTATATCTTTAAGTGCTATATCCATAACTTTTAAAGAAACCTCTTCAGCCTTTTCGATTACTTGTTGTTTGAAGTTGTCTTGTGCCCAAAAGATAAAAGCTATTTGGAAAGTGGATAATAATAAAATCAATCCTCCAAATAAGCAGAAAAGGTAGCTTTTTAATGTCATGTTTGCCTCTTGTTATGTCGAATACTGCTTTAATTCTTTACTACATTTATATTTCAAGTTTTGTGCCATCAAATAATATAAATTATTCGCTTTAAATTCAATTTGTTATATTGCTATGATGAAGCAGATAGGCTTATCTAGCTATAATTAATCCTTATATAAGGAAACTAACTCCTGATATAAGGTTTTTTATACAACCCATGACGAACATTATTCTATACTAACCTACTGAAAATATTGCTAATTGTATTGTTGGTACGCATTTAGCTTTTATATATAAAGAGTATATAAGGAGTATAAAAATAGTACGTATGAAGAGTACAAATAAAGAGTACGGCTAAGAGATAATATTTATTTTAAACCAACATCATTATATTAAGAGAGATTTACATGAAATTTTCAACTACCTTGTTCGCATCATTATTTAGTTTAGGTATGGCACTAAGCGTTTCAGCAATGGATAAACAACATCAAACAATTACAATTAATGCCGATGACAGTGGCGATGCTGTTGTGTCAATCGATAAACAGGGTCAGGTTAATATCTATAAAGTGAGTAAAGAAGCACTTACTAACCCTGAATTATTAGCAGAAGAGCTAGCTGATGTTCCACCTGAAACAGCTGAGCACTTAAAGAAAGCTTTATCTAAGTTAGCCAACATAAAGCACTTTGAACGCAGTATTGAAGTAACTGATGCGAATAATACCGCCAATGTTGAAGTTTTTATTGAAGAACTTAGCGACTTTAAAGTATTAAGCCCTGACGATAAATCATTACATACCGTGAAAGAAGTTAAGGTGATTAAAGTTAATGATGGCAATGTTGAAGTTGTTGATGGCGAACATGTAATGTCAGACGAAGAACACCATGCCATAAAAAAAGTGATAAGAAACATAGAGATTGAGGATAAAGAAGGCGGGTTTGTTGTTATTGAATCTGTAGATAATAAAGATATTCAAGTGATGGTAAAACACTTAGGAGATCCAAAAGGTGGTGTTCCGTATAGTGTATTAAAAGACATGTTTAAAAATACTGATTTAACGACCGATCAACTTAATGAACTACAACAATTACTTGATAGTAAAAGGTAACTTTTAACACATATTTCTCTGGCGGTGTTTTACTCAAATGCCACCAGAGACTTTTGGCTTTTATTAAACTTTTACTTACCAATACAGAAAGAGCTAAATATTTTAGTTAGCAGGTCATCATTGGTAAATTCACCGGTAATTTGTTCAAGCGCTTGCTGACAAATTCTTAACTCTTCCGCTAATATTTCCCCAGCCATATAAGCTTCTAACTGCTCTAAACCAATAAGTAAGTGGGCATAAGTATCATCTAAAGCAACTAAATGACGTCTTCTAGCCATAAAAGCACCTTCAGTACTACCTCGATATCCCATAATCGTTTTTAAGTGCTCTTTTAAGCTATCAACGCCCATACCTGTTTTAGCTGATAACGTAATAATATCGTGTTGTTGGCCTTTGCTATCTTCATACTCGGTATGACCAGTAGGTGCACTGTTAATATCCGCTTTGTTTCTGACCACTGAAAGACCAATATTATCTTCTAACTTATCAAAGAACTCAGGCCAGTAGCTTTCAATATAGGCTCTGTCGGCCAACATATTTTCTTCTACACTCGCATCAACCATTAATAATACTCGATCAGCTTTATTTATTTCTTGCCAAGCTCGGTCTATGCCTATTTGTTCAACTTTATCGCTACTCTCTCTTAAGCCTGCGGTATCGATAATATGTAAAGGCATACCATCAATGTTGATTTGCTCTGAAAGCACGTCACGTGTTGTGCCTGCAATATCTGTTACGATGGCAGACTCTTTACCACTTAAAGCATTTAACAAGCTCGATTTACCGGCATTGGGTCTGCCAGCAATAACAACACGCATACCTTCCCTAATAATACTGCCTTGTTGAGCTTGTTTTCTTACTTGTTCAACTTGAGTAATAATTTCTTTTAAGTCGTTAACAACTTTTTTATCGGCAAGAAAGTCTATCTCTTCTTCAGGAAAGTCGATAGCGGCTTCAACATACATCCTTAAATGAATAATACTTTCTACCATTTCATTGACGAGCTTAGAGAAGTTACCTTGTAAAGAGTGCAGGGCAGAACGAGCTGCTTGTTCAGAGCTTGAGTTAATTAAATCAGCAATGGCTTCTGCTTGGGTAAGATCTAGTTTGTCGTTTAAAAAGGCTTGTTCACTAAATTCACCCGGTTTCGCCATTTCAACAAAGGGCAGTGACAGAATGCTTTTTAATAACATATCTAAAATAACGGGCCCACCATGGCCTTGAAATTCAATAACATCTTCACCTGTAAACGAGTTGGGTGCTTTAAAATACAACGCGATCCCTTGATCTAGTACTTCCTTTTGCTGATCATGAAAAGATAAGTATTCCGCTTTTCTTATTTCAGGTACTTTGCCAAGTACAGCCTGAGCAACTTCTTTTGCTTTAGGACCAGATACTCTAATGATACCTACGCCACCTATGCCTGGAGCGGTTGCTTGCGCTGCGATTGTATTTGTTTGTGTTAATGCGTTCATTTAATTCATTTCAGTCGATCCAAGTTAATTACATACATTTTACGTTATTAAGCACAAAAAATCCTCTTTGGCTTTTTCATACATAAAAAAACGACCAAGTCCTAATGGAGTTGGTCGTTTAATAATATTACTTTAGTTTTAACTTAAGCAGCTTCTTGCTTTTTCTTCTCGATGCCAGCAAAAATAACTTTCATTTGTGCAATTGATATAAGGTTACTTATTAACCAGTAAAGCACAAGTCCTGATGGGAACCAAGCCATAAAGATTGAGAATACAACAGGCATATATTGCATAATCTTTTGTTGCATAGGATCTTGAATAGTCATCGGTTGCATTTTTTGCATAACGTACATGCTAATACCCATTAAAATAGGCAATACAAAGAACGGGTCCATCGCTGATAAATCTTCAATCCAGAAAACAAATGGTGCGTGTCTTAATTCAACACTTTCTAAAAATACCCAGTAAAGCGCTAAGAATATTGGCATTTGTAGTAAAAGAGGTAAGCAACCACCAGCTGGGTTCACTTTTTCTTTCTTGTACATTTCCATTGTTGCTTGCGACATTTTCTGACGGTCATCACCAAAACGCTCTTTTAACTTAGCCATTTTAGGTGCAAGTTCACGCATTTTAGCCATCGAAGTGTACTGCGCTTTAGTTAATGGGTACATTGCGCCTTTAATTATCAAGGTAATGATAATAATCGCTAGTCCCCAGTTACCTACACCGCCTAAATCAACTTCTAAACCAAATAAGCTAAATTCACCTGACTGAATAATGTTTAGTAAGCCGTATAAAGGTTGGCTAATCATCCATAAAAAACCGTAGTCTATGGTTAAGTCTAAGTTAGGCGCTATTTTTTCTAAAACCGATTGGTCTTTTGGTCCAACATAGAAAATAGCACTTGTTGTTTTTTGTTCACCAGCGTCAATAATTATTGCAGGAGATTTAAAACCAATTACAGCTTCATAGCTACTGCTATAAAATGTATAAAGCTGGTTAGTTGCTTTAGCATCTGGTACCCAAGCTGATACAAAGTAATGCTCTAGCATCGCTATCCAACCACCTGGAGTTGCTTTAGCTAGGTTTTCATCGCTAATATCATCGAAATCGTATTTTTCGTAACGTTCTTCGTTTGTAGAGTAAGCCGCACCACGGTAGGTAGGTAACATACCAGATGAGCTTTCAACAACGGTAGATTGTTTTAATTGGCCGTACATTTGTACAGAAACACTGTTAGCCGTATTGTTATTTACAATGTACTCAACATTTACGCTGTAGGATTCTTTATTAAAAACGAAACGCTTAGTAACTTTTAAACCTTGTTCATCAATGTAGTCTAAATCAACATTAATGCTTTCATTACTTGCTGTTTGGTAATCTGTTTCTGCGCTGAAATAAATAGGTCTGCCTTTAACAACTCTATCTATGCCATTGGCGCCAGTTAAGCCACTTTGTGCAACATATTTTTGACCACCATTTTGCATAATAGTATAAGGAATGTTATTTCCTTGTTCGGTTTCATAGTTGCGTAATTTAACTTCAACAATATCGCCACCACGGGTATCTATTTTAACAACAAGTGTATCGGTTGTTACAGTGATTAACTTAGCGCTAGAAACTGTTTTAACTTCTGCTACTGCAACATTATCTGAAGACTCAGGAACAAATTCTCCCGCTTCATTTTGTGTTGCTAAAACACTATTAGCTACTGGTTGTTCTGTTACTGGAGCGTTTTCTAACTGCCATTGACTAAATAGTAAGTAAGTCACTACCATTAGCGCAATAAACAGCAAACTGCGTTGAGATTCCATAAATTCTATTTCTCTTTTGTTTTAGGTGGCACAGGATCTTCACCCCCTGCATTGAGTGGATGACATTTTAAAATACGTTTAAGTGTAAGCCAAGCGCCTTTTAACACACCAAATCGACTAACTGCTTCGCTTGAATATTGCGAACAAGTTGGCTGAAACCTGCAATTTGAACCGAGTAAAGGGCTTAAAAAACGTTGGTATGCTTTAATTAATGCTAAAATCAGCTTTTGTGGCGTTGAATGACTTTTCGCCATATTTTTTCTAATTGTTGATTAATTTTATTGTTATCTAGCTTATCAATTCCAGACTTTACCATAACAACCATATCAATTGGAGGTAATTTATCCTGATTTAAGCGAAAGCTTTCTCTAACGACTCTTTTTATACGATTTCTTTGCACAGCAAGTTTTACTCTTTTCTTTGCTATAGCAAGACCAAGTCTATTTCCGTAAAGGTTATTCTCACCGTTACTGTAAACACGACTATTGGTATTTTTTGAATTGTTAAATTTAATTGTTTCTGCAGGAAGTTCAGAAGGAATTACTAAGATAGTAAAGTGGCTTGAGCCAAATCGAAGAGGTTTTTTATTGAAGACACATTGAAATTGACCGGGAGCCAACAGACGTGACTCCCGATTAAATTCATAAGTAACCTTGTTGGTCACCATTTTAATTTATAACTCTAACTAAAAAGTATAAATTAAGCGCTAAGTCTAGCACGGCCTTTAGCACGGCGACGCGCTATTACAGCACGGCCATTCTTAGTTGCCATACGAGCACGAAACCCGTGGTTACGTTTACGCTTTAATACGCTAGGTTGAAATGTTCTTTTCATTACGCTAATCCGTCGGTTGTTGATGCCCTGACAAATAAAGCCATATCGAGCACACTGGTCTAAAAAAAGAGGGCGAATTCTAATGCTTCTTTATCGCTTTGTCAAACAATAAAGGAGAAAAACTCAATAAAGATCCTTTTGTGATCATAAGATCGCTGTGTATTTAGTGAAGATCTTTTAGATATAAAACATCAATGGTGGTTTATTAACCGATTTTTAGCTGTTTTATCGTTTGTTTGTTATATTTTTACTGTTTTTTAGTGTTGTATGTACTTGTTAATAATGCATTTTGTTATTTAATACAAAAAAAACAGGTAATACTGTAAAGTCAATATTGCACTTGTGGATAACTCAATAGATAATAGCTTAATGTAGGTATTTTAGTTTACCTTTATTTATTTCCTCTGGAGTTGTGGTGGATCATTCCCTTTGGCAAAAATGCCTTTCGATATTACAAGAAGAATTACCTGCTCAGCAGTTTAATATGTGGATACGACCGCTTCAATGTGTGGTTGATGGCAATATTTTAACGCTTTATGCTCCTAACCACTTTGTTTTACAGTGGGTACGGGATAAATATGCAGATAGAATTAATGAAATTATAACCTTAGATCATTCTGACAACCCACTTTTACTTCGCTTCGATGTAGGCAGCAAGCCTGTTGCTAGCTCTGTAAGTAGCGCGCCAGAAGAAAATGTTGCTTCTGCTTTATCTAATTTTGCGCCAACAAGAACTGCTAATTCGGCCAGTACATCTGAACCCAATATCTCTCGTTTACCGAGTGTTAAAGTTAAATATACCTTTGATAACTTCGTCGAAGGTAAGTCAAACCAACTTGCACGAGCCGCTGCTTCCCAAGTTGCTGATAATCCAGGTTCAGCTTATAACCCTCTTTTTATCTATGGTTCAACAGGTTTAGGCAAAACCCATTTACTTCATGCTGTAGGTAACGGCATTCTTTTGAATAATCCAAATGCAAAAATCGCTTACATGCATTCAGAGCGTTTTGTACAAGACATGGTTAAGGCGTTAAAAACTAATTCCATGGAAAAGTTTAAACAGTATTACCGTAGTGTCGATGCCTTGCTTATTGATGATATTCAATTTTTTGCGGGCAAAGACCGTACCCAAGAAGAGTTCTTTCATACTTTTAATGCACTTCTTGAAGGTAATAAACAAATTATTATTACTAGTGATCGCTATCCAAAAGAAGTTAATGTTGAAGACAGACTTAAATCTCGATTCGGTTGGGGTTTAACACTTGCCATCGAACCTCCAGAACTTGAAACACGAGTTGCCATTTTAAAATGTAAAGCAGAAGAAAGTAATATGAACTTAGCAGACGAGGTCGCTTTTTTCATCGCCAAACGTTTACGTTCAAATGTTCGTGAGTTAGAAGGGGCATTGAATCGTGTTATCGCCAATGCTAACTTTACCGGTCGAGCAATTACCATAGATTTTGTTAAAGAAGCATTAAGAGATCTACTAGCGCTTCAAGATAAGCTTGTTACTATTGATAACATTCAAAAAACTGTGGCAGAATATTATAAAATTAAAGTGGCTGACTTGCTTTCTAAAAGACGTAGTCGCTCAGTTGCTCGACCTCGACAGATAGCTATGGCGTTATCTAAAGAGTTAACAAATCACAGCTTACCTGAAATAGGTGATGCTTTTGGTGGTAGAGACCATACAACGGTCTTGCATGCATGTAGAAAAGTTAAACAGCTGCAAACTGAATTAAACGACATAAAAGAAGACTATTCTAACCTTGTTAGAACACTTTCAACTTAAATAACAATAACTTAAAAATCTTTAGGAATGTAAATGAAGTTTTCACTTAATAGAGAGTCACTATTAAAGCCACTGTTATTAGTTTCTGGGGCTGTAGAGCGCAAAAGTACTTTACCTATTTTAGGTAATATACTTTTTGATATTTCTTCTCAAAACCTAACCCTGACTGCAACCGATCTTGAATTAGAAATGGTCGCCTTTTCTAATATAGAAAATTCAGGTGATGATGGACAAATTACTGTCCCTGCAAAGAAACTTTTAGATATATGTAAAAGTTTACCTGAAGGGTCGATGATTACTTTCGATGTTGAAGACGAAACTGTTCGTTTAACATCTGGTAGAAGTAAGTACTTATTATCTACTTTGCCTGCAGCCGATTTCCCTAACATTGAAGACTGGCAGGGTGATGTTGAATTTTCCTTGCAAAAGTCTGAGTTACTTCGTTTGATCGAAAGCACTCATTTTTCTATGGCTAACCAAGACGTTCGTTATTACCTTAATGGTATGTCAATTGAATGTGAGGGCACAGAAATTCGTTCTGTTGCAACCGATGGCCATCGCTTAGCTATTTGTAAAATTACTAACGAGCAGCTTTCTTTACCCGCCAGGCAAGTTATTATCCCACGTAAGGGGATTTTAGAAATTATTAGGCTAATGAGCCCAGTAGATGAAACGATTAACGTCTCATTAGGCTCAAACCATATTCGTATTATAGATAGTACTTTCTCTTTCACCAGTAAATTGGTCGATGGTAGATTCCCAGATTACCGACGTGTGTTACCACGCAACGGTGACAAAATATTTGTATCAAATAAAGAGACACTGCGTCAGGTTCTTTCTCGAGCTTCAATTTTGTCTAATGAAAAGTTTAAAGGTGTTCGCCTTAACTTCTCTAATTCGCTTCTTAAAATAACGGCTAATAACCCGGAGCAAGAGCAAGCAGAGGAAGAGATAGAAATTGATTTTCCATATGATGAATTAGAAATGGGCTTTAACGTCAGTTATGTGCTTGATGTATTAAATGCCATTAAAGACGAGAATGTTAAGTTTACCCTTGCAGATGCTAATTCAAGTGTTGTTATTGAAGGTAGCGAAACTGGTGAAGCACTTTATGTTGTTATGCCAATGCGTTTGTAGTTTTTGATTTATTAAATGAGTGTAGTAAAGGTTGTTACCCATAATTTTAGAAATTTAAACCATGTTCCGCTTATGTTGCATCCTGTTTTAAATTTCTTTGTTGGCGATAACGGTAGTGGTAAAAGTAGTATTTTAGAAGCTATTTTTTATTTGGGGCATGGTAAATCGTTTAGAACATCGAAAACTGAATTACTTGCTACTTTTAATAAAGAGCAATTTACTGTTAGTGTTAAAGACAACCTAGATACACAGTTAGGAATTTCTAAACAAGTATCTAGTGGTACAACAACGATAAGAATTAACGGTGAAGGCCACAATAAACTTTCTGAACTTGCCAAGCATATAGCGGTTCAGATTATTACACCAGAAAGCTTTAAATTGTTTTTTGGTGGCCCTAAAGAACGCAGACGTTTTGTAGATTTAGGGTTGTTTCACGTGGAACATGTGTTTTCAGAACATTGGAAAAACTATTCACGTGTATTAAAACAAAGAAATGCGTGTATTAAATCTGGCCATAACGACAGTACTTTGGCTTACTGGACTAACCAACTTGTTCTGCAGTCTAGTAAGCTAACTGAGATTAGAAAGTCGTATGTTGATACATTGAGAGAGGAGCTTAATGTTTGGATTGCACTTTTATTACCTCATCTTAAAGAGGATATAACTGTACAGTTCTTACAAGGGTGGCCACAAGCAAAAACCTTGGAAGATACATTTGAGCAGACTATTGAACGTGAACTAAGTTACGGATTTAGTTTATATGGAGCTCATAAGTTTGACGTCAAATTTTTAGTTGATAAACAAGCTTTAGAAACTAAATTATCAAGAGGCCAGCAAAAGTTGTTTTTACTCGCTTTAACTTTCACTCAAGCAAAACTAATTGAGAAAGTAAATCGAGTAAAGCCAATTTTATTAATAGATGATATTGGTGCGGAATTAGATATTAATTCTCGAACACTTTTAGCTAAAGCTATAAATGAACTAAATTGTCAGGTGTTAATTACGGCAATAGAAAAGAGTGTTCTGAGTCAATTTTTCTCTAATGACGAGATTAATTCGGAATCTAAAAACAAAAAATTTAAAGTGTTTCACGTGGAACATGGTGCGATTTCGCATTGAAATAAGATTTAACCCAGAGTAAATAGGCTGAAACTATGACAGTAGAAAATGAATATGGTTCGTCCAGTATTAAAGTACTAAAAGGACTCGATGCAGTACGTAAAAGACCAGGAATGTATATCGGTGATACTGATGATGGTTCAGGTTTACATCATATGGTATTTGAAGTACTGGATAACTCTATAGATGAAGCGTTAGCTGGTCATTGTAGCCAGATGGTAGTTAAAATCCATAAAGACGGTTCAGTATCAGTTAGAGATGATGGTCGTGGTATTCCAACAGAAATTCACCCTGAAGAAGGAATCTCTGCAGCAGAAGTTATCTTAACGGTTCTTCATGCAGGTGGTAAATTTGGTGGTGAAGACTCAGGTTATAAAGTATCTGGTGGTCTGCATGGTGTAGGCATCTCCGTGGTAAATGCCTTAAGTAGTAAATTACAGCTTACTATTCGTAGAGGCGGAAAGCTTTATGAGCAGTTTTACAACCATGGTGATTCAGTGGAGCCGCTTGCTGTAATTGGTGAGTCAGATGAAACAGGTACAGAAGTACGTTTTTGGCCAAGTGCTGAAACCTTTAGCGATGTAGAGTTTCACTATGACATTTTAATGAAGCGTATTCGTGAATTATCATTCCTAAATTCTGGTGTATCGATAAAACTTATTGATGAGCGCGGTGAAGGACGAGAAGATCTTTTCTGTTATGAAGGTGGTATACAAGCTTTTGTTGATTACCTTAATACCAACAAAACAGCCGTAAACCAAGAGATATTCTATTTCGACCTTGAAAGAGAAGATGGCATTATTGTTGAAGTTGCTATGCAATGGAATGATGGTTTCCAAGAAAGCATTTTCTGTTTCACTAATAACATTCCTCAGAAAGATGGTGGAACACATTTAAGTGGTTTTAGAACCGCACTAACAAGAACGCTAAATTCTTATATGGTGAAAGAAGGCCTAAATAAGAAAGGTAAAAGCGGTCAAGAAACAAGTGCAACGGGTGATGATGCACGTGAAGGTTTAACAGCAGTAATTTCAGTTAAAGTACCTGATCCTAAGTTCTCATCACAAACAAAAGACAAGCTTGTTTCTTCTGAAGTTAAAACAGCTGTTGAGCAGGCTATGGGTGAGAAGCTAGGTGAGTACTTACTAGAGAACCCAAGCATTGCTCGTACTATTGTTATGAAAATAGTTGATGCAGCAAGAGCACGTGAAGCAGCACGTAAAGCGCGTGAAATGACAAGACGTAAAGGTGTACTTGATATTGCAGGTTTGCCGGGTAAATTAGCAGATTGTCAGGAAAAAGATCCTGCACTATCTGAAATATATATTGTGGAAGGGGACTCTGCTGGCGGTTCTGCCAAGCAGGGACGTAATCGTAAAAACCAAGCGATTTTGCCATTAAAAGGTAAAATATTAAACGTTGAGAAAGCACGATTCGACAAGATGATTTCTTCACAAGAAGTCGGTACGTTAATTACGGCATTAGGTTGTGGTATTGGACGTGATGAATATGACCCAGAAAAATTAAGATATCACAGCATCATTATCATGACCGATGCTGATGTCGATGGTTCTCATATCCGAACTTTATTATTAACATTCTTCTTCCGTCAAATGCCTGAAATAATGGAAAGGGGTCATATCTTTATTGCCCAGCCGCCATTGTATAAAGTTAAAAAAGGTAAGCAAGAAAGATATATTAAAGACGATGAAGGACTAACTGAATATTTAACCACACTTGCACTAGATGGTGCAGCTATTCATGTAAATGAACAAGCACCAGCAATTTTAGGTGTAGCATTAGAACAGTTAGTAAATCAATTCCGCGAAACAAAAAGTATGATCAAGCGTATTTCTAGACAAATACCTGAAGATATTCTAGAGAAAATGGTTTACTGCCAGCCAATCGAACAAGAAGACTTTAAAGATAAAGCAAAAGTAGATACATGGACTGCAGAAATACTAGACATATTAGAGAAACAAGATGGTAATGGTTCTCTTTACACAGCTGAAGTATTAGAAGATAAAGAAAGAAATATTTTCTACCCTAAGTTTGATGTAAGAAAGCATGGTATAGACAAGTTTTATAGTTGTGGTTACGAATTTGTTCAGTCAGACGAATTTAAGGCTATAATTGAGTTAAACAAAGCGATAAACGGTTTAATGGAAGAAGGGGCATATGTTAAGCGTGGTGAAAAGCTTAAACCTGTGACCAGCTTTGAAGAAGCATTAGATTGGTTAATGGCAGAGTCTAAACGTGGTCAGTATATACAGCGCTATAAAGGACTAGGTGAAATGAACCCTGAGCAATTGTGGGAAACTACCATGGATCCAGAAACACGTCGTATGTTACGAGTAACAATTGAAGATGCTATTGCAGCAGATCAATTATTTACTACACTTATGGGTGACCATGTAGAACCGCGTAGAAACTTTATTGAAGACAATGCGTTGAAAGTTTCAAACCTCGATTTCTAAAAAGAAAACTTGGTTAGTACAAAAATATTATAATTATGCCCGGTCATCACTATCGGGCATAATCGTTATTAAAATCAGTGATTTATATAGATGCACATCAAGCGACCTATTTTTAGGTGTTTGATTTAATTAACAAAAGTGAAAGTTTAAAAGCCATGACAAGTTACAACAGTAAAACATTCCAGGGCCTTATTTTACAATTACAAGACTACTGGTCACGCCAGGGTTGCGTTATTGTACAACCGCTAGATTTAGAGGTTGGTGCTGGTACATTCCATCCAATGACATTCTTACGTTCAATTGGACCTGAGCCAATTAGTAGTGCGTACGTACAACCTTGTAGAAGACCAACCGATGGTCGTTATGGTGAAAACCCAAATAGACTTCAACATTACTATCAGTTTCAAGTGATGTTAAAGCCGTCTCCTGCGAATATACAGGAGCTTTATCTTAATTCTTTAGAAGAACTAGGTATTGATACGTTAGTGCACGATATTCGCTTTGTAGAGGACAATTGGGAATCTCCAACATTAGGTGCTTGGGGCTTAGGTTGGGAAATTTGGCTAAATGGCATGGAAATTACTCAGTTTACTTACTTCCAACAAGTAGGTGGTTTAGAGTGTGCTCCAGTAACAGGCGAAATTACTTACGGTTTAGAACGTTTAGCAATGTATATTCAAAACGTTGACAGTATTTATGACTTGGTATGGACAGATGGCCCTATGGGGACAGTATATTACCGTGACGTATTCCATCAAAACGAAGTAGAGCAATCTACTTATAACTTTGAATATGCAGACGTAGATGCATTGTTTAAACAGTTTGACCAATGCGAAAAAGACAGCGAAAAATTAATCGAAGCAGGGCTACCTTTGCCAGCTTATGAACAAGTAATGAAAGCTTCACATGCGTTTAACTTACTCGATGCGCGTCATGCTATCTCGGTTACAGAGCGTCAACGTTATATTTTGCGCGTAAGAACCTTATCAAAAGCATGTGCGCAAGCTTATTATAATAAGCGTGAAGAGTTAGGATTCCCGTTATGCAAAAACCAAACGACAGATAAAGGAGCGAAGTAATGACAACAGAAACACTCCTTATTGAGTTAGGTACTGAAGAGTTACCACCAAAATCTTTAAAAACATTAGCAACCGCTTTTTTTGACGGTATTAAACTGGGTTTAGATAGTCATGAATTAAGCTATGACGACATAAAATGGTTTGCTACTCCGCGTCGTTTAGCCGTTAAAGTAACAGGCTTAATAGATAAACAATCAGATAAGGTTGTAGAGAAAAGAGGGCCAGCAGTAAACGTAGCTTTCGATGCTGAAGGCAATCCGAGTAAGGCAGCGCAAGGCTGGGCAAGATCAAACGGAATCAGTGTAGAAGAAGCAGAGCGACTTGTTACTGACAAAGGTGAATGGTTACTGTATAAAGCAACCGTTAAGGGTAAAGCCGTTACAGAACTTGTAGCAGATATTGTTACAAAATCGCTTAACAAATTACCTATTCCTAAACCTATGCGTTGGGGCTCTGAGCGTATTCAGTTTATAAGACCTGTGCACACCTTAACGATGATGTACGGCTCTGTTGTAATTGAAGGAGCTGCATTAGGTGTTGCTTCGAGTAATGTTGTACAAGGGCACCGATTCCATCATAAAGCGCTTGTTACAGTTGATCATGCTGATAACTATGAAACATTGATGCTTAAAGCGTTTGTCGAAGTAGATTACCAAGCTAGACAAGACAAAATACTCGCTCAAATAGAGGCAGTTGAAGCAGAGCACTCAGTTAAAGCGATTGTTGATAAAGACTTACTTGATGAAGTAACAGCGCTTGTAGAGTGGCCTGTCACACTTGTTGGAACATTTGATGAAGAGTTTTTAAATGTACCAGCAGAGCCATTAATTTACTCGATGAAAGATCATCAGAAATACTTTCCAGCAACCGACTCAGCAGGAAACTTAATCAATAAGTTTGTTTTTGTGTCGAACATTGAGTCTAAAGATCCTCAACAAGTTGTTTTTGGTAATGAAAAGGTTATTCGCCCAAGATTAGCTGATGCAGAATTCTTCTTTAAAACTGATAAAAAGCAAACATTGGAATCAAGACTGGAATCACTTGAAACGGTATTATTCCAAAAGCAACTTGGTACCTTAAAAGCAAAATCTGAACGTATAGCAAGTTTAAGCGAGTATGTCGCTGAAACATTGAATGAAAACACTGCTGATGCGTATCGTGCAGGTTTGTTAAGTAAAACAGATCTATTATCAGATATGGTACAAGAGTTCCCACAAGTACAAGGTACTATGGGCAAATACTATGCAATACACGATGGTGAAAGTGAAACAATAGCTAAGGCTTTAGAAGATCAATACAGACCGCGTTATGCTGGTGATACGTTACCAGAAGCTAACATTGGTTGTGCAGTAGCCATTGCTGATAAGATTGATTCTTTAGTTGGTATTTTTGGTATTAATCAGCCTCCTAAAGGTGATAAAGACCCATTCGCTTTGCGAAGATCTGCGATTGGTGTAATTCGTATTATCATTGAAAAACAATTAAATTTAGATTTGAATGATTTAATTGCTAAGAGTATCGCTTTATTTGGTGACAAATTATCAAATGAAAATACTGCAGAAAATGTTATCGACTTTGTCATGGGACGATTTAAAGCATTTTACCAAGAACAAGGTATTGCTGTTGATATTATTCAAGCAGTATTAGTTAAAAAACCTACAGCACCATTAGACTTCGATAAGAGAATTAAGGCAGTTAGCCACTTCAGTACCCTTGAAGCAGCACAAACATTAGCTGCTGCAAATAAACGTGTTGGTAATATCTTGGCGAAGTTTAAAGGAGAGCTTTATAGCGAGTTCAATAATGAACTGGTTGAAGAAGACGCTGAAAGTAAGTTAGCAGTTACATACTCTGAAATATCAGTAAAAGTAAAACCTTTATTAGAAAACAAAGACTATCAAGCAGCACTTACTGAATTATCTGGGCTTAAAGCACCTATTGATAACTTCTTTGATAATGTAATGGTAATGAGTGATGATGAATCGGTAAAAGTAAATCGCTTAACGTTATTAAAGGAAATTCGCAGCAGCTTTTTTGCTATTGCTGATATTTCGGTTCTACAATCGTAAGTCCATTCGCTGTTTAACCACTCACTGTTTACCATGTAGTGTTTAGCCATGTAGTGTTTAACCTGATGTGTTAAACCCTACAATGATTGACAGGTAGTCATTAACTAGCCTTTCCGTATTAAATACTGGAAAGGCTTTTTTTTGGTTTGCGACTCAACAAGTTCATGCTCCATAAAACGACAAAAGCTAGGTATATCTCTAGTCGTTGATGGGTCGTCACAAAGCACAAGCAATGTTTGGCCAGTTTCTATTTTTCGAATATTTAAGCGCACCATCATAACCGGCTCAGGGCAACGTAAACCAAGGGCATCGAGTGTATGGTCTGCGATTAAAGGTATACTATCGGACAAAATAATTCCTTATATAGTTAAAAGCGTGTTTATATCCATCTCATTTAATGAAACTGGTATTAGTATTAGCTATACTCACAACTAATACCAATGTCACTTAATATATGAACATTTCTAGTAACTAAGACCTGCAACTTCTTCGTTGTATATTTAATAATTATAACAGTTGGTTACTTAAAAAAGCTTTGTGTTTGTAAAGTTTTACTATGGTTTAAGCAGGGTAAATAGTAAATCAAACAGGTATAAGACACCATTATACCAAGTCATGATGAATCAGGATAATAAATAGATGGTAAGCAAAGTTAAAAAAGTTAACTGGCAAACAATGGTCGTCATTACAAGTTACTTGGTATTGCAAACTTTTGCTGTGCATGTAAAAGCAAACACAACAGAAGCTACTAGGCTGCAGTTAGAGCAAAGAGGTAAATTTTTTAAAGCAGAAAGTCTACTTCACCGTACCAGCTCCAAAACCTATAAAAACCTATTTAAAGAGTTACACAACTATCCTTTACAACCGTATTTAACTCAACAGTTCTTATTTGATAACTTGAGCCTAAAACGTGAGAAAGCGTTAGATAAGTTTTTAACTCAATATAGAGGTACGCCACTCGATTGGCGATTGCGTAAGAAGTGGCTAAGGTATTTAGCTAAAAGAGATAAAAGAGACTTATTTTTAAAATACTATGTATCAAGTAGTGATGCAGCGTTAAATTGCCAACAACTAATTTACCAAATTGATAAGCATGGAACGAGTGAAGCTGTTCAAAAAAAGGTAACGGTTTTATGGACTGTAGGAAAGTCACAACCTAAAACTTGTGATCCATTATTTAAACAATGGCAAAAAGCAGGATTCAGAAATAGTGAACTTGTTATGCAAAGAATTGCTTTAGCAGCGGACGGTGGAAAACATACGCTTATTCCATATTTAACGAGCCTACTGCCAAAAGAGCAACAATACTTAGGCAAGTTATGGCATAACGTAAGAAGAAATCCTGTTTATGTAAGTAAGCAAACTCATTTTGTTCATAAAAATAGAAATGAAGCCAATATAATGGTTTATGGTTTAAAGCGTTTAATTTGGCGAGATCCTAATCTTGCTATTAAAACCTTTAATAAAACACAGAAAGCAATAGATTACAGTGAACAGCAAAAAAAGCAGATAACTAACGCATTTGCAGTTTCTTTATCGAGTAAAAATCATAAACAAGCAAACAACTGGCTTGCTAAGGTGAAAAGCAGTAACTTAACTTCAGATCTTGTTCAATGGCAGATGACAAGTGCATTAAAACAAAGTAATTGGCCAGTAGTGCGGTCAATTTATAAAGACTTACCGAGCGATATGCAAAAGAATGTACAGTGGCAATATTGGTATGCTCGTGCACTTATTGCAATGGGAGATGAAGAACAGGGAATAATCAATTTAAAAGAAGTTGCTCAAAAAAGGCATTATTATGGTTTTTTAGCGGCAAGTTATTTAAATATCCCTACAAGTTTGCAAGATAACCCAATTGTTATTTTAGAAGCAGAAAGACAAAAAATAATCAATCACAGTTCATTAATGCGCGCTTTCGAGTTTTATAAAATTAATAGACCTCTGAAAGCAAGATCAGAATGGAACTATCTATTAACTCAGCTAACAGAACGGGAAAAACTTGTCGCTTCGGTCCTAGCAAATGAAGTTCGCTGGTTGGATAGGGCTATTTTCACATTAGCCGATGTAGGTTATTTAGATGATATCGGCTTAAGATTCCCTTTAGGGTATCAAAAGGATATTAAGGCTTATTCTAAAAAAGAAAAAATTAACCCCGCATGGGCTTTTGCCATAGCGAGAAGAGAAAGCTCATTTATGCCTGATGTTAGCTCGTCAGCAGGGGCAAAAGGGTTAATGCAAGTATTACCGAGTACTGCAAGTATGTTAAATCGAAAAAAAATCAATAAAGATTACCTGTTTGATACCGAAAATAATATTCGTTTAGGAACGAAGTATTTAAAGAAATTACTCGACAAAAATAAAGGCAATCAGGTGCTAGCGACAGCATCTTATAATGCGGGTCCATATCGAGTAAAAAAATGGTTGGCTAGTATGCAGGAGTTACCAGCCGATATTTGGATAGAGACGATTCCGTATAAAGAAACAAGAAACTATGTAAAAAGTGTATTAGCTTACCAAGAGATATATCAACATAAACCAAATGAAGTGAGCAACCTTTTTGAAAGTTTAGTTAAAATGAAAATAGGTAACTAACTTTCTGATAGAATATCAAAATTATTGTAAACAGCTAGCCAAGAGAACTAGGATATACCATGAAAACTTTAAGCTTAGAATACGCAAACCACATTATTACGCTTCAACAACGAGCTAAAAATGCTATAAGCAGAGAAAACCTTCAAGGGTTGATTATTCACTCAGGTCAAGAAATTAAGGTGTTTTTGGATGACTACGCTTACCCATTTAAAGTTAATCCACACTTTAAACACTGGCTACCATTAACAGATGTACCTAATTGCTGGTTAGTTGTTAATGGCGCAGATAAGCCGACCCTTATATATTATCAACCAGTTGATTTTTGGCATAAAGTCATACCATTAGAAGAATGCTATTGGAATGAGTTTTTCGATATAAAAATACTAACCAAGGCAAGCGATGTAGAGAAACTTCTACCTTATGACAAAAAAGGCTATGCCTATATTGGCGAGCATGTAGAGGTTGCTAAAGCATTAGGGTTTGACACCATTAATCCTGAACCACTACTAAACTATATGCACTTTCATAGAGCATACAAAACAAACTATGAACATGAATGTATGCGTAAGTCTAATGAAATGGCAGTAAAAGCACATAAAGCAGCACAACAAGCCTTCTTTAATGGTGAAACAGAATACGATATACAAAAAGCTTATTTAGCTGAAATCCAATATACAGCAAACGATACACCTTACGGGAATATTGTTGCACTAAATGAAAATTGCTCTATTTTGCATTACATGGCATTAGATAAAATGCCACCTCAGGCGCATCGTTCATTCTTAATTGATGCGGGAGCCAACTTTAATGGGTATGCTGCTGATATCACACGGACTTATTCATTTAAAAGGGATAAATTCTCTGAACTTGTCACTCGTATGGATCAACTTATGTTAAATACAGTTGATAGGCTAAAGCCAGGGATTAGTTATGCAGATATTCATGTTGCAGCATACCAAGAGGTTGCTGAAGTACTAGAAGAGTTTGAATATATAAATATTAGTGCTGATAAAGCCGTTGAAACCGGTATTGTATCGACGTTCTTCCCACATGGTATAGGGCATCATTTAGGGCTACAAACACATGATGTTGGTGGCTTTATGGGAGATGAACGAGGGACTCATGTAGATACACCAGAGCAACATCCATTTTTACGAGCTTCCAGAATGATAGAAGCTAGCCAAGTTTTCACTATTGAGCCTGGTCTTTATTTTATTGATTCGTTGCTTGCAGATTTAAAAGCATCAAAACATAGGGATTCAATAAATTGGAAAAATGTAGACGAAATGCGTAAGTTTGGTGGTATTCGAATTGAAGATAACATTATTGTGCATCAATCTAAAAATGAAAATATGACAAGAGAACTTGGTTTATAGCAACATGGTTAAAGGCAAATAGTGCAGATGAGTATGTCTTACAATGTTGCAGAACTGTCGGTTGAAGATGAAACGATTATTCAAAAAAGTCGGTTTATTTGTTATTTAACACCTTGTACTTCGCCAGAGCAGGCCAAAGCGATAGTTAAAGAAGTGATTGAATTACACCCGCAAGCGAGGCATCATTGTTATGCTTTTGTGACAAAGGCTGCTCATGATAGCCAGGGCTATGGTTTTTCAGATGATGGAGAGCCAAGTGGAACAGCCGGAAGGCCAATGTTGTCGGCTCTAGAGTATGGTGGCGTCGGTGAAGTATGTGCGGTCGTTGTTCGATATTTTGGTGGCATTAAACTAGGTACTGGTGGTTTACAGCGAGCATATGGTGGTAGTGTAAAACAGGCACTTACTTTAATGAGCACGAAAATAAAAGTGGCGATGTCTGAAAAAGCACTGCAATGTGAATATCATCAAGTAGACGATGTGATACATCTATTAAAACAATGCAATAGTGAGATATTGGCACAAACCTACTTAGAGTCTGTCGATTTTAAGGTTAATGTACCATTAGAAAAAATTGAGTCATTAAATAAGCAATTGCAAAGTATGTCAGCAGGCGCTATAAATTTAAAGTAATACCAATGGCATTAAATATGTGATCAAATATTAAATGTTATTGGTATAAGCTCAAAAAAATAAAATACAACAAACTCGTCGTTGAACTAAAATAAAAATAACTAGCGGTTGCTATAGAATATTAGAAAAGCGCTTAACAACATAATAAATTAGAACCACGTGCATTATAAAAACATTATTAGAATACTCGGGTTATTAGTTGCACTGCTTAGTGTTACTATGATCCCACCGGCGCTCGTCTCTTTAGTATACAGAGATGGTGGTGGTGTTCCCTTTATTGGTTCATTTCTTTGGTGTTTAACCATTGGTTTACTTGCGTGGTACCCGTTTAGGTATGAAAAAAAGGAACTTCGCGCAAGAGAAGGCTTTCTAATTGTTGTTCTATTTTGGATAGTACTAGCAAGCTTTTCAGCGATTCCATTAGTATTATTAGAAGATCCTAACTTATCTTTAACCAATGCCTTTTTTGAATCTTTCTCAGGTTTAACAACGACCGGAGCAACGATTTTAAAGCATATCGATGAGCTGCCTCACGCGGTACTCTATTATCGACAACAGCTCCAATGGTTAGGTGGTATGGGGATTATTGTACTTGCTGTTGCGGTTTTACCAATGCTTGGTATTGGTGGTATGCAGCTGTATAGGGCAGAAACTCCTGGTCCGGTTAAAGAGTCTAAAATGACCCCACGGATAGCAGAAACCGCGAAGCACCTTTGGTTTATTTATTTAGGATTAACCATTTTATGTGCGATAGCCTATTGGTTAGCGGGTATGTCTGGCTTTGACGCGATATGTCACTCGTTTTCAACTATTGCGATTGGTGGCTTCTCGACACACGACGCCAGTATGGGCTACTTTAATAGCCCAATCATTAATTTTGTTTGTGTATTCTTCTTATTAATAGCGGGCGCTAACTTCGCGCTACATTTCGCTGTTGTAAAAAGTAGATCATTAAAAAACTATTTTTATGATCCAGAATTTAAAATCTTTATTGCTATTCAACTTGTGTTAACCCTTATCTGTTTTGTTGTGCTTATTATGCACGGTGTTTATGAAGATGCAGATACTGCATTTAACCAAGCACTTTTCCAGGCGGTTTCTATTAGTACGACTGCAGGTTTTGCGACGACATCTTTTGCAGACTGGCCAACACTACTACCTATACTATTAATCTTCGCTAGCTTTATTGGTGGCTGTGCTGGTAGTACAGGGGGGGGAATGAAAGTTGTTCGTATTGTCTTACTTTATTTACAAGGACTTCGCGAACTTAATAAGTTAGTCCACCCAAGAGCTGTATTCACTATAAAGTTGGGTCGTAAGATTTTACCCGACCGCGTAGTTCAAGCCGTATGGGGTTTCTTCTCTGCATATGCAGCTGTTTTTGTTATTTGTATGCTGCTTTTATTAGCTGCAGGTATGGATGACATTACCGCTTTTACTGCCGTTGCTGCTGCAATAAATAATCTAGGCCCAGGCTTGGGCGAGGTAGCAGCGAACTTTGCTGATATTAATGATTTTAGTAAATGGGTGTTAATTGTCGCAATGCTGTTTGGTCGACTAGAGATCTTTACGTTACTTATTCTATTCACACCAAGCTTCTGGCGTTCTTAAAAAGTTGAGAAGCTGAAAGGCTCGAAGGTGAGTTCTATTCGTTGTAGGAGTGAACTTGTTCGCGAATTTTCTTTATATAAATAGAAACACCAAGAGCTTCCCGAACAAATTCGGTCCTACATGAGTCTATTTTATCCGCGAAGGTTATTCTCGTTGTAGGTGAGGGTTTACCCTTACAAGCGTAGCGCAAAACACGTCACCGTTTGCCCGCAGATTACAGGAGAATATGCGTCCTGCATTCTCTAATAAGCCACATCCCTGTGGCGTGCAGATGAGACAAAGCCCGAATGAAACAAGCTAAAGCCAAAGTGAAGTTAAACAAAAGAGATCGTGGCTAAAGCCGACTCCTACAAAAGTGATTGCACCGGTGGTTGTTGCTGTTGAAGGAGAGGGTTTACCCTTACAAGCGTAGCGCAAAACACGTCACCGTTTGCCCGCAGATTACAGGAGAATATGCGTCCTGCATTCTCTAATAAGCCACATCCCTGTGGCGTGCAGATGAGACAAAGCCCGAATGAAACAAGCTAAAGCCAAAGTGAAGTTAAACAAAAGAGATCGTGGCTAAAGCCGACTCCTTGTATGATTAATTCTACTGATTATTTATACTAAG
>JBMYWR010000021.1:0-30170 GCA_049607625.1 Colwellia sp.
CAAATCAGAAATATTGCTGAAATCATTCAACGTGTTAACCCTGATATTATTTTATTGAACGAATTTGATAATCAAGATAATACACCACATAACAAAAGCAAAACTTTAAAACTATTTATTGAAAAATATTTAATGGTTAGTCAAAAAGGGAATGAACCTATTGATTTTCCATATTTTTATCAAGGAAGTGTCAATACCGGGGTAAACAGTGGTTTTGATCTTGATGGTAATGGTAAAAAGGGAATATTACCGGGTGATGGCTATGGTTATGGTCACTTCGCAGGACATTTTGGCATGGCGCTGTTATCGAAATACCCCATAAAGACTGAGCAAATCAGAACATTTCAGTATTTTAAATGGAAAGATATGCCAAATGCACTTCAACCTATCAACCTTACAACCAAACAACCTTGGTTTAGTGAAAAAGCTTGGCAAGCCTTAAGACTTTCATCAAAGTCTCATTGGGATGTACCTATTAATGTAAATGGTAAAACGCTGCACATTTTAGCCAGCCATCCTACGCCTCCTGTATTCGACGGACCAGAAGATAGAAATGGCAATCGAAACCATGATGAAATTCGTTTTTGGAATGATTATATTTCACCACAAAACTCTGCTTATATTTATGATGATAATGGCAGTAAGGGTGGCTTAGGATCTAAAAATCGCTTTATCATTTTAGGTGATTTAAATGCATCAAACACCGATGGCGACGCCAATAAAGAAGGGATTTCTAGTTTAATTAATAACCCGTTAATACAAGACCCTTTGCCGAGTAGCTTAGCTGGTAAAGAAAATGCACCTAAAAATAAACATGGTTTACATCATACGGCATTTTGGCGAATGAGAGCGGACTATGTGCTTCCTTCGACATTTGGTTTAGCGCTTCAAGACACTGGCATTTTTTGGCCAACTAAATTTGAAAACCTTCATCGATTAATTAAAGACAGAAGCGCTTCTTCTGATCACCGTTTAGTTTGGGTTGAAGTAGATATTGTAGAGTAAACGGTCAAACTTAAGACAAAAGAGATCTCATCGAATGACACAGATTGTGCGAATTAAGGAACGCTTTAGGAAGGGCAAGAGACTAAACACTTTTGCCCGCAGATGAACAGGATAAGAGCGGATGAGACACTAGACCTTTTTGAGTGAGAGCAAGGAAACAGACACCAAACTATTATTAAAAACACCGTAGGTGAGCCTTCAGGCTTACAAAACTATAATGGCTTGGGATTTGTTGAAATTTCTTTGCGCTGCGCTTGTAAGGCTGAAGCCTCACCTACCAAAGCAACAGCCAACTCGTTAAATCACTTTTGTAGGAGCGTGCTTTAGCCGCGATTTCTTTGCCTTCCTCTGTGAGCACAGCGCCTCAGTGAGCTCTGTGGTAAAAAGTCTTATCTAAGAAACGGTAAAAAAAACTACACCTTCAAGCCTTTTAGCTTCTAACCTTTTTAAAGCTTATATATAGCAAAACTTAATGGCGCAATCGAGCCTTTACTGTTTTTCGCTGATTCATAAACAACGTTGCTGTTTTCAGACTTAATGATTTTATCTATCGGTTGTGCCTTGGTATCGCTGTTAAAGATAATAATTACTTCTTGCTTATTATCTTCTGCTGCCACGGTACGTTTTATTGCAAAGACGCCAGGTGTATCTTGTGCGTAAAGCGTTGACTGTTCACCAAAACGCAAAGCTGAATATTGCTGATACAACTGGGCATATTTAGCAAATGTTTGATAAAAAAGGTGTTCTATATCAAAGTTATCATCTGCTGTTGTTTTGTCTGTTGCCAATAAGTTCGCTTCATTATAGCTTTCAACTTTTGAAGGCATCATATTCTGACGTGAGGCTTGATCGCCCCCATATCCAACAAAACCTTGCTCGTCACCATAATAAATAACCGGTACTCCACGAGCAAAATAAATTAACGCATGTGCTAGTAAGGTGCGTTGGATTTTCTCTTTCTCGTTGTAGTTATGTTCGCTTTGCTCTGCAAAATAAGCAAACCGTCCCATGTCATGGTTACCTGTAAAATTAACTAACTGGTTCGCATTGGTATTTTCTAAGTCTTTATGATCAGTCTGGTACAGGTGATCTTGAGCAAATAGTTTAGCAAGCACGTCTGTCCCTTGCTGCTCAATAAATGCCTGTCTTAGGGTATTTTGTAAAGCAAAGTCGAGTACTGAGTTCATTTTACCTTGCTTAGTAAAGCGACTAAGCGAAGCTGGATCAAAGTCATATACCTCACCAAACATAAAGAAATTATCTATACCGATTTTATGGGCATGGTTGAGTAGGGCTGGTGAAAAGGCTTGCCAAAATTCCATATTTACGTGCTTAACGGTATCAATTCTAAAGCCATCAGGTCTGAATTCATCAACAATGGCTTTATAAATGTCAATCATACCTTTTTCAGCAACTTCACTATTGGTATCGACATCATCAAGCCCTGAAAAATCACCTCGTAAAGCACTTTCACCGGCCCAATGTGAGTCACCTTGGTTGTGATAAACCTCAGTACTATTTAGCCATTGTGGATATTTTAATGTTTCATTGCCTGGCTGAATAAAAGGCGTATAGGTATCTCCCTTAGCCACTTGCGCTAAAGATTTAAACGGACAGTTTTTTTCTTCAAAAAGCCATTCATTACCACTTTCACCATGACACTCTTTATACTTAATTACATCTGCTGTGTGGTTGGTAATAATGTCAAAAAACACTTTCATGTTGCGTTTATGGGCTTGGTCAATGAAGTGCTTTAATTCTGCATTACTACCTAAGTGAGGATCGATTTCAGTAAAGTCTAATATCCAATAACCATGATAACCTGACGTACCGTCTTGCATTGCTTGGTTACGTAAAATAGGTGTTAGCCAAACTGCCGTAACGCCCATGTTATCAAGATAATCAAGTTTAGCGGTTAGTCCGTTAAGGTCTCCACCGTGATACATGCCTTTATGCGTAACATCAAGACCACCGTGAGATAAAGCGCGCTTTTTATCATCTGCTTTTGCACCTAAGTCGTTACTTTTATCACCATTTTCGAAGCGATCAGGTAGGACAAAGTAAAAAACTTCCTCTTCAAAGCTACGTTGTTGGTAAGGCGCTAATTTTATCGCTTTCGCTTCAAGTTGCGATGCCGTGTTTAACGCCGCCGAATCTTTTTCAGCCCCGACACCATGAACAGTATAAACACATGAAAAGGCCGTAAAGGCGGCCAATAATTTCGATTTAAAGTTTGTACGCATTAAAGCTTCCTATTCAATAAATATAGTGAAGAAACAATTAAGAGTTCTTAAATTAACTGCTTGATTTAGCATAGAAACAACCGTATGCAGGCATTTCTATCGTACCGGTATTCAGTATGCCACTGCTAAGTTGATGCTCAGTTAATACGGTTAATGAGCTTAAGTCTTGCTCTACATTCTCAACTGAAAAGCTTTGTTGCTCTTGAGTAAAGTTAAAGCAAACAAATAATTTTTCTTGCTCACCTTCCTCGTTAACATAGGTACGAACAAAAGCTAAAATTTCTTCTGGTGTATCAACAAAAGCAATATCACCATATAAAAGTGCCGACTGCTGTTTACGCCATTGATTAAAATGCCTATAGCTATTTAACACCGAATTTTCATCTGTCTCTTGCACGTTCACTGCTTTGGCGTAATGTTCGCTAGAAACCGGTAACCATGGCTTTGCTGAACTAAAGCCAGCATTAACAGCTTTGTCTTCCCAAGGGTGCGGTGTTCTACAACCATCGCGCCCTTTAAATTGCGGCCAAAAAGCAATTCCGTATGGGTCTTGAATATCTTCATAAGCAACATCGGCTTCTGGTAAACCGAGCTCTTCACCTTGATAACTACAAATACTGCCTCTCAGTGAAGAAATCATCGCATATAACATTTTGGCAAAAACAACGGTCTGTTCTTTTGACTGCACATTGTTTTCATCTGACCACCTTGAAACAACGCGCTCTACATCATGGTTAGATACCGCCCAACATGGCCAGCCATCACTTACTCTGCTTTCTAGCGTTTCAACCACTTGTCTTATATAACGAGTACTAAAATCATCTGTTAATAAGTCAAAGCTATAACCCATATGTAAGCGGCCATTGCCTTGGGTGTATTCTGCCATCGTTTTAAGTGAGTCTTCTGAAGAAATTTCACCTAACGCAACCGTATTAGGGTACTTGTTTAGTAATGAGCGAATAGATTCAATAAAGCCAATATTTTCATCTTGGGTATTATTGAAGTAATGGTATTGGTATGCATAAGGATTCTTTTCATCGAAACCAATACTTTGTCTTAACTCTTTCGGTTTAGCGGGGTTATCTCGAAGTAACTTATCATGAAAACAGAAGTTTATCGCATCAAGCCTAAAGCCATCTACGCCACGCTTGAGCCAAAACTCAACATTATCTAATACCGCTTTTCTAACGTCACTGTTGTGGAAATTTAAATCAGGTTGACTCGATAAAAAGTTATGCAAGTAATACTGCTGACGACGAGGGTTCCAAGTCCAGCCAGTTCCGCCAAAAATAGACAACCAGTTATTTGGTGCCGTGCCATCTTCTTTCGCATCGGCCCAAACATACCAGTCGGCTTTATCGTTTTCTGTGTCTTCACGGCTTTCAAGAAACCATTGATGTTGATCGGAGGTATGACTTAGCACCTGATCGACCATGATCTTAATGCCATGCTCGTGAGCCACTTTAATTAATGTATCAAAATCGTCTAAGGTACCAAAAATTGGGTCTACATCACGATAATCGCTGATGTCATAGCCAAAGTCTTTCATAGGAGATTTAAAAAAAGGAGAAATCCAAATAGCATCTACGCCTAAGCTAGCAATGTAAGGCATTTTACTGATAATGCCGGGTAAATCACCGATACCATCGGCATTGCTATCACAAAAACTTCTTGGATAAATTTGATAAATTACCGCGCCACGCCACCATATTTGATTCGTCATACAACATTCCAGAGATTACATTAAGTTTTTATGTGTTTGCTTTTACAAACTTTTGATAAAGCCAAGTTTTAGTACAGACATATCAATGTGCACCTAACAAGAGTAGTTAAGAATACTCAATTCACCAAAAAGGTCATAGGGTCTGCATACGTATGTATAAATAAAAATTGTAACTGCATACGTATGCAAACTATTGTTGTATAGATATTATGGTTAATATCACTTTCATAACGAAATTATATACAAGGTACTTTATGCGCTCTATCACGCACTATGTTTTACAACGTATCACGCTTATGGCATTACTTTGCTCATTCGCTCTGCTTTCTGTTCAAAGTATTGCCAATAGCAGCAGTAACAATTATATAAAGCATCATATTAAAGGTGACTCTGTTTACATTTCAACAGCCGAAAACACACTTAAATTAAGTCACTATGGCAACAATGCCATTGAAGTACATTACCTATCGAAAAGCCCAAATAATGCTTTTAACGAATTACCTTCTTTTGCTATAAAAGAAGACGCTAAACTGCAACCTTTTGTTATTTCAGAAACATCTAACTCTCTTACCCTGCTAAGTAACAAGCTTAAGGCTGTTATCCAAAAATATCCTTTTGCGATTCATTTCTACCAAGATGAAAAGCTACTGGTAAAGGAAACAGGCTACTTTTCTGGATTGACGTTAGACACCGATGAGAACAAAACGCCTACGCCAGTACAAGGTGTTCGTTTTGCATTAACGCCCAATGAAAAGCTTCTTGGTGGTGGTGAGCGCGTACTGGGTATGGATAGGCGCGGCCATCGTATGCCACTATATAACCGTGCGCATTATGGTTATACCACCGAATCGAATCAGATGAATTTTAGCCTACCTGCTGTTATGTCGAGTAATAAATACATCTTACTTTTTGATAACTCAGCAAAAGGCTGGATGGATTTAGGTAAAACCGAAAAAAACACAATGCAGTTTGAAGCAGTTTCAGGCAGAAGTGCTTACATTGTTTTTTCTGGCGATTCCTACCCAAGCCTTATTCATAATTATGTTGAATTAACCGGTAAACAGCCTATGCCACCGCGTTGGGCACTAGGTAACTATGCATCGAGGTTTGGCTATAAAAGCGAGAAGCAAGTTCGAGATACTGTGAATAAATTCATCGAAAAAGACTTCCCTCTCGATGCACTCATCCTTGATTTATATTGGTTTGGTAAAGACATAAAAGGTCATATGGGCAACTTAGATTGGGACAAAGAAGCATTCCCTACCCCAGTTAAGATGATCAGTGATATTAAAAATCAGGGGGTTAATACAGTCCTCATTACCGAGCCTTTTGTCTTAACAACCTCTAACAAATGGCTCGATGCAACGCAGCAAGAAGCATTAGCTAAAGATGAAAGTGGCCAACCAAAAACCTTCGACTTTTATTTTGGTAACACGGGCTTAATAGATGTTTTTAGTCATCAAGGAGAACAATGGTTTTCAAATATTTACAGTGAGTTATATCAACAAGGTGTGGCTGGTTGGTGGGGTGATTTAGGCGAACCCGAAGTGCACCCTAGTGATACACTGCATACCTTAAAAGATGGCTCTGTGGTTAATGCCGATGCCATACATAATGTTTATGGTCATCAGTGGGCAAAAATGGTTTATGACAATCAGTTATCACTTGCTCCCAATAAACGTCCCTTTATTTTGATGCGCTCTGGATTTGCTGGTTCACAACGTTACGGTATGATCCCATGGACAGGTGATGTCAGTCGTTCGTGGGGAGGATTAAAACCTCAAGTAGAGCTTAGCTTACAAATGGGCGTACTCGGCATGGCTTATACTCATTCAGATTTAGGTGGTTTTGCCGGTGGTGAGACTTTCGATAAAGAAATGTATATTCGCTGGCTTCAATATGGCGTTTTTCAACCTATTTACCGTCCACATGCACAAGATAGTATCGCGCCTGAAGTGGTATTTCATGACCAAGAAACACAAGATATTTTAAGAAAATTCATCAAGCTAAGATATCAATTACTGCCTTATAACTACACTTTAGCTTATCAAAATAGCACGACAGGCATGCCATTAATGCGCCCGCTATTCTTTGAAGAAGGCAAAGAAGAGAGTAAATCAACAGACCACATAAGCGCAATGGATAATGCCAGTAGCTATCTATGGGGTGATGCCTTTCTTGTAACCCCTGTCGTAGATCCTGATGTTGAATTTGTTAATGTTGAATTACCATCAGGCGTGTGGTTTGATTATTTCAGCAATGAAAAATATATCGGCAATAACACCGTAAAAGTACCAACACGTTTAGAAACTTTACCAGTGCTTGTCCGTGCGGGTTCATTTATTCCTATGGTTGAAGCAGTTCAATCTACCCAATACTATTCAAGCGAAGCGCTTACTTTACATTACTATGCCGATAACTCGGTAAATAGCAGCCAAGGTACAATGTACGAAGACAACGGCACAACACATAAAGCCAATGAAAAGGGAGAATTTGAACTACTTGTTTTTCATGCTGAGCAAAATATTACTACTGTAAATGACACACAAAGCAAGACTGGCCTGAAAATCGATTTGTCGCATCAAGGTAAAGGATACAAAGGAATGCCAACCCAAAGAGAAATCACTTTAGTGGTGCATAATTGGCAATCAGAGATTTCTGAAGTTACCCTCCGCCAAACCAACAGTACTAACCAGGACAACACTAATCAAGACAGACATAATGTCGCAAGTAAAATGATAGACTATCATTTTGATGAAGCTAGCAAAGTACTCTCACTAAAGTTTACTTGGCAACATAAACCTATAACGTTAGAAGTAAAATAAAAATGACTCGTTCAACTTTAAATACTATAAATTTAATTGCGGATATTGGCGGTACAAATATCCGTATTGCCATTGCTGATGAAAACGCAACGCAAAAAATTACTCAAATAGAAACATTCCAATGTACTGACTTTTCAAGCCTAGGCGATGTATTAAGCCTTTATATCAAAAATCATCAAATCGAAAACAACAAAATTAATGCTTGCTTAGCTATTGCATGCCCTACAGATAACGATCTGATTTCAATGACTAACTTACCTTGGCAGTTTTCTCAAAAGGCGCTTAAAGAAACGCTTAATTTAGCTAACTTAACCTTTATCAATGACTACACTGCCATAGCATTATCTGTTCCTCTTTTAGCTGACGATCAAAAAGTTAAAATAGGCGGCGGTGAAGAAAACTTAAAACTCCCTATTGCTGTTTGTGGACCAGGCACAGGCTTAGGTGTTGCACACCTAGTACCTGTTTCTGTGGCTGGAGAAAATCAATGGCATTGTTATTCAGGGGAAGGGGGGCATGTCGATTTTGCCGCTATCGATGAAACAGACATCGATATCTTAAAATACTTAAACCCCCTAAAAAAACGTGTATCGTATGAACAACTTTTATCAGGCTATGGTTTAGAGCAAATTTATCAAGCCTTAGCACAAACAGAAAAACAATCAAAAGAGCAAACAAAACTCTCTGCTGAAACCATTAGTAAACAAGCCTTAAATAATTCTTGTGCAATAAGTAAGCAAGCCCTCTCGCACTTTTGCAAAGTACTTGGTAGTTTTGCTGGAAATTTGGCTCTTACGATGAATGCCCAAGGCGGCGTTTATATTGCAGGTGGTATTGTTCCCCGCTTTATTGATTTTCTTCAGCAAAGTGAATTTAGAGCAATGTTTGAAGCCAAGGGCCGTTTATCTAATATCCCTAAACAAACACCTACCTATGTGATCACCGCAGAACAACCGGGCCTTTTAGGGGCCGCTGCTTATTTATTTAGAGAGTTTGATTAGAATATTTACCCTGTATTTTGGCTTTGTATATTTACTTTATATATTTGCTTTATATATTTGAAAAACAAAGTCCAAATAAAGTTAAGATTTATATAAACGTGTTAAGTTAAAATTCATTGAATACGTATGTAACACATAGTTTAAGCAACAAAAAGTGGTTATATTGAGTTGTTGTCGAATAATTCCCTATTATTCTATTGCACACTTTTACCACGTTGGTAACGCGCACACCTGAATAACTATAAGATGTTATTGTTCATTTGTGCGCATTTTATTTTTCCACATAAATTCATTAAAAGAGTCGTTAAAATGACCGAAAATAGCATAAACCCTCAACAAAAACCGCGATTAAATTTTTGGCAAATTTGGAATGTAAGCTTTGGCTTTCTCGGAGTTCAATTTGGTTTTGCCTTACAAAATGCAAATGCCAGTAGAATACTTTCAGACTTAGGCGCCGATTTACACTCCTTATCACTTTTTTGGTTAGTTGCCCCTATTATGGGTTTACTTATTCAGCCAATTGTTGGTTCTGCTTCAGATAAAACATGGAATAAGCTAGGCCGAAGAAACCCTTACATATTAGCTGGTGGGATAGCTGCTGCGCTTGGTATGCTGTTAATGCCGAATTCAGCAACACTGGCCAGTTTTATTACCCCATTATTTTTTGGCGCTATGATGTTAGCCCTAATGGATGCTTCTTTTAATCTAGCATTCCAACCGTTTAGATCGCTTGTATCAGATATGGTACCTAGCGAGCAAAGAAACATTGGTTACTCTATTCAGTCTTTTCTTATCAACATTGGCGCGGTATTTGGCTCAATTTTACCCTTTGTATTAACTAATGTTATCGGCTTAGAAAACACTTCTGCGGCGGGAACAGTCGCTCCTTCAGTTATATGGGCATTTTATATTGGTGCTTCAGTCATGCTAGGCTCTGTGCTTTGGACCGTAATTAGAACCAAAGAATACGCTCCTGGAACCAATGGACTTGCCGAGTTAGAACAGCAAGAGTCTCTGCCGTTATCTTCGAAACTAGCTAACTTTTTTGGCTTGATGAAAACCATGCCAACCACGATGAAGCAACTGGCGGTAGTACAGTTTTTCTCTTGGTTCGCGCTTTTCATTATGTGGGTTTACACCATGCCAGCCATAACACAACACATATGGGGTGTAGAAGCTAAATGGTTCGATCCTAGCTATTTAAATTCAGTAGCCACCATTCCTGAACATATTGCTCAAGCAAAAGGTAGTGCGGGTGATTGGGTAGGTATTATCTTTGCAGCTTATTCATTATTTGCCGCTATTGCTTCATTATTTATGGCAAAAGTTGCCAGCATTATTGGTCGTAAGTTGACGTATTCTTTATCACTTCTTGCTGGTGGTATTGGTTATATCAGCATTATGTTTATTCAAAGTAGTGAGCCTACTTTAGTCAATTTATTCATTACCGAAATTACTGTCCCACAAGGTGCTGTTTCATTATTTATACCGATGATAGGTGTAGGTATGGCATGGGCTGCAATTTTAGCGATGCCTTATGCGATTTTAGCTGGCTCTTTACCTGTTAAACAAACCGGTGTTTACATGGGTATATTTAACTTTACCATTGCTGCTCCACAAATCGTTTCTGGTATTTTTGCAGGCTGGATATTAACTAGCATTTTTGATAACCAAGCGATATATATCATTATGCTAGCCGGTTTTGCCATGCTACTTGCGGCGTTGTCTGTTTACTTTGTAAAGGATAGTGCAGAGTAAGAAGTTTTCTGGAAGGGCAAGAGATAAGACACTTTTGCCCGCAGATGAACAGGATAAGAGCGGATGAGACACTATACCTTATTGAGCTAGGGCCGTTCGTAGTAAAAGTATCACCACCGAGGACTCCGAGAGCTCTGTGGTAAAAAACTTTAGCTAATAAAGCGGTGTCTTGACCAGATAGAATCAACAACTTCGTGGCTAAAGCCAACTCCTACAAGTGAAAAAAACACCCGCTTTTAACCTTCAAGCTTTTTCACTTTCCCTCATTGGGGCTTTGTCTCATCTGCACGCTACACGGATGTAGCTTATTAGAGAATGCAGGACGCATATTCTCCTGTAATCTGCGTCATCTGTGGGCAAAACGGGCTTGTTTCTTGCGCTGCGCTTGTAAGGGTAAACCCTCACCTACAAATGCAAAACCACCCGCTTAAAGCCTTCAATTTTTCTAGTTTTTTTAGCCTTTTAGCTTTCAAGCACTTTAGCCTTCCTGCCTTCCCCCCTAGGTCATCGTCACAAATTCTTCTGCAGATGTTGGGTGAATAGCAATGGTATTATCAAAGTCTGCTTTTGTTGCACCCATTTTCATTGCCACAGAAAAGCCTTGTAATAATTCATCACTACCAAAACCTATACTATGTAAGCCCACTACTTTTTCATCTTTACCTGCACAAATTAATTTCATACGTGTTGGGTCACGATAATCTTCAGTAATTGCTTGGTAAAGCGCGGTAAATTGAGAGTTATACACACAAATATTATCTTCGCCGTATTCTGCAACAGCTTCTGCTTCAGTGAGACCAACCGTACCAATAACTGGGTGACTAAATACCACCGTTGCAATACCTGAATAATCTAAATGCTCATTTGGCTTATTGTTAAATAAACGCTCACATAATCGGCGGCCTGCAGCAACGGCGACAGGCGTTAACTGTGCACGACCTGTGTTATCACCTACCGCGTAAATACCGTCAACATTGGTATTTTGGAATTTATCGGTTGGTATAAAACCATGCTCATCCACTTCCACGCCAGCAGCTTCTAGATTGATGTTGTCTGTTGCAGGCTCTCTACCGATTGCCCACACTAAACATGACACAGGCTCTAAAGCTTGACCATTCGTTAGATGAACCACTAAACGGCCATCACTTAATTTTTCAATACGCTTTGGCGTACTGTGGTTATGCAATGTAGGGCCATGCTTAGCCATTTGCTCAACCAAAGTGGTACTTAACATGTCATCAAAAGTACGTAGAGGCTTGGCATTGCGAACTAGTAAATGTGTTTTAGTTCCTAGTGCATGAAATACGCCGGCAAGTTCTACCGCGATATAACCTGCACCAACGACGGCAACACTTTCTGGTTGCTCTGTTAACGCAAAGAAACCGTCAGAGTCGATACCGTATTCTGCTCCTTCAATATCAGGGTTTTTAGGGCGACCACCGGTAGCGATAGTAATATGATCAGCCGTGATCAGCTCACCATTTACTTCCACTGTGTTTTTATCAACGAACTTGGCAAAACCATTAATCATCGTTACATCGTTTGCATCAAACCCTCGTTGGTAAGCTGCATGAATTCTTTTAATGTAAGATTCACGGTTTTCAACTAACTTAGCCCAATCAAATTTTGGTTTGTGTGAGTTTTCATCTGAACTTAAATAATTCTTAAAACCGTAATCATTTGCATAGTGCATTGCATCAGCAATTTGCCCTGCATACCACATCGCTTTTTTAGGAACACAGCCAACGTTAACGCAGGTACCGCCAACAACCTTCGCCTCTATTACCGCTGACCTTTTACCAAGCTTTGCTGCTCTATTTGCTGAAGCAATACCGCCACTACCTGCACCAATCGCTAAATAATCAAAATGCTGTGTCATAAAAAACTCTCACGTTTAAAGTAAATAAATAATATCTATACCTTATATATGTACTATTTGATGATTTTTCAACTTTATGCTTGAATTTAAAGCCTATAGACACTACATCTAATAACTCATTCATCAAAAAAAACATGGCCATTATGACTAATCCTTTACTATTGAATAACGACTTACCTGCTTTCTCTCAAATTAAGCCAGAGCATATAAAACCTGCTGTAGAGCAGTTAATCGAACAATGTAAAGCGGTTATTAGCGACGTTTTAGAGCAAAACGAACACTACACTTGGGATAATTTAGTCATGCCTATTGATGATATAGACGACAAGCTCTCTAAGTTATGGTCTCCCGTATCTCATATGAACTCTGTAGTAAGTAGTGAAGAACATCGCGCAGCTTATGAATCATGTCTGCCTTTATTATCTGAATATGGCACTTTTGTTGGTCAGCACCAAGGTTTATTCGACGCCTATTCAAGCCTTAAAAACAGTGAAGAATTTACTACCTTAAATACCGCCCAACAAAAAGTTATAACCAATGCATTACGTGATTTTACCTTATCTGGCATTGCCTTAAACGATGAAAATAAAAAGCGTTATGGTGAAATCGTCACCAAGCTTTCAGAGTTAAGCTCTACTTTTAGTAATAACGTACTCGATGCAACTCAGGCGTTTAGCGTTAATATTGAATCAGCCGATGAATTAGCGGGCCTACCTGATAGCGTTCTAGCCGCTGCAGAAGCTGTAGCTCAAAGCAAAGACCAAGCGGGTTATACTTTCACCTTAGATATTCCAAGTTACTTACCCGTTATGATGTATTGTGACAATCGTGATTTACGAGAAAAAATGTATCATGCTTTTGTTACCCGCGCGTCTGATCAAGGCCCAAATGCTAACGAATTTGATAACTCGCCAGTTATGGACGAGTTACTTTCCTTAAAACATGAGCTAGCAAATTTATTAGGCTTTAATAATTATGCTGAACACTCTTTAGCAACTAAAATGGCAAACTCTACTGATGAGGTTATGGGCTTTTTAAATGATTTAGCGAAAAAGTCTAAACCACAGGGTGAGAAAGATTTCAAAGAATTAAAAGATTTTATAAAAAGTGAGTACCCACAAACATCTGAGACGACTTCTTTAGAAGCATGGGATCTTGCCTATTACAGTGAAAAACTTAAACAAAGCCGTTACGCTATTTCAGATGAACAACTTCGCCCATACTTCCCTAAAGACAAAGTGGTTAGTGGTTTATTTGAGGTGGTTAACAGGCTCTTCGGGCTCAACATAAAATTAAGAGATGGTGTTGATGTTTGGCATACAGATGTAAAATTTTATGATGTATTTGATAGCAACAATCAACTTCGTGGTAGCTTTTATTTAGACTTATACGCACGTGATAAAAAACGTGGTGGTGCTTGGATGGATGATTGTGTTGGTCGACGTAAATTAGCCGACAATAGTATTCAACACCCTGTTGCATACCTTACCTGTAACTTTAATGGCCCTGTAGGCGACATGCCTGCACTTTTCACCCATGATGAAGTCGTTACTTTATTCCACGAATTTGGCCATGGTATTCATCACATGTTAACTCAAATTGATGCCAGTGCTGTGTCTGGTATTAATGGTGTTCCTTGGGATGCTGTAGAGTTACCAAGTCAGTTTTTAGAGAATTGGTGTTGGCAAAGTGAAGCGCTTGCTTTTATTTCGGGTCACTATGAAACCAATGAACCATTACCACAAGCACTATTAGAGAAAATGCTCGCGGCTAAAAACTTCCAATCAGCCATGCAAATGTTACGTCAATTAGAGTTTAGTATTTTTGATTTTACCGTTCACGCAAGTTACCAACCAAACGGTGATGCTGACCATATTCAAAGCGTACTTAACAATGTTCGCGAACAATATGCCGTTGTAAAAGCTTCTGATTTTAATCGTTTTCAACATGGTTTTAGCCACATTTTTGGTGGTGGTTATGCTGCAGGTTATTACAGCTACAAGTGGGCAGAAGTGTTATCTGCTGATGCTTTCAGCTTATTTGAAGAACAAGGTATCTTTAATAAAGAAGTCGGTAATGCCTTTTTACATAACATCCTTGAAATGGGTGGCAGTAAAGAACCAAGCGATCTGTTCCAAGCTTTTAGAGGCAGAGCGCCCGAAATTGATGCGTTACTTCGCCATAGCGGCATAGAGGCTTAAGAAAGCTAGCATCGAAAAATGGGAAACGGGAAGCGAGTTTTGCCGTGTATAAAATGATAAGAGCGCGAGTTAGAGGTTAATTATAATGGTTGAAAAGTTTAATGATTTATATGCACGCGCCCTAGAACGAAAAGGCGGTGAAGAGGCTCTTTCAGAGTTACTTGGTCAACGAATACTAGGCAAAAAACTCCTTGATGATACCGCTGCTCAGCAAAATATAGCGCAATTAGGTGACGATAGAGTACTTGCTACATTTACCAAGCAAGTATTTAAATCGGGGTTTGTATGGCGAGTTGTTGAAAACAAATGGACAAATTTTGAAGAAGCTTTTTTCAATTTTGATATTGAAAAGGTGCTTATGATGCCCGAGGAAATGCTAGAACGAAAAGCAGCAAGCCCGCTTATCATTCGTAATTACAATAAAGTAAAAACCATTAAAGCCAATGCCCAAATGATTTTTGACCATCAAACCGATACCAATACAAGCTTCTCCGAGCTTATTGCTAACTGGCCCAGTGAAGATATTATTGGGTTGTGGGCTTTTTTGAAAAAACATGGTCAACGTTTAGGTGGCAATACAGGGCCTTACGCTTTACGTTTACTTGGCAAGGATACTTTCATTTTAAGCTCTGATGTTGAAGCTTACTTAAGAGCACAAAAAATTATTGATGGTGGCTTACAAAGTAAAAAAAGTTTAACCGCAATTCAAAAATATTTTAATGATTTGCAGCAAGAGTCAAACTATACTTTAACGCAATTAAGTAGATTAATAGCGTTGTCTAATGGCGACAATTATATTCAAACATCAGTGTGATATACTCTATCTAGCTGTTTAAATTAAGCATTTAAACAGTTAGTGCCACTGTTGTATTGAGTGGCCTAGCTAATTTAAGTCGGTTGACTTTCAATGAGGTGCTTCTTGAGAATTATCACTTTACTGTGCTGTCTGTTCTTATTAAATATAAGTACAGTCTTTGCTAAAAAAGAAATAGCTTTCGACGAACTGAAAAACTATAGAGTTCATAGTGAGCAATTATCTAGCTCAGGTCTTGCTAGTAATAAGCTTAGCCTAATCGCTGATAATAACTATTCTCATATCATTAATTTAATCCCTGGTGATTACACCAACGACGAAAAACAAGCCGTTGCACTTGGTATGTCTTACCAGCAAATAGCAGTCGATTGGGAAAATCCAAAACTGTCTGACTTCCACCGTTTCGCCTATTATTTGCATAACACACCTAAAAATGAAAAAACCTTAGTGCATTGTAAACTGAACTATCGTGCATCAACTTTTGCATATCTTTATCAAGTTATCGTCAAAAAAGAAGATCAAGCAAAAGCAAAAGAGCAATTACTTAGTGTTTGGCAACCCACACCAACTTGGTTAAACTACATGGATACCGTTCTTGAATACTATAATGCTCTACCAAACGAGCCGCTTAGTAACTCTAAATAGCTAATTTTAATTCCTTACAAGACACTTATGCATGACCAATAACAACTTAGACCATATTGCTGTTGCTTATAGCGACTCTATCGACAAAGAGCGTGCTAGCAAAATAGCTAAAAAGTGGCACCTAAACTATATTGGCGATATTGCAGCAGCTGGCAAACAGGAACAACTGCAATTTTTATTAGTCTTAAACCAACAGATCCTTGAACTACGTAAACTTGATGAGCCTAAACTTGGTGGTATTTGTGTTGATTTAGTTGACGGAGCATCGGCCCATCGCCGTAAATTTGGTGGTGGTAGAGGTCAAGACATTGCTAAAGCTGTGGGCTTAAAGCATGGGTTTACTCCTCACGTACTCGATGCTACAGCAGGCTTAGGCCGCGATGCTTTTGTATTAGCCAGTTTAGGGTGTCGTGTAACGATGATGGAGCGCATGCCTATTGTTGCCGCTTTGCTTGATGACGGCCTTATGCGCGCTCAGCTTAATGCTGAAGTTTCTGATATAGCCCAAAACATGAAACTACTGCATGGATCTTCTATAAACGATATGAGTTTGGCTGACGCTGTAGATGTTGTTTACCTCGATCCTATGTACCCACACCGTGAAAAGTCTGCCGCCGTAAAAAAAGAGATGCGCATATTTCAATCGCTCGTTGGGGAAGATCTCGACGCCGATGATTTATTGTCGCCAGCATTAGAGCTCGCTAAATATCGCGTTGTCGTTAAAAGACCAAGTTATGCTGAGCCATTAAATAATGTAAAGCCCACTACCAGCATTAAGATGAAAAAGAATCGTTTTGATGTTTACGTAAAACTCGCTATCCCTAAGCAATAATTCATTGAGTTAGTATATTCAGTTAGTATATTCAGTTAGTAAATACTACCAAGGGAGCATCTCCTCTAAATCAACCACGTCACCACAGCAAACGGGGTTGTAGCCAGCGAGTTCTAAAACAGCTTGGTGAAATTTTTTACTTTTAATTTCTGCTATTAATCTCTGTAAAGCTATGTGTTTTAAGGTTTCTTTATGACAAACCAACACATAATGCTCTGTTGTTAAGGGAATAAAGTCTAGACCAAACTTATCTGCCGCTGCTTCAATGCCAATACCGACATCAGCTATACCTGACGATACATAAGCCGCTATCGCTGAATGGGTAAATTCAACATTATCAAATCCGTTAACACTTTTATCTTCAATAGAAGCCCTATTTAATAGCTCATCAATTAATAAACGCGTCCCTGAATTTTTTTGCCTATTAATAAACTTTACACCTTTATTCGATAAATCGGATACTTGGAAAATACCTTTGGGGTTGCCTTGTTGCACTATTAAGCCTTGTTTTCTTGTGACAAAGCGAATTATTTTATAGGCGTTGGACTTGAAGTATTGATTAAAATTTTCTATTACTGTTTGATTAACAACATCTGTAGGCAAATGGAATGCCGCTACATCGCATTCTCTACTATTTAACGCCTTAAACGCTTCTTCATTGGTTTTGTACTGCAGGTCTAATGAAAATTCTTTTGCGTATTGTGGCAATAACGCAACGGCGTAACCATAAGTTGCGGCAATTCTCAGCAAGGGCTCTTTTACTGTTAAATGTTTTTGTATTTCTAAGTTTAATTCAGAAGCAATACTACTTAACTGAGGCTCAAAGCGAGCGTTAGCCAATTGCTCTGCCCATAAAAGCTTCTCTCCTAGAGATGTAAGTGAAGCCCCTTTTCCCTTATGAAGCTCAACAAGATCCGAGCCAAAAAAGTCTGTGCATTTTTTTAAAATATTCCACACATGACGATAAGACATCCCTAAATCAGTAGCCGCTTTGGTTAGCTTCCCTGATTCATTAACCGCACTCAATAAGGTAAAAAAACGAGGATCGAGTTTTTCACCATCATCACCTTGAAATGTCCATGCTGGCTTTATATGAACCCGGTTTGATACCGCTTTTTTATTTGTCACTTCAGTTACCTTAATCTAATCTAATTTAGTGAGTACAAGAAAAGCATATGAATTAAATTTCATATTATTGCATAAGAGTAATGCTGTTATAGTTTAATCACAAACATTTTTACTTATAATTTCAGGCTGTATACCTATTTAATATGAACATAATTTCATATATAGATGTAAGTATCGAATCAGTCCCTCAGGAGACAATATGAAAATAGATTTTCATTCCGCCTTTTCAAATATAGAAAATATAATTGACACTTTAAAAAATAAAGAAGGCGCGCTGTTACCGATACTGCATAAAATTCAACAAGAAATTGGCTACATTCCACCTGAAGCTATTGAGCGAATAGCCCAAAAACTAAAACAAACACCCGCAGAAATTCATGGTGTTATTAGCTTCTATCATCAATTTAGAACCACTGAGCCAGGTAAGTATAAAATTCAAGTTTGTCGTGCAGAAGCCTGTCAGGCAAGAGGAAGCAAAGCACTTGAAAGCCATGTAAAACAAAAATTGGCAATTGAAAGTCATGCTACAACCACCGATAAAATGTTTAGTTTAGATGATGTGTATTGTTTAGGTAATTGCGCTACAGGCCCTAATATCAGAGTAAATAACGAACTCCATGGCCGGGTAAGCAACGTAAAGTTTGATCAAATCCTTTCCAATTTAAAAAACGATAAGGCGTAGATGAATATGCCAACTAAAATTTTTATACCAAGAGAAAGCACTGCGTTATCTTTAGGCGCTAATGACATCGCACAAAAAACTTCGACCTTTATTGAGACAAACCAGCTAGACGTTAATCTTATTAGAAACGGTTCTAGAGGAATGCTATGGCTAGAGCCCTTACTTGAGGTTGAAACGCCAACAGGCAGAGTGGCATATGGACCTATAGAGAGCACTGATATATCGAGTGTTTTAGAAGACATTACGCATAATGTTTTGCAAGGTAAACCGCAAAATCATCCATTAGGGCTTGGATTAACCGAAGAGTTAGCTTACTTAAAACAACAAACCCGTTTAACCTTCGCTCGAGCTGGCATAACAGATCCTGTTTCATTATCTGACTACATAGAACATGATGGATTCTCAGGCTTAAAAAAAGCACTGCAACAATCTCAACAAGACATCGTAACAACCGTTCTCGATTCTGGCTTAAGAGGTCGAGGTGGAGCAGCTTTCCCTACTGGCATAAAATGGCAAACCGTTAAAGATGCTGTTGCCCAAAAGAAATACATTGTTTGTAATGCCGATGAAGGTGACTCAGGCTCCTTCGCTGACAGACTTGCAATGGAATGCGATCCTTACATGTTAATTGAAGGCATGATTATCGCCGGCATCGCAGTAGGCGCTGATCAAGGCTATATCTATCTTAGATCAGAATACCCTGTTGCCGATGAAATACTGCAAGAAGCTATCATCAAAGCCACCGAAGCCGGGTATTTAGGTGACAATATTTGTGGTAGTGACACCACTTTTAACATTGAAGTTAGGTTAGGTGCAGAAGCCTATATATGTGGTGAAGAAACGGCGCTTTTAGAATCTCTTGAAGGCAAACGAGGCATTGTAAGAAGTAAGCCACCACTACCTGCTTTAGAAGGCTTATTTGGTAAACCAACTATCGTAAATAATGTTTTAACCCTAGCCGCAGTGCCTTATATTATTAATAAAGGCAGCAGTAGCTACCAAGAATATGGTTCAAACCGCTCTAGAGGCACTTTACCTTTTCAGCTTGCTGGTAATATAAAACAAGGCGGGTTAATTGAGTTACCTTTCGGCTCAAGCCTACAAGACCTGCTTGATAATTTCTCTGGGGGAACTCAAACGGGGAAATCAATAAAAACCATTCAAGTCGGCGGGCCATTAGGGGCTTATTTACACCCTTCACAATTTAAAACATTACTTGATTATGAAGAGTTCGCAAAAACATCTGCGGTACTTGGTCATGGTAGTATTGTGGTGTTTGATAACAGCGCAAATATGTTAGAGCAAGCAAGATTTTCAATGGAGTTTTGTGTAATTGAGTCTTGCGGTAAATGTACTCCTTGTCGTATAGGTTCAACTCGCGGCGTAGAAGTCATTGATAAAATAAAGGAAAATAACAATCACGCAGGTAATATGAATTTACTTAGTGATCTTTGCGATACCATGGTTGACGGCTCTCTTTGTGCCATGGGCGGAATGACCCCATTCCCAGTTAGAAGCGCTTATACTTACTTTCCAGAAGATTTCTCACCTACATCCGACAACGCGTCGCAGGAGAATAGCCATGATTAAATATTATAATCCTGCAACCGATGGCGCTGCTAAGCCATTTGATGTAAACAAAGATTATGGTACCCCTGCTAGCACTTCAACCAAAATGGTTTCCATTGAAATTGATGGTAAGCAGCTTAATATTGCCGAAGGAACCTCTGTTATGCGTGCGGCTGCAATGCACGACATTAATATTCCAAAATTATGTGCTAGCGATAACCTAGAGGCATTTGGCTCTTGTCGTTTATGTGCTGTGCAAGTTGAAGGCATGCGCGGTTATCCAGCTTCGTGTACCACGCCAGTAAAAGAAGGCATGGTGGTCAAAACTCAAAACGATGATATTGCCAAATTAAGACGTAATATCATGGAGCTTTATATTTCTGATCACCCACTAGACTGTTTAACCTGTTCAAGTAATGGTGACTGTGAATTGCAAGATATGGCGGGGGCCGTTGGCCTGCGTGAAGTTCGTTATGGCTTTGACGGCGATAATCATTTTGATGAAAAGAATGATGAATCTAACCCTTATTTTACCTTTGAACCAAGTAAGTGTATTACTTGTTCTCGTTGTGTTCGAGCCTGTGAAGAAGTACAAGGTACTTTTGCTTTAACCATTGAAGGACGAGGCTTTGCATCGAAAGTAAGTGCTGGAACAAGCGATCAAAATTTCTTATCTTCTGACTGTGTTTCCTGTGGTGCTTGTGTACAGGCTTGCCCTACAGCAACGCTAACTGAAAAAGCGGTTATCGACAAAGGACAACCAGAACATAGCATTGTGACTACCTGTGCTTATTGTGGTGTTGGCTGTTCATTTAAAGCTGAAATGAAGGGCGAAGAAGTCATTCGTATGGTGCCTTACAAAGGCGGTGAAGCAAACCAAGGCCACTCTTGTGTTAAAGGACGATTTGCTTTTGGCTATGCTACTCACCAAGACCGTATAACTTCACCTATGATTCGAAACAGTATTGACGAACCTTGGCAAGAAGTAAGTTGGGAAGAAGCCATTGAGTTTTCAGCTCAAAAAATCAAAGGCATTCAAACAAAGTATGGTCGCAACAGTGTGGGTGGCATTACCTCATCACGTTGTACCAATGAAGAAACTTATCTTGTACAAAAACTGATTCGCGCTGGCTTTGGTAACAACAATACCGATACCTGTGCGCGTGTTTGTCATTCTCCTACTGGTTACGGTTTAAAAACTACCATAGGTGAATCAGCAGGTACGCAAACGTTCGAGTCTGTTTTAAAGTCTGATTTAATTATGGTGATCGGGGCAAACCCAACCGATGCTCATCCGGTATTTGGCTCAATGTTACGTAAACGATTGCGTCAAGGAGCACAGCTTATCGTCATTGACCCTCGTGAAATTGATTTATTAAACACAGCACATATTCAAGAAAATTATCACCTTGCCATAAAACCAGGTACTAACGTGGCAATCATTAACGCTATTGCCCATGTTATTATGAGCGAAGGGTTAGAAGATAAAGACTTTATTTCGCAAAGAACAGATGAATACCATGCATGGCGTGAGTTTATTCTAGACGAAGTAAATTCGCCTGAAACCAACGCCAGCATTACGGGTATTCCTGCTGAAAAAATCAGACAAGCAGCTCGTTCTTTCGCTAACGCCAAAAATGCAGCCGTTTATTATGGCTTAGGTGTTACTGAACATAGCCAAGGCTCAACCATGGTTATGGGTATTGCTAACTTAGCAATGGCTACCGGTAATATCGGCCGAGAAGGTGTAGGTATTAACCCGTTACGTGGTCAAAACAATGTGCAAGGCTCATGTGATATGGGTTCTTTCCCGCAAGAACTGCCTGGCTACCAACATGTAAGTAACGATACATTACGCGCTAAGTTTGAAAAAAATTGGGATGTTAGCCTAGATAATGAACCGGGTTTACGTATACCAAACATGTTTGATGCTGCCATCGAAGGCACCTTTAAAGCCATGTATGTTCAAGGTGAAGATATTTTACAATCTGATCCTAACACCCAACATGTGCAGGCCGCATTAGCATCATTAGAATGCTTAATCGTTCAAGATATTTTTATGAATGAAACAGCCAAATACGCCCATGTCTTTTTACCTGGCTCTTCCTTTTTAGAAAAAGATGGTACTTTCACCAATGCCGAACGACGTATAAACCGAGTTCGTAAAGTAATGAAGCCATTGGCAACTTATGCCGACTGGGAAGTTACACAGATGCTTTCTAACGCCTTAGGTTATCCAATGAGCTACCAGCATCCAAGTGAAATCATGGATGAAATAGCGCTATTAGTGCCACAATTTAGCCGTGTAAGTTACGAAAAGCTCGAACAGCAAGGAAGTATTCAGTGGCCATGTAACGATGAATTCCCTGACGGTACGCCTACCATGCATGAAGAGCAATTCCCTATTGGCAAAGGTAAGTTTGCAGTAACACCTTATTTAGCTACAGAAGAGAAAACAAACAAGCGTTTTCCTTTGTTACTTACTACCGGCAGAATTCTTTCTCAATACAATGTGGGCGCACAAACAAGGCGCACCCAAAACCAAGTATGGCATGAGGAAGATGTACTTGAGATACACCCGCATGATGCGCAAGAGCGAGGCATCAAAGACGGTGACTGGCTAGGTTTGACAAGTCGTTCTGGTGAAACTGTTTTAAAAGCCAAAATCAGTAGCCGTATGCAAACGGGAATTGTTTATACGACATTCCATCACCCATTTAGTGGTGCCAATGTCATTACGACCAACAACTCTGATTGGGCGACAAACTGCCCTGAATATAAAGTAACCGCTATACAGGTTGAAAAAGTAACCTCGCCATCGCAATGGCAAACACGTTACAAACAATTTAGCCAAAAGCAAAAAGATTACTTGAAGAAATCACGTAAGCATTAGCCGAACGTAGAGGCAATGAATGATTTAGAGGCATTAAATGATGTCAGATAACGAAAAAACGCCCCAGAATGCAGGCCATCAAGAACATACTGTTCGTGTGTTCAAATGTAATGATGAAGGTGAACATACGACACAAAAACTCGATAATATTATCGAAGAGTGTGCTGTCGCCCTTATTTATAATGGCATATCTCATGCCGTTATGATGGCAACGCCAGTGAACTTGGAAGCCTTTGCATTAGGGTTTAGTTTATCTGAAGGCATTGTAACGCAACCTTCACAGGTATATGACATTCATTGTGATATAACCGATAAAGGCATCGAAGTACATATTGAAATTAGCTCACAGCAAATGTCTGCTTTAAAACAGCACAGGCGTAACCTTGTTGGTAGAACAGGTTGTGGGCTTTGTGGAAGTGAATCTTTAGAACAAGCCATTAGACCCGTTAACAGTGTACAAGGCCAGCCATTGCCAACGGCTTTAGCTATTCAAAATGCTATAAAAGAGATATCAAAGCATCAGCTACTTCAAGCCTTAACGGGTGGGGTGCATGGCGCTGCTTGGTGTCTTACTAATGGTGAAATTCAATGCTTGTTTGAAGATGTTGGAAGACACAATGCGCTAGATAAATTAATTGGTCACTTAGCCAGTGAAAAAATAAATAAGCAAGAGGGTTTTGCGTTAATTTCTAGCAGAGCAAGTTATGAAATGATTCACAAAGTAAGCAGTGTCAATATACCAAGCCTTGTTGCGGTATCTGCACCTACAACGTTAGCCATAAAGTTAGCAAAGACAGCGGGACTAAACCTTGTAGGCTTTGCGCGTCCTGACCGACATGTTGTTTATACCAACTCTTCGCATAATGACTAAATAAGGAAAACAGAGTAAATGAGTATTTCTCAACTTGAAAATATAATTAAAATGGCGAATCAAATTGCCAGTAATAACGCTTACAAGAAAACTGATGAGCAAACTGCTGATTTTGTCGTGAACCATATTCAGCTTTTTTGGGCGCAATCTATGAAGAGCCAATTACTGGCGTATGCCAAAAGTGATGGTAGTGAACTTATTCCAGCTGTAAAAATTGCGGCTATTAATTTAAGCTCGGTTTAGGACAAAGATTAGACACAAGCCCGCTTTGCCCGCAGATGAATAGGATAAGTGCGGATGAGTGAATAGACCTTTTAGAGTAAGAGCAAGGAAACAGACACCAAACTATTATTAAAAACAGCGTAGGTAAATCACTTTTGCGGGAGCGTGCTTTAGCCGCGATCTCTTTGTCTAATCTGCGGGCAAAACGGGCTTGTTTCTTGCGCTACGCTTGTAAGGTTGAAGCCTCACCTACCAAAGCAACAACCACCTCGTTAAATCACTTTTGTAGGAGCGTGCTTTAGCCGCGATCTCTTTGTCTTCCTCTGTGAGCGCAGCGCCTCGGTGCCCTCTGTGGTAAAAACGTTCTTATGTCTTAACTAGCTAAAACCAAAACCTTCGTGGCTAAAGCCTGCTCCTACAAGTGCAAAAAACTCCACCTTCAAGCCTTCAAGCCTTTTCGCTTTCAAGCTTTTCTCTTACCTTTACAACTATTCAGCCGAATTTCTTGCCATACGTTGCTCAAAAGCATCGGCAAAACGCTGTGGAGATTCACTATCCATATTAAAGTATAGCGATGGCTCTATAAGCTCTGCTTCCATAATAGCAAAACAATGCCCTTGCTCTGTTGCAGGTACTCGAACAAAGTCTAAACGTGCATATAAAGGCATTTCACCTATCACTTCTGTGATCGTTGCTAAAGTTTGTTCAGATTGATTCACTAGGCTGGTTTCAGGTTTAATAAGCTTTAAACGACCACCGTGCTCTTCTTGAACTCGAAAATCATCATCTTTCGGGGTTTTTAAAATGGCGTGACTATATTGTCCGTCAAAATAAAATACCGAAAACTCACCTTCACTTAATACCGTTTCGATGAACGGTTGAACCATAAAATTACGGTGTTCAAAGGCTTGCTCAAGATGCTCTTTCTCTTGCATTGCCGAGTCTTTTTTAAGCCAAAAAGTATTGTCTGCATTAGCACTAATACGCGGCTTAATAATAATTTGATCGGTATTAAAATGCTCAAAATAACCGTTAAGGCTGTCCGCAGAAAAAGTCTCTTGCCATAAAGTCGGTACAATATTTACCTCTTTTTCTGATAAGTCGGCTAAATAAATTTTATCAATATTCCACTTTACGGTTTCTATGGAGTTATCTAGCGGCACACCCGCTGCCTTTATTTCCTGTAAAACAGCGAGAAATGCATCAGCATCATCTTGGTAATCCCAAGGACTACGAATAATAACAATATCAAATTTAGCCCAATTAACATTGGGTGTTCGCCAAGAAACGAGTTCGGTTTTCCAACCTTTTCCTGCTAAAGGCTTATCAAGTAATTCGTCGTAGCACTCGTAGTTTTCGAGGTTATCCATAGTTAATATTGCACAGTTTTTCATATAGGAACTTATTCGTTAATCATTTGTATTTAAGAATTGGATTTATCATATCAGTTTTCATCTTTTATACTCAACGTATAATGCACAACTTGTGTCGTTTTGCGTTAAAGCGCATGATAACTACTTCATTTAATAACATTGCTATCATGCACACAAGTAATACAAACTATTTAAAAAAACCTTTAACACCATGTTTTTTTTAATTTTTTATATGATTAGTTCAAAACAACAATAGTATTTCGTACATTTTTTAACATATAAATTATCACAAATCGCCAAATAGATTTGATAATCATTCTCATTTAGATTACTATTTGCTTATTGTTTTACCATTCATTGAAGTTTATATTATGTTTGTTTGTTTATGCCATGCTGTTACTGACACTGCTATCGAAAACGCTGTTGAAGAAGGCGCTGTTACAATGCAACAGTTAAAAAAAGAGTTAAATGTAGCAACACAATGTGGTCAATGCTGTTCTTGCGCGAAGAAAGTATTAACCAGTAAGTTAATGCAAATTTCAGAAGCAACTTCTGCAGCAGCTTAATTTATTCACAATAACATCGACTTTATCTTCAGAATTTAAACAATTTATTTAGTTTTCCTACTTAAATATCAATTAGTTCTCAGTTACCTCTCTATTCCCCCCCTTGTTAGCTTATCGTTTTCAAGCTATATTAAGTGCACAATACGACTTAGTAGCATAAGGAATACGCATGAAAGGAAAAAGCAAAGTACTTACTTGCTTGAACCAAGTATTAACCAGCGAACTCACTTCTATTAATCAATACTTTTTACACGCCCGTATATATAAAAACTGGGGTTTAGCTGCTCTAAATAAAAAAGATTATAAAAAATCTATCAAAGATATGAAGCAAGCTGATGACTTGATAGAGCGTATTTTATTCTTAGAAGGGTTACCTAACTTACAGCAATTAGGCAGGTTAAAGATTGGTGAGCATGCCGCCGAAATGTTGCAATGTAATTTAGATTTCCAAGACGAACAAATTATTCAGCTCAAAGAAGGTATTGCTTTATGCGAGCAAGAGCAAGATTATGTCAGTAGAGATATTCTGACAGAAATTTTAGAGTACGAAGAAGAGCATGGCGACTGGATAGAAGCTCAACAATTTTTAATTGAGCAAGCCGGTATCGAAAATTACCTACAATCTATGATGGAGGCTTAGTGTTATGAAAAACAATCAACTCGTTATTGATAACCTGAATAAGCAGTTAACACTTGAATTAACTTCAATGGACCAATATTTAGCTCATTCAAAAATTTATGAAGACTGGGATATTACCAAGCTTAGTGAGAAAATTGCCCACGAACATGAAGAAGAATTAGACCATGCTAAAAAACTTACCGAGCGCATTCTCTTCTTAGGTGGCAAACCTGATACGGTTTCTCGCGCAAAAGTAAATATAGGCAGCAACGTGAAAGAAATGCTTGAATTTGATCTTGCCTCTGAATACGAAGTAGCAGATAGTTTACGCAAAATAATCACCATATGTGAAGCTGAGAAAGATTACGTTAGTCGTACCATTTTAGAAGAGCTATTAGTAGATACCGAAATGGATCACATTTACTGGTTAACTCAGCATCTTGGATTAATTGAAAAAATTGGTCTACAAAACTATATTCAATCACAAATGTAATTGAATAGTTTTTTATGTTAGCTTTTTAGCTTCATACCTAAGCTCAGTGTTAAACTGGGCTGATACTTTATTAGGGATCTGAAATGTCAGGTCCCTTTTTTATTTCCTTTAGATTACAATGAGTAATTATCTCCCCCTTTTATTAACAAATAGTTCATAAGCGTAGCAGTGAACTAAATAAGCCTTTTTAGCGTATGTTCCTATACACGCAATTTTATATTAGGTGAATTATATGTCTTCTTCACATATTGAAAATAAAGCAAATATACGTAAACGAATTAAAACAAGAGAATTTAGCCGAGCTATTGATGTTAATACGGTATCAAATTTAGCCCCATTTCATTGGCTGAGCTTAGCAATTAAAGATCTAATTCACTCTCCTCTAATTTCTATATGTTATGGCTTAGTATTTAGCATAATCCCTGTGGCTATTTGTTTTGTAGTTTTATCGACTAATAACCATTTGTATATACTCCCTTCTATCGTTGCATTTACGCTAATTGGGCCTGCATTTGCTACCGGCTTATATGACGTAGCTTGGGAATTAGAAAAAGGTCATACTCCAACATTTAAACATAGCTTTAAGTCAATGTTTCGTAACCCCGTAGGTGAATGGGGGTTTGCATTGTTACTCGTAATTATTATGATAGCGTGGATGCGTATCGCTACGCTTATACATGTTCTTTATCCAAGCAACATGAGCCCAAATATTGAACAACTCATTAGCTTTCTATCAATGGGAATAATCGCAGGTGCAATCATTTCAGCTGTTGTATTTTCATTATCGGCTTTTACCCCACAAATTATGGTAGAACGAAGAGTTGATATCATGACGGCATTAACAACATCAATTAAAGCTGTTAGTGCGAATACGACTCCTATGCTAATTTGGGCAATGATTATAGTCGCAATGGTTACTGTTAGTGTACTTACTTTAGGCTTTGGGTTTATCATCACTATGCCTATTCTAGCTTTAGCAAGTTGGCACGCGTACATCGCGGTTGTCAAAACAAAGCGTCAACGTAATTACGAATAACATTACTTTGTACATTGCTTATAGTTAACTACCTGGTAAGGCAAACCCCGTTGTTTATTAGCAACACCGAGCTTTTCAGTTGGTGTTGCAGTTTCCTCTTTCAACCCTTTGTTCTTTATCCCAATAGCCAGCTATTACTCTATCGAGCGCCTTTGCCCTGATTCATTCTCCCTTCGTAGAACAAGATCACAAACTTAATAGAACTGGTATAAGTGTACTTTGCTTAAGTCAAATCGCTATTGCTCTAGACCTTCAAAATATCGGCCGCTTTAGCAGCTCATTTTTAAATAAGCTTTATCTGCTAAGAAAATGGATGTGCACAATACAATGAGTGATATAACATCTATAATACCCATTGTTCAACTTATCGTTTCTATTATTCGATTTTCAAAAGTTAAAAAGGCTTAAACGTGATATCAACAGATGTATTAGTAATTGGAGCAGGTGCCGCTGGCTTAATGTGTGCAGCTCAAGCTGGCTACCGTGGAAAAAATGTGACTGTTGTTGATATGGGAAAAAAGCCAGCACGAAAAATCTTAATTAGTGGTGGCGGAAGATGTAACTTTACCAACGAAAGTGCTTCACCTGAAAATTATCTTTGCCAAAATCCACATTTTACTAAATCGGCATTAAGTCGTTATAGCGCTCAAGACTTTATCGACTTAGTAGACAGGCATGGTTTGAATTATCATCATAAAACCTTAGGGCAATTATTTTGCGATGATAAAGCGCAAGACTTAGTTGATATTTTGATGACCGAATGCGAGTGGGCTGGTGTTAAAGTTGACCTACGCACAGAAGTACTGTCTGTCAGTAAAATAGATAACAAGGCAAACGCTGAAGATAAAGAGTCTAGTCATTATAAATACATAGTAAAAACTAGCGATAAAACTTACCAGTGCCAGTCTCTTGTTGTTGCTTCTGGCGGCTTAACCATGCCTAAACTTGGTGCTACCCCTATCGGTTATAAGATTGCTGAACAATTTAATTTGAACGTATTAGAAACTACCGCCGCTTTAGTTCCTTTTACCTTGCACGACCACGATAAACAACGTTTTGACGGCTTGTCAGGTATTAGTTTACCGACACAAGTAACCAGTGAAAGTGGCGTATCTTTTAAAGAAAACATTCTATTTACTCACCGAGGTTTATCTGGCCCTGCTATTTTACAAATCTCTTCTTTTTGGAAGGCTGGAGAAGCAGTGAGCATTAACTTACTTCCAGAGCATAAAATGAGTGAACTTCTTGTACAATGGCAAAGTGAGCAAGGTGATAAATCAGTTAAAAACCTAGCAGCAACTTTATTACCTAAACGTTTTGTTGATGTATTAGTAGCTGAAGGTGTTATTGCTGATAAGCCCGTTAAGCAACTAAACCATCAAGACATCGCGCAACTAAGTGAGTACTTACACAACTGGATAATCAAACCAAATGGTACTGAAGGTTACAGGACAGCCGAGGTGACACTCGGCGGTGTAAATACCGACGAGCTTTCAAGTAAGACCTTTGAAAGTAAAAAACAACCAGGTTTATTTTTTATCGGCGAAGTAATTGATGTAACAGGTTGGCTAGGTGGATATAACTTTCAATTTTGCTGGGCCGGTGGCTGGGCATGTGGCCAGGCGGTTTAAGCTCAGGGCAAAATAAAAGGTGCAAGGCATAGCCTCTCAGATCTCTGTGGTGATAACTTTATTGCAAAGGTCTTTTTTGTAGCTCTTCCCCAAAAGGTCTAGTGTCTCATCCGCTCTTATCCTGTTCATCTGCGGGCAAAACGGGCTAGTCACTAATCTCA
>JBMYWR010000022.1:0-29316 GCA_049607625.1 Colwellia sp.
GCTAGCCCGAAGAGGATGCGTATTGTACGCTTCCGAGTTTTGATGTCAACATTTATTTGAAATTAATTTTAAAAAGTTAATTTATTAAACGTTAAGTCGGTTAAATTTGCTAATTATAGGAAAGATAACTTATCAAAACACTCCACTGAGTTAGGTTTTTGCCTGAACCCCTTGGAACTGGATGCGCATTGTATAGATTAATTAAATGGGCGCAAGTGTTAAAATCAATAAATAATTTGTTTGCATAAAATATAAGCTAAACATTGAAAATAACACGTTGCGTATACAGTTTGTTAACTTATCTTTAACGAAACTGGTTTATAAATCCATTTCTTGAATTTTTTCATGGGCGATTTCTGGGGTTGTTGCGTCAGGTTTACTGTGCAAATTAGCTTTGAGTTGCCCTTTCTTGTGTTTTAATGCCGCGTCTAATTTTTTTATCGCACTATTTATTGCAGGATACATTACATCATCTTTTCCACTCACAGCGATTCTACTCCCCTCATAATTAGTAATGAGTTCGATGTTATGTGAATTTTTTTCTTTGGAAATAATAATGTCTAAAGAAATTAAACTTGGGAAATGATTAGATATTTTATGAAATTTTTCTTCCAAATCATCTTTAATGGTATCGGTAATTTCAACATGGTGTCCTGAAAGGTTTATTTTCATCTTTTATCCTCAATTCAATAAGTGGTTTAACTTCTCGTCGTCAAAACAATAGTGAATAAATACCCACTTTTCATAGTAAGTATTTAGTACTCTCACTATTAAAAATAGAACAAAAATTGAAATAAAACTATAAGATATTACTTGATATGAAGATTAATTTTTTTTGATTTTAATTTTCAGCAAATTAGGATGTTATTTTTGAGGTTTAATAGAGGATAAATCGTTAAAATATGACATGCATGATAGCTAAAGAAAAGAATCCAGCTAAAATATCATCAAACATAATACCAAATCCACCTTCTAGTTTTTTATCTGCTATTGAGATGGGCCATGGTTTAAGAATATCAAAAAACCTAAAAAGAATAAAACCCACTAAAATAGATTGCCAGCTAACTGGAATCATAAACATGGTGATAAAATATCCGATAAATTCATCCCAAACAATAGCACCATGATCATGGACGCCTGCATAGGTTGCCGCCTTTTGACAAATGTAGATTCCAGCTACACTCAAAATTGAAACAATAACTAAATACTGTATAGGACTTAATAAAGACAAAGCTAAAAAGAAAGGGATTGCCGCTAAAGTTCCAAAAGTGCCAGGGGCTTTAGGTACCAACCCACTACCAAAGCCAACGGCGAGTATTTGAATTGGATCTTTAAGGTTAAAGCATACTTTAGGTGAGGACATTTTTTGCCTTGCTAGTGCTATTTATCAGTAAAATGTTCGAAGCTAGTTGTTTGAATAGGAACAACTTGATTATTTATTGTCGTAGAAACGACTTTCGATTTGTTGGTTTGGCCTATGCACGTTATTTTAGTTCCTGTATTTGCTAAAGCGGTTTCCATTCCTACTTTATTATCTTCAGATACAGTAAATAAAATCTCGTAATCATCGCCTCCAACAAGTGCTAATGAAGCGGCTTCTTCAAAGGGTAAGCTATCTAGCATCATCTGAGATAAAGGGAGCTTATCAAGAACAATATTAGCTCCTACATCAGAGGCCTGACAAATGTGATTTAAATCAGAAACCAATCCATCAGATAAATCAATTGCAGAAGAGGCGTATTCACGAATTGCCTGCCCAGCTAAGACTCTTGCTTTTGGTCTATCAAGCTTTTCTCTTAAAGGTTTAATATATTCTAAAGGAAGACTGATTTGCTTATGAAAATGTTTCAATGCTAATGCGGCATCACCGACTTCACCTGTTACGTAAAGCCAATCACCAGATTGCGCTCCACTGCGAAGGAGAGATTTTCCCTCAGGGATTAACCCTTGTGCTGTAACAGTGATACTAAGCGGTCCTTGCGTTGTGTCGCCTCCAATTAACTCTACATTATAATATTCACAGAGTTCAAAAACGCCATCACAAAATGCTTGCAACCATTCTTTATCTACTTTTGGAAGTGTTATTGCTATTGAGATCCAACAAGGCTCTGCGCCCATTGCCGCAATATCTGATAAATTAACTGCAATCGCCTTATGCCCTATCGCATTTGGATGTGTATCGTGTGGGAAGTGGACACCTGACACGAGCGTGTCAGTTGTCACAACTACATTTTGTTGAGCAGGTATGTCGATAATTGCGCAATCATCTCCAATTCCTTTAATAACATCTTTCCGCTTTACAATTTGTTCAGTAAAAAAATGTTTAATTAATTCAAACTCTTTCATTTTTATGCTTCAGGGCGGCTAATTTTTACGACTTTATCGAGAACACCATTAATGAATTTATGGCTATCGTCAGCAGCAAAACTTTTTGCAAGTTCTATGGCTTCATTAATAATGACGCGATAAGGAACATCTTGACATGCTTTTAACTCGAAAGCTGCAACTCTTAAAATAGCCTTTTCAACTTGATCAATATCATCCAGCGGTCTATCTACATTAGGTGACAAGTTAGCATCAACGTCTTCAATTTCTTTACAAACTCCACGTAAAAGCAATTGAAAATATTCAATGTCAAAGCGCCTTTTAGCGTTATCCATTAAAAAGTTTGTTTCAATATCTGATACTGAGTTTCCACTTACTTGCCAAGAGTAAATTGCCTGAACAGCTAATTCTCTTGCTTTTCTTCTAGGAGATGGCTTCATCGTTATACCTTATATTTGGCTAAGTACGTTAACCATTTCAAGCGCACCAAGAGCTGCTTCAGCACCTTTATTGCCGGCTTTAGTTCCCGCTCTTTCAATCGCTTGCTCAATAGAGTCTGTTGTAATTACACCAAAAGAAACTGGAATTTCAGCATCCAAACAAACTTGCGCAAGACCTTTATTTGACTCACCAGCAACAAAATCGAAATGAGGTGTGCCACCACGAATTACTGCGCCAATTGCAATAATAGCGTCAACATTTCCTTTATTAGCTATTTTCTTCGCTGCCAAAGGTAGTTCGTAAGCGCCAGGTACACGCACTACGGTAATATCGGTATCAGAAACATTGCCGTGTCTTTTAAGTGCATCAATTGCACCTTCTAACAAACTATCTACAATAAAGTGGTTAAATCGTGACACAACAATAGCAAACTTTTTGCCTTTAGCTTCAAAAGAGCCTTCAATGATATTCATATTTTTCTTCCAATAAATAACGTACAGATAAATTTTTTTGCAATTCTAACAAAAATGGCAGTATATAGGTACCCGTTTATTGCTTATATAACTAAAGAAATTCAGGAAATTATTATTTAACGTAAAAACCATTCTCTTTAAAAAAATAAAACATTATTAAAACAGCAAGCTAATCTCGAGTTCAACAAAGCTTTTTATAAATAAATGTGAGTTAACCTATTCATTAAAATGATTAAAAATAATTCCTTAATCGAGTTCATCAAGCTCTTCAAGGTAGGCATCAATTTCCTCTTCTTCATCTTCATCTACAATGATTGGCGGAGAGCCATCATATAAGCGATAATTCATATTTTGAAAATAAGCGTTTTTAACAAACTCGTAAGAGTCCATTGACTCTACCACTAGTTGTTCTTGATCTCTTAACGCTGCCCTTCCTTCCAATGCCAGTATACTAAGTCGGAAAATATTAGGCCAAAAATCAATAACGGCTAATGGCCAGTATAATCCATCAACATAATCACCAACCTCTTCTCTTACTGAACTTGGTCCAAGAGCGGGAACAACTAGGTATGGTCCATCACCTACACCATAAAACCCAAGTACTTCGCCAAATTCCTCTTGATCACCGGTCCATTCAAAATCACTTGCAGGGTCAAAAAAACCAAAAAGGCCAATAGTTGAGTTCAATACAAAACGACCAGTACTTTTGGCTGCTTTTTCAAACTTAAGTTGTAATAAACTGTTAATTGCACTCGCTGGCTCATTCAAATTTAAGGCCATATTGTAAAGGCCAGTACGAATTTCAGGATGAGTGTAAGTTGTATAGATATCGGACGCTGGTTTAGCAACATATTTATCTGCATAGTCCCATGTAAATGTCCAGAATGGGCGATTTATCACTTCAAGGGGATCACGTGAATCACCTTCTTCAACTTTTCTCTCTTGCGAAGCCGTGTGGTGTGAAGTAGATGAGCATGCTGAGATAAAAAATAAAGGGATAAATAATAAAACACGAAAATATTTAAAGTGTGTAAAATTCAAAGTCTTAAAGTCCATAAAAAAAAACCGAATTCATAATTAGCAATATAATAACATCATTTTTTTGTTTTGTGATTTTTTGTTTATGCTTGTATTGCTTAAGTTTACTTTAAATTTTTAAAATGACTTTATCGATTCCCACTCTTCGTCTGATAATAATTGCTCTAAATCAACTAAAATAAGGAGTTGACCGTCTCTATTAGAAACCCCTTGAATGAACTTTGCATTATCCTCATTTCCGACGCTAGGCGTTTCATCTATTTCAGATTGCTTTAAGTAAACAACTTCAGCAACGCTATCAACTAAAATACCTACTACTTGCTTTTCCGACTCTATAACAATAATGCGCGTATTTTCAGTGTTTTCGGTTGGACTTAAATCAAAGCGAGACCTAGTATCAATCACTGTAACCACACTACCTCGTAAATTTATAATGCCCAAAACATAATATGGAGCCCCTGGTACAGGAGCAATTTCTGTGTACCTTAAGACTTCCTGCACTTGCATTACGTTAATGCCGTATGTTTCGTTTTCTAATTTAAAAGTTACCCATTGCAGCACTTCATCATTATCATTTTTGTCTCGTCTGGTATTAGACATTTCCTTAGCCTCTTATCATGCTTAAGTGAATTGTTCTGATGTTTCTTCTAGTGTTTAAGTTAGTTGTAAGCCAATAGTTTGTTGAAATTTAATATATAAAACGAGTTCAGGTTAGCTACTTTTCAATACCAAATTTTGAAACAGCAATAACAACCCGTCTATTTTTTGCTCGCCCTTGCTCCGTATTATTGCTTGCTACGGGTTGATATTGCCCGTAACCTTCAATGGCCATTCGAGACGGCTGCATTGTAAGTCTTTCAAAAACTTTCAATACTGATGTCGCTCTATATACAGATAACTCCCAATTTGAGATAAATATTTCAGTATTGATTGGCTGATTATCAGTATAGCCTCTAATTCTTACAAAGTTATTTATAGGCTTTAATACGTCAAATATATCAATTAAAATTGGTTCGGCTGACGATATTAATGATGAAGAGCCGCTTGGAAAAAGTAACCCACTGCTTAAACCTATTTCTAGCCAATCACCTTTAAGCTCTATCGTTACAAGTTCATTGGTTAACAATTTATCTAAAGAGGTGTTGAGCGTTTCCTCTAATGCAATAAGTTGCTCTCCCTGTATTTCATTTGAAACGTTTGATAAATCTTTTTCAACATGCTGTTTCGAGGGGTCAATAATAATATTGTTTTCCTGGCTATCTGAGTCGACAATATCACTTTTAGTTAGTACGATATTATTCCCATGCAGTATCTTATCTTGAGTATCGTTTTGTACAGGGAGTATGTCATCACCTTTTTCTTTTCGTAGTGGTTTGTTTTTATCAACTAAAAACACCTTACCCAAAGACTCCGTAATGGCTTCAAATGGCTCTTCGTTTACCAATGCCATCGCATAGAGCACCACAAACAATGCAAACATAAGTGTCATATAATCAGCATAAGAAATTAGCCAACGATGAACATTTTCATTCCTAGCGTTCTCTCGTCTATCCATTTTAATGGGATATGACTTTTTACCAGCACACCTCATAATGACCTTAACCTATAAGCAGACAGTTTATTCTTAATAGATAGTGGGCTTTCCCCTTCAGCAATTGAGGCTATCCCTTCACAAATCATTTCACGGTATAGGGTTTGATGATGAATTATTGACCTGATTTTATTTGCTACCGGTAAAAATAATAAGTTTGCAAAACCGACACCGTAGATAGTGGCTACAAAAGCGGTTGAAATACCATGGCCAAGCAGCTCTGGAGTTGCTAGATGGTTCATCGCATTAATTAGTCCTAGTACCGCTCCAAGAATACCTATAGTTGGGCTATATCCTCCCATCGCTTCAAAAATATTGGCGGCACGCAAGTTATGCTCTCTATAGAGCTCTAATTCTAAAGAAAGTGTTTCGTTCAGCTCTTCAACGTTTACCCCATCAACCAGTAAATTTAAGGCTTTACTAATAAAGGTATCTTCTTCATCTAAAGCAATATCTTCTAATGATAAATAACCTGAACCTCGAGATTTACCTGCCCAAAATGTGATGTTTTCAATACCTTCATCAATATCATAATGTGGAGGAATAAAAACCCATTTAATGAGTGTTAATGCGTGAAAGAACTCTTGAGCTGAAGACTGCAAAACAACCGCACCAACAGTGCCACCTATTACAATAATAAATGCAGGTAAAGCAAACAATGCACTTATCGCGCCTCCATCTAACGTGAAGCCGACATAGATAGCCATTAACCCTATTAATATGCCTACAACACTCAATTTATCCACGATATTTTCCTTTATTCATTTTGCGCCTTAAACAAATATGTTTTGAAAAAACATTATTTAACTATTTAAGTAGCTAAATAATGTTTTTTCCATGAAATTTAAGTAAGTTAGGAATATCTACAATAAGTGCTATTCCTCCATCACTGGTAATTGTCGCGCCAGACATACCTGGTGTGCCATGTAGTAAATTATCTAATGGTTTAATCACTACTTCTTCTTGCCCTATTAAACTGTCTACAACAAAAGCGACCTGTTTTTCCCCTAGTTGCATCAAGACAACATGACCTTTATCAACAAGAGCATCGGTATGAGGTTGGGCAGATAACCATTTATCTAGATAGAACAAGGGTATTGCTTTATTCCTTACAATAATCGTAAGTTGGCCATCAACCTTATTGGTTTCATTTAGATCTAGGTGAAATATTTCATTTACTGAGGCAAGAGGTAAAGCAAAGATTTGAGTACCAACATTAACCATCAATGTAGGTAATATAGCTAACGTAAGGGGGACTTTTATCTCTAAAACAGTACCTTTACCTATTTCAGAGTCAATATTAATCGAGCCATTTAACTGACTTATTTTAGTTTTTACCACGTCCATCCCTACGCCACGCCCTGAGACTTCTGATATCTCTGTTTTAGTAGAAAAACCTGGTGCAAAAATAAGGTTAAATGCTTCTTTATCTGGCATTTTATCGGCAGCATCAATATCAATTACGCCTTTATCTACAGCGATACTCTTTAACTTCTCTGCATCCATACCTGCGCCGTCATCTTTTATAGTTAGCAGTATATGATCTCCCTCTTGAGAAGCTTTTAAGATAATAACTCCTTCTTTTTCTTTACCTGCTTGTTCCCTATCACTGGGCAATTCAATGCCATGGTCAACAGAATTTCGAACTAAATGTACAAGGGGATCGGCTAAGGCTTCTACTAAGTTTTTATCTAAATCGGTTTCTTCTCCCTCTAAAATTAATTTTATTTCTTTTTCTAAGCTACGCGCTAGATCTCTTACTACCCGAGGAAAGCGACCAAAAACTTTCTTAATAGGTTGCATGCGGGTTTTCATGACCGCCCCTTGAAGATCTGTCGTTACAGCATCTAAATTGGTAACCGCTTTGCTTAGAGTTTCGTCTCCAGTAACAACGCCAAGGCTTGTTAATCGGTTTCTTACAAGTACGAGCTCACCAACCATATTCATAATTTCATCAAGTCTTCTGGTGTCTACTCTTACTGTCGACTCGGCCTTAGGGGCCGGTGTTGATGCTTTTTTAGCGGATGGATCTTTTTCGGTTTTATTAACAACAGGTTTGGTGGGTTGACTCGCAGTACCTGAACTCACTTTAGTCTCTTCGGTATTAGTAGATACATTATTCAATACAACTTCAGGCTTTTTAACAGGCTCTGTGTTTGTTAGTGTGTCAGACTTATTAGCGCTGCTAGGTGCTTCACCTTTACCATGTAACTCATCAAGTAAAGATTCGAAATGATCTTCGAGCATATCCTCCTCTGATTGGTTTTCGGTCTCGCTTGCTTGCTCTACTAAAGGCTCTGCTTCTTTTTTTACTGCAGTGGCTGTTTGTTCTGTTGCATCAAACTTACCTTCACCATGAATATTGTCGAGTAAGGATTCAAACTCATCCTCAGAAATATCGCCATTCTCAGTAGCGCTGTCGTTGGGAGTTACATCAGGGGGGGATGAGTTATTATGTTCACTGACTTCTGGTTGTTTAGTACCGTGAAGTTCATCAAGTAAACTTTCAAACTCATCTTGAGTCATTTCATCAAGAGCTGAATTACTGCTATATGTTTCATCTGACGTATCGCTATTAGCACTTGACTCATCCGTTATTTCAGAAGAACTTGTCTCAAGCGAACTAGGCATTTCATCTGCCATTGCCGTTGATACCTCTGGCGCTCCTTCTTGAATCTCTTCTTGTGCTGATTCAGGGACACTGAGTTTCTCTAGCTCAGCTAACAGGTTATCTTCTGCTTTAATTAAAGGCTCTCTGTTTTGTACAAGTTCAAACATCGCATTAATGGTATCAAGAGCCTGTAAAATAGTATCCATTAATTCCGCATCAACTTGACGTTTATTTCGACGCAACAAGTCAAAGATATTTTCAGCCCAATGACATACGTCAACAAGCTCGGTGAGGGACAAAAATCCAGCGCCACCTTTTATCGTGTGAAAGCCTCTGAAAATTGAATTGAGTAACTCTTCATTGTCACCGTCATTTTCAAGCTCTACTAATTCTTCAGATAGCGACTCTAAAATTTCTCCAGCTTCAACTAGGAAATCTTGAAGAATTTCTTCGTCAACCTCAAACGACATTATTATTCTCCCTAAAAGCCTAAGCTAGACAATAAATCGTCAACATCATCTTGGTCAGCGACCACATCATCTCGGTTTTCAGCATCCATAATAGGACCTTCTACTAAGTTATCTCCTACTTTGCGTTTACTCACTTCACTTGCATTTTGTTCTGGTGATATACCAAAGACCGTTAACATGTTAATTAAGCTTTCTTCTACTTCCCTTACTAAGTCTATGACTTGACGAATAACTTGGCCGGTAAGGTCTTGAAAATCTTGTGCCATTAACACTTCATTCATTAAGTCATGTATTTTTTTAGTGTCTTTATTGGTATCACTAAGCAGTGTATCTAAATCTGCGCAAAGCACTTTAAAATCATTCACCTTAAGATCATTATCCATAAGTTCTGTCCATGCTGGTGTTATTCGACTTACTTGGCCTGACAAGTTATTGAGCATAGGTAGAGTGCTTTCTACAGCGTCCATGGTTTTATTAGCTGCCTCTTCGGTGCGGGTAATAACATAATTTAGTCTTTCTTTAGCATCCGGAATATCGGCCGTTGCGAGGTCGTTTAAACGGGAATCGAGATGAAAATTTGACATAGATTCATGTAACTGACGGGTTAGTTTGCCTATTTCAGCAAAAAGCTCTGAATGACTTGAGCTTTGAATGTTATCAATTATTTTATCAGCTTCTTCTTGCTTGTCAGCTTCTAACAACTCTACTAACAACTTCGCTTGATCTAACGATATTTGGTTCATTGTTGCAACGCTCATGCAAAATCCTTAATACCTTAATAAGTTTCAACCAATAACTTTTAAAGCATTATTAATATTCAATTTGTAATACGTTATTCAATGCTTTTAAATGAGCATTAACTAACTAATATAGTGTGAGAATTCTTGTGTGGAAATATTAGATAATCTGTTGGCAAATGCTTCTCTTAATACGGAAATACCCTTAAATCAATTAACCTAATCGTTCAAATATTTTATCTAGTTTTGTTTTTAACGTTGCAGCAGTAAATGGCTTAACAATATAACCGTTGACACCTGCTTGTGCCGCCATCACTATTTGCTCTTTTTTGGCCTCTGCTGTAATTAACAAAACGGGAATATGCGACAGACTACTATCTGCCCTGATCGCTTTTAATAAATCTATACCCTGCATACCAGGCATATTCCAATCGGTAACAACAAAGTCGAAATCACCACCTTGCAACATAGGTAAAGCAGTATTGCCATCGTCTGCCTCTGAAATATTAGTAAAACCTAAGTCGCGCAGTAAATTTTTTACAATTCGTCTCATCGTTGAAAAATCATCTACTACAAGTATCTTCATATTAGTATCCAAGGGCTACCTCCTGCGATACGGGTTAAATAAACAAAACGTTATAATAATAGCTTAGTCCAAATGTATTAAGTTGCGAGAACTTTTAGTTAACTGCATTTTAGTTTAGTCATTGATAAAGTGTGAAGTATGTATAAATCACTTTAAACATCATGTGACCAATCTTGCATTTTTGCTTTTAATCTATGCATTGCTTGGCTTAAAATTTGACTCACTCTTGATTCACTTACATCAATAACTTCACCTATGGCTTTTAGATTCAGTTCCTCATCATAATAAAGTGAGAGCACAAGTGATTCTCTTTCGGGTAATGTTGCTATACAGCGGGTAAGCCCTTCTTTAAATGCTTGTCGTTCAATTTCTTGGTATGTGCTTTGTGCGTAAAAGCTGTCATCGAGGTTTATTTTATCTTCATTGACACTCATATCATTAAATTCAAGTATTTTACCGTTACTTACATCTAATAAGATTTGGTGATAATCATCCAATGATATTTCTAAATACTCTGCTACTTCCTGATCAATAGGATCTCGCCCTAAACGACTCGATAACATTTTTATCGCATCACTTACTAACCGACTATTGCGGTGTACTGACCGAGGTGTCCAATCGCCTCTTCGCATTTCGTCAAGCATAGAGCCTCGAATACGTATTCCTGCAAACGTGTCAAAACTCGCTCCTTTACTTGGATCAAAGTTATTGTAAGCTTCGAATAAACCAATCATCCCCGATTGAATTAGGTCATCTACTAAGACACTTGCAGGTAACCTTGCAAGTAAGTGATAAGCTATTTTTTTTACCAAAACACCATACGCTTCGACAAGTTCTGTTTTGCTTAAAGGGTTTTGATAGGAGTTTATATTTAACACGTTAAAGCCGTACCTCGTTACCGATTAATGCGTAATTAGTTGCTCTATGAAAAACTCTAAATGCCCTGACGCTTGTTGAGGGATGGGCCACTGATTGATTTTCACCGCAAAATCGTTAAAAGCCAATGAAGCGGGAGAATCAGGAAATGCTTCAACAATCACTTGTTGCTTTCTAACTGAGCGACGAATATTCTCATCAAAAGGAATAACCCCGACTAGTTCTAAAGTTACGTCTAAAAATCTATCTGAAACGGTCAGTAGTTTATTAAAAAGTTGCTGACCTTCTTTTTCATTTCGAATCATATTGGCGACGACTTTAAATTTGTAAATTTCATGATCTCTACTGAGTAATTTCATCAAAGCATAACAATCTGTAATAGAAGTAGGCTCATCGCAAACAACCAAAACAACGTCTTGCGCTGCTCGAGTAAAACTTAAGACCATCTCAGAAATACCTGCGGCAGTATCAATAATAAGCACATCAAACTTAGCTTGCATTTCACTAAATGCTCTTATCAATCCAGCATGTTCGGTCACTTTTAAATCAACCATCGACTGCGAACCCGATGTTGCCGGTATGATCTTTATGCCCGCGGGACCATCAAGCATTATGTCGTCCAAATCGCATTCACCAGAAAGTACATGAGATATGTTTTTTTGTACTCTTAACCCTAACATCACATCGACATTAGCAAGACCTAAATCGGCATCAAGAACGACCACTTTTTTACCTTGGCGCCCTAAAGCAACAGCTGTATTTAAGGTGACATTTGTTTTCCCTACGCCCCCTTTACCGCCCGAGATAGCGATAACTTTTACTTTTTGATTGTGCTCAGACTTCCTTAAACCACTCGCTTGATCTATCATGTTTTGCTACTCACTTATCACCCTTACCATTCACAAATTCAGCACGCCGTATCAATACTGACTAACACAAAAAAACATTATGAGACCATTGGCGATGGGACGGATACCCTAGCTTGTTTTGCCACTGCATCATTACTCCTTAATTTATTGGTCATGTTATCAGCCAAGTGAACCAGTTTTTCTGTGTTCGCCACTTTGATGTCTTCAGGCACTTTTTGACCATCGGTTAAATAAGCTAAAGGAAGGCCATTTTGAATTGAAATAGAAAGCAACTCCCCAATACTGACACTTTCATCAAGCTTAGTATAAATACACGCAGATAGAGGAATTTTTTTAAAGTGTTCCACGTTTTCTTGCATCACTTGATGTTGACTCGTTGCTGAAAGTACAAGGTAGTTTCGTACTTTAACCATTGTACTTGTTACCAAGGTAGACAAATGATTTGATAATCTTAAATCCCTTTGTCCCATACCTGCGGTGTCTATTAACACTAATTTTTTATCCATATAACGGTGCAATAGTAAATCAAGCTCATCACTGGTTTTTGCTAACTCAACCGGGCAACCTATCATTTCGCCGTATATTGTTAACTGCTCAAAACCTGCAATTCGATAAGTATCTGTAGAAATAAGTACTACTTCATTTTTGCCATGTATTTGACTAAATCGCGCTGCAAGCTTTGCCGCTGTTGTTGTTTTACCCACACCGGTTGGGCCCACTAAAGCAACAACACCACCGCGATTGAGTATATCGTTTTTCGTTGTATTCAATTGCTCCGACAGAAGTGATAAAGCTTGTATCCACGCTTCATCTTTATTATCTTTTTCCGTTACGTAACCTGAGATTTGCTCTGCAATAATGTCTGTTAAACCAAGACCTATTAATTTGTCATTTAACATCGCCCTGTGGGGATCTTTTTGCGCTAGGTTTTGCCACATAAGACCAGACATCTGATGTTCTAACAAAGAACGAATTGAAGCCATTTCAGCTTTGATTTGGGATAGTTCTTGGCTTTCTATTACTGATGAAGAAGCAGATGAAGAAGCAGGTGAAGAAGCTGATAAAGGACTTGAAGAATGATGAACTGGCTGTGCACTTCCCCCCCCTAGCGCTGTACCTACATTGTTCTCATTTTGTACCGACTGCATAAGAGGATCTGAGCTAACAAGTGGTTTTGATGTAGATAAAGGCGTTGGCGCTTCAATTATTCCTTCAGGAGTTGAATTTCTGAGTCTTTGTGTAAAACTTTTTAATTGCTCTTCTATACTAGCTTCTTCATCAAAATTCATCTCTTCATTTAACTGTATAGAAGGTTCTAACTTAGAACTTGATGTCAAATTTTGGTTGCTTTGCACATCTCTTTTCAGCAAGGCTGATAAACTATCTGCGGGTTGGCTTGTAGCAGCACTATCATTCCCTTGAATTACGCTATCTTCTTTTTTAACACCAATATTTTTCGATTCTTTATCTATGCTTTCTTTGAGCATCAATTCTTTAGCTAAGGCCTCTTTAGCTTCAGCTTCTTCCGTAATGGATAATGGTGAGTCGTTAGCCACTGACGAATGATTTTGGCTATTCTTGTGCTTACTTAGTTTATTTGGCGCATCTTGGTTATAATCAATCGCCGCCATTAACTCGACACCTTCGGGTATCTTTTTATTTGACATTATCACAGCTTCTTCACCAAGTTCTTCTTTGATATTGACGAGGGCTGTTCTTATATCTTTAGCTACAAAGCGTTTAATTTTCATTATAACCTCCACTGAATTTAATCATATTCATCTAATAGCTATTTCCATTAGGACAAAAGTACTAAGTCTGGCCAATTGCACTAACAATTTTAATCTGTTTATCATCTGGTATTTCTTGATAAGAAATGACTCTTAGGCTTGGAATAGTAAATTTGACAAACTTAGCCAAAACCGTACGTAAAATACCTGACGTTAGTAAAATAGGTGTATCCCCTGCAAGTTCTTGCTCTGAAGCTCCTTCACTTAAAGAGGTTTGTAACCTTTCTGCTAACCCAGGTTCGATGCCCGCACCGTCATCTCCAGCCATTTGCATTGACTGGTGCAACATTTGTTCCAATTCAGGAGCCAATGTTATGACAGGTACTTCTGTTTCTGATCCGACAAGATCTTGAATAATGAACTTTCTTAAACTAATTCGCACGGCAGCGGTAAGCACTTCAGGGTCTTGGCTTTTAGGACCATATTCAACAAGGGTTTGAATAATAGAGCGCATATCTCTAACCGCTACACCTTCATTCATAAGGCTTTGTAAGACCTTTACGACTGTACTTAACGTTAGAACATCAGGAATAAAACCTTCAACAAGTTTCGGGTAAGTCTTGCCGAGTAAGTCAAGTAAGTTCTGCACCTCTTCATGACCCAATAGTTGTGCCGCATTATTAGTAAGTACTTGGCTAAGATGGGTTGCAAGCACAGTTGCCGAGTCAACCACGGTATAACCTAACGTTTGTGCTTGCTCTCGTTGGTTATTATTAATCCATACGGCGTCTAACCCAAAAGCCGGATCTTTGGTTTCTACTCCCTCAAGCGGGCCAAAAACTTGACCTGGATTGATAGCTAGCTCTTGATCATGACGTATTTCGGCGCTACCTACAGTTACCCCCATTAAAGAGATACGATAAGCATTAGGCTCTAAGTCTAGGTTATCTCTTATATGTACTGCCGGGACTAAAAATCCAAATTCTTGAGAAAGCTTTTTTCTTACCCCTTTAATCCGACTGAGTAACTCCCCTCCCTGCCCTTTATCAACTAAAGGAATTAAACGATAACCTATTTCTAACCCAATAATATCTACATGAGATACATCATCCCAATCAAGCTCTTTTATTTCCTCTTCTTTTTGTTGGCTATGTATTTTTTCTTCTGCAACCTCTTTTGCAATAGCCTCCGCTTTGTTCACTTTGTTTTTAGAGCCTAAAAAAGCTCCTACTGCAATAACAACGCTAAACAAAATAAATACAAAGTGTGGCATACCAGGAATAACACCCATAATGAGCATAATCGCAGCGGCTATATAGAGTGATTTATTTTGCCCTAACTGCCCGCTAACTTGGTCACCTAAGTCTTCTGATGTGTTTTGTCTGGTAACGACGATTGCCGTTGCTACGCTTAGTAATAAGCCCGGGATCTGGGCAACTAAACCATCCCCTATGGTAAGCAGTGTGTATATTTCTACGGCTTCATTAAAGCTTAGTTCATGTTGAACCATACCAATGGTTAAGCCACCAACAATATTAATAAACAAGATCAAAATACCGGCGATGGCATCCCCTTTTACGAATTTACTGGCACCATCCATTGACCCATAAAAATCAGCTTCGCTAGTTACTTCAATTCGTCTTTCTCTAGCTTGTTCTTGATTAATAAACCCGGCATTTAAATCGGCATCTATTGCCATTTGCTTACCTGGCATGGCATCTAAAGTGAATCGAGCTGTCACCTCTGAAATTCGACCTGCACCTTTAGTTATTACCACAAAGTTAATAATGATTAGTATGAGGAAAACAACAAGACCTACCGCATAGTTGCCTCCTATTACAACAGAGCCAAACGCTTCAATAACTTTACCGGCCGACTCAGGCCCTTGGTGACCATCAAGTAAAACCACACGCGTACTGGCCACGTTAAGTGCTAACCTTAAGATGGTTGCGATAAGCAATACCGAGGGGAAAGCTCCAAAATCGAGTGGTTTAAGGGTATAAACCGTAATAAGGAGTACAACAAGAGATAAAGCGATATTAAAAGAAAAGAGTAAATCTAATAGCCATGAAGACATTGGTAGAATAACCATGCCTAAAGCCGCCATAACAAGAATAGGCGTACCTAATCCTTTTATTTGACTAAACTTATCTTTATCAAATCGAGGGACATAAGTTGATAACTGCATTTAACCTTCATGATGTTTTTTTGACATTTCATATGAAACAGCAAATTTAATACCAGATAGGAAAATGCAGAGAGTTTGTGATGTGTTTTAAGGTATTTTAAGGGCCGAGTTAACTCGGCTCTACAACCTGTTCTTGTGTTCCGGATGGCCATGCATTAATAACGGCTTTCACTAACGTTGCCAAAGGAATAGCAAAGAAAACCCCCCAAAATCCCCATAAACCACCAAAGAAAATAACAGCAATAATAATAGTGACAGGATGAAGGTTAACAGCTTCAGAAAACAACAGTGGCACAATTAAGTTACCATCTATCGCTTGAATAAGACCATAAGCAAGCATTACATAGCCAAGTTCATTGCCAAATCCCCATTGAAATAATGCGACCAAGAAAACAGGTATAGTGACTACCGTTGCTCCCACATAAGGTACCAATACCGAAAGACCTACAATAAGCCCTAGTAAAACAGCATAGTTCAACCCAAGTAAGACGAAAGCTAGTGTCGTCGATGCGCCAACAATAATGATTTCAATGACTTTACCACGAATGTAATTCAGTACTTGCTGGTTCATTTCTTTACCAACTTTTCTTGCCATTTTTCGCTCTTTAGGGATAAAAAGTGAAAAATTAGCCAATATATCCTTTTTATCTTTTAAGAAGAAAAAGACCATTAAAGGTACTAAAATCAAGTAAATTAATAACGCAACAAGGTTTGAAAGAGAATTTAAAGAAGCCTTCAAAACCAACTCCCCCCACTCAAGCATTTTATCTTTAAAAGAAGATATAAAGGTTTCTATTTGAGAAGCTTGAAATATTTCAGGATATTTATCTGGTAGTGTAAGTAAATAGGTTTGCCCTTGTGCAAACATAGAAGGCACTTCTTGCAATAGGGTACTACTTTGTTGCCAAATTATTGGCATCAAACCAAGTAATGCGAGTAACGAAAAACTAATAAAAACACTCACAACAATAATCGTAGCCGCCAATCTAGATAACTTCATGTCGACAAGTTTATTGGTTGGCAAATCTAACAAGAAAGCAACCGCTATCGCTACAAAAACCGGCATTAAAATATTACTAAATAAAGCAAAGAGTAAAAAAACACCGACTAAAATTAGAACTAATGCGACGGCATTGGGATCTGAAAATTTAAGTTTATACCAATCTGTAAAGAGTTTGATCATGCGCTTCCTTGTTCTTCTTGAAAATGTAATGCTTGAAGGTGTAAAGTTTTATTCTCTTAGCGTTTAAAATAACCTGAACTCGGCTTAACACATAATATGTTAAATCAATAAACTACGTAAAATTAAGCTATCTCTTAAACCGAGTTCAGGTTAAATAGGCTCTATCTTAACGTTAATTAAACATAAATTGAAATTTCAACCAAGTGTAAGTTAATCTTTTTTGTAACATAATGATAACCGTGTTTATCAAGGTATTTCGGGATATCCTTTTTCGAGCTACTATCTGAAACCTTAAGCATTAAGCAGCAACCTTTTTGCATATTTTTCAACATTAAACGCATGTTAACCAGCGGTAAAGGACATCGCTCTTCACTCGCGTCGTAATGAGTTAATTGCATTGCTTGAAGCTCACTGGATAAAGGAATATTTAATCAATACTAACAGTTTAAACTAGAACTATTAATATAAATGCAGCATTATCCTTTTAATTTGTTAAAAATGTTCACTTTTTGACAAATAAACTGAATTTTTTAACAATGCGGTAGTCTTAAACAATAACAAATTAGCCAATGTAAGATAACTATAACCATTAATTAGCTAATTTAAAGCGATATTCACCGAAAGATTAGAAAAGCTTATGTTAAGCTAGTCGAGTAATTACTTTTTAAGCTGAATACATTTAAACGAAAATGGGAAACCCCACCAAACAATATGATGCAGTTCAATCTAAAACCTTTTTTTATCAGTTTTTTCACTTTTATACTGATAGCCTTAACCACTAGCTATAACGCCAATGCCAATAGCAATGATAAGAACAAGTTACCTGATATCGGTATTTCAGGGGTAAGTGTTTTATCATTAGATAAAGAGCGTCAAATTGGTAACGCCATGATGAGACAGCTAAGAGCAAGCTCTCCTCTTATACAAGACCCTGTATTAATTGAATATATAAACCACTTAGGTAATAAGCTTGTTAAAAATGCTCAAGACGTTAATTATGCTTTCAAGTTCTTTATCATTAACAACAACGAACTTAACGCTTTTGCTTTTTTTGGCGGTCATGTTGGTATTCATAGTGGCTTAATTACAACTGCAGAAACAGAAAGTGAGTTAGCTTCGGTTATTGCCCATGAAATATCCCACGTTACACAGCGCCACTTAGCCAGAAGAATTGAATCACAAAATCAAACACAAGCTTTAAGCACTGCCGGGATGCTTTCGGGTATTTTGCTAGCGTTGGTAAATCCAGCACTCGGGATGGCGACTTTAAGTGTTAGTATGGCTGCCGGTCAACAAGCTGGTATTAACTACACTCGCGGAAACGAAAAAGAAGCAGATCGTGTCGGTATTGCTCTATTGGCGAGCAGTAATTTCGATCCACAAGGGGCACCTAACTTCTTCACTAAAATGTCGGTAAAATATCGATACGCGAGCAAACCACCTGCAATGCTCTTAACTCACCCCGTGCCAGAAGCACGGATTGCTGATGCTAGGCAAAGAGCACATAACTACCCGCCTAGAAACCTGCCGCCAAGCTTAGCGTTTGAACTAGCTAAATCTAGAATCAAAGCAAGGTATCAAGGTAATGCAAAAAGTAATATCAGTTATTACAATAAAATACTTAAAAATAGATCTTATGCCATTAAAAAAGCAGCAGAGTATGGCTTAGCTCTTTCTTATTTTGAAGATAAACAAACGATAAAAGCCAAGGAAATGCTTGAGGCATTAAAGGCTGAAGATAAAAATAACCTTTTCTATGTAGATGCCTTGACCGATGTTTTGCTGGAATTAAAAGACTATAAAGCGGCCATAGCAATGCTTGAGCGGTTAAACTTAATTATGCCAAATAATGCGGTGGTAACCCTTAACTATGCGAACGCTTTATTAAGTGCTAAAGAATATCAAAAGTCTGCGCACCTATTACAAGACTTTTTAATTGTTCATCCTGGCAACTTTATAGCTTATGATATTTTAACTTCTGTTTATGAAGGCCAAAAGAATTTTGGTTTAATGCACATGACAAAAGCAGAAGTGTATGCACTACTAGGTGTTTATAGTAAAGCGGTTGATGAGCTTCATACAAGTTATAACTTTGTTGATGATCAGCCCTTAATTAAAAAACGTATTAAAGCGAGAATTTTGCAGTTTCAAGAAGAAGAAAATAAGTTAAAACGGTTATAGTTTTACTTATATGCCTATACTTTTGTACCTGCACTTTTGTATCTGTATTTTTATTTCTGTCGTAAGTAGAGCGCTGCTTGCGAAAGAGTACTTATCAACTGAATCAAATGTGTTATACCACTACACCCATTGCATTAGGTCAATAGTAAGAATTAATAGAAATATCTGTTGTTGGGTTAACTTTTTATATAATCATTAATATAATCATTAATATAGCCATTAATAGCCATAACTACACTCAATAGATTGACAATAATAATGCAACCAGTAAAATTCATTCATATTTATTATTAGAAATCGACATATCATGCTAACTATTTATCACAATGCAAGATGTTCTAAAAGCAGACAAACGCTTGAACTTATCAAAGAAAACATTGATAACGAAAAAAACTTAACCATTGTTGAATATTTGAAAACCCCATTATCAAGTGAAGAACTGTTAACGTTGAAAGCTGAGTTAGGTTGTGAAACGGTTCAAATGATGCGTGTGAAAGAAGCTGAATTTAGTTCACAAAACCTAAAAGGGGCTAATGATGAAACCTTAATTGCTGCAATGGTTACAACCCCTAAACTTATTGAACGCCCTATCGTTTCAAATGGCTCTCGAGCAATTATTGGCAGACCACCTGAAAACGTATTAACCTTTTTTTCTTAATCGCAAATAGTAGTATTTTATGACGCAACAAAAATTATCAACGATTAATTATAAAATCATCGGTTTAACAGGATATATTGCATTACTTGTTTATATGCCTTTGTGGTTAATTGTTTTAAATCCAAGTGAAAGCTTAAGCCCTACCTTATCGCTAATTATGTTTACTTTACCTTTGCTTTTTCCCTTAAAGGGATTAATACAAGGTAACCCTTTTACTTATGCATGGTCTAACTTCATCGTACTCATTTATTTTCTTCATAGTTTGACCACACTTTGGGTTATACCTGAAGATAGAATTTGGGCGTCTTTGGAGTTACTTTTCGCTACGATTATGTTTATTGGTTGTAGTTATTACGCAAAATACCGTGGTCAGGAGCTTGGTTTAAGTATTAGAAAAAAGAAAGATTAACTTAACTTAACTTAACTTAACTTAACTTAACTTAACTTAACTTAACTTAATATAAATATAAATGATCAAGCTAGCTTGTCATCTCGTATTAATAACGAAAGATGACAAAAAACAGATCAAAATAAAGAAGGTTGTTCATGAATAAGCTATTAAAAACATCTAATTATACATTAATTTCAGCTCTGTTACTGAGCATACTTTCTGGGTGTGGTGGCTCAGGGAGTTCTCTTCCAGATACAGACAGTCAATCACCTAATTCAAGTATCATTCAGCTTGATGATGAAGTAATGATCCAGCAGCTTGATGATGAAGTAATGATCCAGCAAAGTGTCGATCTTTTCTTATTAGATACTGAAAATGAGCTCACTGATATTCAATGGCAACAAACTGCTGGAAGCGGTGTCACTGTTTTAGCTAAAAGCTCAAAGGTTATCTCTTTTACCCCTACCTCTGCCGGGGATTATAGTTTTTCTGTTTCATATAAGGCAAATAATGGTGCAACTCAAACCGCAACACATTCTGTAGAAGTCATTAATCAAACAAGTGAAGTCACGGCGAGGCTTTCACACGAAGCCCGCACAGGAAATAAAGTTTCTTTAAGAGCATCATTCGCTGACTCTGTTGATTTAAGCACTATTAGCTGGGTTAAAACACAAGGGCCTGAAGTTACATTGACCGATGATAATACTGACGGCAAAAAAGCCATATATTTTGATGCTCCAGATGTTAATGTTGATACGCTAGTCACGTTTGAAGTTAGTGCCACTAGTAATGGTACAACCTATTCAGATAAAGTGGCTGTGTTAGTTGAACCAGCCGCTGCAATAGATACCGAAAATGTTTATTTTGAAGACAGGCTAGCGAAAGTATTTCCTTACAGTAGCTCAAGCCCTTACGCAGAAGATTTAGTTAACTGTGTTTACTCTAATGAGTTAAACAGTTCATGTCGTTTTAGTACACTGCCGTTAATTGCTCAAGAAGACAGTGTTATAGCGGCCGTAACGCCTTCTGTAGATGACATTATGGACAGAGTAGTTGTGTCTCATGAATGGATGGGCAAAAGGTTTAAAGATTTTTTAACCAACCAAGACCCACATAACGATTTTAAAAACCTATTAAGAGCAACAACCGCCATTGTTATTTCATATGATGTCCGCCCTTCTTTTTACTGGGCCGTAACCGGTGCTATTTATCTAGATCCGAATAACTTTTGGTTAACACCACAAGAGCGAGATACAATCAACCAAGCCCCTGATTACAGAGCTTCTTTCGGTAACGAGCTACAATTTAAAATGCCTTGGCGCTATGTTAAAAATAACAACTACGCGAGTGAATACATCGGTATCGACGAACGGATTTCGCGTAGCGCAGACTCCGCTTTATATCGCTTAGCCTCACTAATGTATCACGAGTTAGCCCACGCCAATGACTTTTTACCTAGTACGCAATGGCTAATTCATAGCGATAGTAGAACAGTCCTTGAAGCGGCTTGTAACTGGGATGGAAACAATTGTCTGAATACAAAATCTCTCGAGTTAAGCCAGCGCTATCCATTAACAAGCGATGAAATGTATCGACTGGGAGAGGTAAGCTTTAAAGGCGCAAATGCAAATGCAACACAAAAAAGTTACTTACCCAATGATGTAGCTGCTTTTTTCAGCCCTGATACGGCTAATGATTATTATGCCTATTCGAGTATAAGAGAAGATTATGCCATGTTATTTGAAGAAGTTATGATGAAAGCACGCTATGGTCTTGACCGTGATGTCGCTGTTACCAATCAACCCACAGGAGATATAGTTTACGCAAATGATTATATTGTAGAATGGGGACAGCGTGGCCGTATCGGTGAGGCTAGTATCAAACCTAGAGTTCAATTTAGCGCAGAAAATGTGTTACCTGAATTTGACAGCGTAACCGCCGTTTCTTCACTACCGCTCCCTATCCCAATGGTAATGGGAAATGATTGGATAGAGAACTTATATATCAGTCCTAGTTTAAGAAGCTTAAGCATTAAAAGTAATGACGTTGACAACGAAAGTAACAACCTACTTAATCGCCCAGTTAATACATTTAGATATATAGAAAAAACGTTGCCAAAACACATTCATTAACCTGTAATGTTGAAAAAAAAGCTTTCATATTTGAAGGTTTTTTTTATGGTTTGGTTTTCATGCTTTTAAGTTTAGTTAACCTGAACTCGGTTTAAGAGATAACTTAATTTCACCTAGTTTATTGATTTAACATATAAAACCATCTCTAGCTTGATACTTTTTCTTGATTCAAGGCAAATTCATGCGTCAATAGCTTGCCTATTGCAAATGAATTTAACGCTGAAGCTAGGAAAAATAGCTGCTAGAGAAGTATCTGTTAAGCCGAGTTCAGGTTAGTTACAAGTTAATCGTAAGCTAACACTTCTTTGATAAACGGAATAGTTATTTTACGTTGCTGTAAAATAGACGCTTTATCTAGTTCATCAAGGCTATTTATTAGACTTGTCATATCACGACTTAATCGCGTTAATAAAAAACTAACGACTTCATAAGATAACACTAAGCCTCTTTGGTTTGCTCTATACTGTAAAGCAACAATTTTTTGGGCATCATCTAGTGGCTTTAACTGCTCAGTTAATCCCCAAGAAAGCCGAGATACAAGATCAGGTAGGCTAATATCAAGTTGATTAGCACTTTGGTTGCCAGTTATCAGTAAACAATTATTTTGTTCTAATACCCTATTATATAAATCGAAAATAGCTTTTTGCCACAAGGCATTACCTGCGACTAATTGTATATCATCTAAACAAATTAAGTTCATTTGTTCTAAACCATCAAGCACTTCAATTGGTAGGTGTATTAACTCTGCACAAGATAAGCAAACAGAAGACTTGCCCAGTTGTGCTGCATAATGACTACTTGCGTGTAGAAGGTGTGATTTTCCAACTCCTGCTAAGCCAAATAGATAAAAAAAGCAGGGGCTGTCATTTTCCGAACGGCGCACAAAATGCTGAAGCTGTTTACTAATAGCGTCATTTTGCAATGACTTATAGCTACTAAAAGTTTCATCGTCAGGTAATTGCACTTTTAGTGCTAACTGCGTTGATTCAGTCATTACTTTTCCAATTAAAAACTGGGTGGATTGTTTCACCCATTTCGCTTTGTGATGCAAATGGGTCGATAAATTGCTGTAAATCATTATTTAAAGCTAAGGCGTTTAATAATGCTTCTTTTGAGCCTATTATGTTTAAACTAAAAACCCGTCTAATACCGTCTGCTTCTATTAAAGTAACATTACTTACGTTGGATAAATCATCTAAAAAATTAAAAATTTTCACGTACGTATTTAATGAATTAACATTGGCTACTTCTATAATAAAGCTTTGTTCATCTGATGTTGTCAGCGCATATTTTTCATAGGTTGTTTCTGTTATATCATCAAGCGCTTCTTTTATCAGTAGCTGCTTATCAAAGCCAGTGTAGTGTTTAGTCACCGTTTTATTATTACTGATATAAGTCCAATCAAGAGCATAATAAATTTTGTCTTCATCTTGTCTGCACAATAAGCCGCAATCAATAACAACACGCTCTTTTTTATTATGCTCAAATTTTTCTTCTGCCAATAAACTCGCGTTAGATAATCTCATCGCGACAATCGATTCTGCTTCATACCTTTTAGAGGCAATAGTGATAGGCTGATAAAATTTTCCCCAAACATCACTTAATGAGATATTTTGTGAATCTTCTAAATCCATTATAGGCATAAGTACGGGTAAGCCACGTGTTTGAGAATACTTTTGAACAATCATAGGTAACTGCGAAGAGCTAATACTTGAAACTATTTTGCGAGAGAGCATATCCTCTTCAACGAGCCATACTAATGTTTGCGGCCTTAGACTTCCCCATAATGGCAGTTGGTGGGTTTGAAAAAAAGTATTTATTTTGCTCTCGTTAAATTGAGCCTGTAAGTACAAGGTTCCTAGCTCATCTGATTCATATTGATATTGAGCTAAGTATAAGTTGTAGTTATTTATTGCTTTTTTAACAACTGGCTTGGTAAGAATTTTTTTTGTTCCACCTACTTTTACCATGACCACCGATAGTGCTTCTTTTATTGCTTTGCGTCGATTAACACTCGACTGGTCCTCTGTTTCGATTTTGCCTTGATAAAGTGACAAGACTTCAACAGCCAAGACTTCTTTACAAGGAAGTACTAGCAACAATAAAACGAACATAATAGAGGAAAAAGAACAAATATTTTTTGGCATCTTCAAGTCTTATTTACAACAATGACAACTAATTATAATAGATAATATCACATCAGTATTAATTTTAATTCTAAAAAAACATGCAATTTCATATTAATGGGTGAATTTAAAAACTATATCATAAAGATAAAGACAACTCTGTGTTGTGAATACGGTTTGTCGCTGTTAGAATACGCGCCAGTAAAAACGCTATCCTATCTAATTTATTTGAGGTTTCTCCGTGAGTAAAGAAAAGCAATCGTTAAGCTATAAAGATGCCGGTGTTGATATCGACGCAGGTAATGAACTGGTAGAAAACATTAAAGGTGCCGTAAAAAAAACTAACCGACCAGAGGTTATGGGTGGATTAGGTGGTTTTGGTAGTGTTTGCCAATTACCTACAGGTTATAAAGAACCAGTACTTGTTGCCGGCACAGATGGCGTAGGCACAAAATTACGTTTAGCTATTGACCTTGAAAAGCATGATACCGTTGGCATCGATTTAGTTGCCATGTGTGTTAATGATTTAATCGTGCAAGGTGCAGAGCCTCTTTTCTTTCTTGATTACTACGCAACAGCAAAACTAGACGTAAAAGTTGCTTCTTCCGTTGTAGAAGGTATCGCAGAAGGTTGTATTCAATCAGGTTGCGCATTAGTTGGTGGTGAAACAGCAGAAATGCCAGGTATGTATCACCAAGGTGACTACGATATAGCTGGGTTTTGTGTTGGTGTAGCTGAAAAATCTCGACTAATCGACGGCACGAAAGTATCAAGTGGCGACCAACTTATTGCATTAGGTGCTTCTGGTCCACATTCAAATGGCTTCTCATTAATTCGCAAAGTATTAGAAGTAAATAATACGGATACGGCTGAATTACTAGAAGGAAAAGCAATTAGCGACCACCTTCTTGAGCCTACTAAGATTTACGTAAAATCTGTATTAGCACTTTTCAAAGAAGTTGATATTCATGCGCTATCGCATATCACAGGTGGTGGTTTTTGGGAAAACATTCCACGTGTATTACCTGAAACTGCTCAAGCGGTTATTAATGGCGAGAGTTGGGAGTGGCCTAGCATTTTCAATTGGTTACAAGAAAAAGGTAATATTACAACACATGAAATGTACCGTACATTTAATTGTGGTGTTGGTATGGTTATCGTTGTTCCAAAAGACAAAGTTGAACAAAGTATTGAAATCTTAACCGCACATGGTGAAAAAGCATGGCATATCGGTGAAATTGCCGATAAGAAAGATGGCGAAGAACAAGTCGCTTTTGCTTAATCAATATTCTTTAAGAAGAAAAGCCATATAGGCAAAACGAAGGGGCTTACGCCCCTTTTTATACTTCCCGATTTATGAAAAACTCCATTAAAGCAAAAGAGAAAACTATGGCAAGTCGAATTGTAGTTCTTATATCAGGTAGTGGCTCTAACCTTCAAGCCATTATGGATTCATGTGAAAAACAAGGTAGCTCAGGAAAGGTTGTCGGTGTTATATCTAATAAAGGCGGAGCTTTTGGTTTAGAAAGAGCACAAAAGAAAGATATACCTACCACTACTCTATCTCATACAGCATTCGAAAGCAGAGAAGACTACGATTGCGCTTTAATTGAAGCCATAGATTTATATAAACCCGATTTAGTTGTACTTGCTGGTTTTATGAGAATTTTAACACCGCACTTTGTAGAACATTTTCAAGGCCGTTTAATAAATATCCACCCTTCTTTGCTACCTAAATATCAAGGGTTAAATACCCACCAGCGTGCAATAGATGCCGGAGATAAAGAACACGGTGTAAGTGTGCACTTTGTAACTGAGACACTTGACGGTGGACCTGTTATTCTACAAGCCAAAGTGCCTGTTTATGAAAACGATACCGCCGATGAAGTTGCTGCGCGTGTACATGTACAAGAGCACAGAATTTACCCTTTAGTAGTAGAGTGGTTTTGTCAAAATAGATTAGAGATGAGGTGCATTACATCTTCTAATAAAGCGGATGAAAGCCTTTTTGAAGCAGCTATTTTAGACGGTAAAACACTTCCTATTAGTGGTTATGCTTCAGAACTATAATTTTTAATTTGGTTGATTTTAGAAAATTTAAGCAATTTAAAAACTTGTTGTTTGCTATACTTTATAAATGACAGAAAGTTGCTCAATTTTTCAAATAATACCCAATCCATTAAATTTGTGATCTCTGATGATAAAACAAAAAAGACAGCTAAAAGTTATAAACGCTTCGATGAGAAACCTATTAGCCTGTAGTTTCTTTTTATATATGCCTGCCTCTTTTACAGCGCCCTTTTCAACAACTTTAACTGCTGACTCTAGCTTACCGAAAAAGACCTTACAAAATATAGCCACAGAAGAAAATATTGACCAAGCTAAAGTTAATCCTCTGTCGAAAGTTATTCCGGCATACAAAGCAACTTATACTGTATTTCATAAATCTGATCCTGTTGGTAAAGCCGTTAGAGAGCTTGAATACCTAGACAATGCAAACGTTGTTTATCGTTATAATACTTCGGTGAAGTGGTTTATATTCTCTCAAAAAAGAGACGAATCATCGAACATAAACACCAAAAACTTTGCTGCGCTTATACCATTAAGCTATCAGTACACTCGAAGCGGTACCGGTAAAGATAAAAAATATCATTGGCGTTTTGATGCCCAAAACAGCAAAGGGTATGATTTAGGAAGAGATAGAGTCGTCACATTAGACTTTACAGGTGCTTTACAAGATAAACTAAGTTACCACCTGCAGCACCGCTTAAACCTTATCAGTGATGCTACAAAACAAAGCTACAGCTACCCTGTGGTAAATACTTCAGGCAACATAAGTAATCATGTCTATGTCTTTGATGGTAAAGAAGAGCTAACGCTTCCTTATGGTACCTTTAAAACGATACGTTTAAAGAGAGAAGTAAAAGAAAAAGAGCGTACTACCTACGCATGGTTTGCACCCGAGCTTAATTATTTAATGGTAAAACTTTACCAAATAAAAGAAGGCTCAGAGCAGTTTGAGGCACAATTGAGCGATGTTAGCTTAAATAACTAAAAGGGTTACTTTGTACCCTTTCCTGTTTCAAATCTTCCTATTTAATTCTAGCCTTAACTTTTGCCTTAGCCTTCAGGCTTAGTATTACCGGTTAAATTTGACTCCCCCAAGTGAAAAACATGCCATTCACCAGAGACCATCTTATGCCAGTTTTCATCATTGGTTAAAGGCTGAGTGGCAATTACAGCAACAATATCATCATTGGTTGTTTCTTCATTAAAATCAACCTGAACTTCAGCATCGATTAAACTTGCATTACCAAAGGGTGCTTTACGAACTAAGTAATGTAAGTTATTAGAGCAGTATGAAAATAAATACTCTCCATCCGTTATAATAAAGTTCCCAACGCCTAAGCTCTCAATTTCCTTACAACGCTGGGCAATAAAGGTAAACAAAGAATCGAACTTTGGCTGTTCTTCTCCATACGCTAAATGCACTTGGTCTAATAACCAACAAAAAGCATGTTCACTATCGGTTGTTCCAATAGGGAGGTGATATTTAATTGGAAGTTTATTTTTAAAATCGGCCAATTGCCCATTATGCGCATAAGTCCAATTCCTGCCCCACATTTGACGTGTGAACGGATGGGTATTTTCCAAGCAAACCTCGCCAGAGTTTGCCTGACGAATATGGCAAATAACCGACTTACTTTTCATCGGGTAATTTGTTACCAGCTCAGCAATAGGAGAATTTGCACTGGGATTAGGATCTTTAAAGCTTCTACAACCTTTACCTTCGTAGAAAGTAACACCCCAGCCGTCTTTATGCGGCCCTGTATTTCCCCCTCGCTGCATAAGGCCTGTAAAACTAAAACAAATATCGGTTGGAACATTGGCAGACATCGCCAGTAATTCACACATTAAACACCTCAGAACTCGAACAATACAACACGTTAAATCCATTGTAACAATAAAGTATGGAGTTCAGTATAGTAGAACCATTATTTTAATGAGAAAGCACAAAATTGAAGTAATAAAAAAGGCCGCATTCTTTTTAGTAAGAAGGCGACCTTTTATCAAGTTGATTAGCAAACGCTAATTACCAACCTGTTTTCTCTTTAAGTGCATTACCGATTTCAGCTAAAGAACGAACAGTTTTAACACCAGCCGCTTCTAATGCTGCAAATTTTTCATCAGCAGTACCTTTACCACCAGCGATAATCGCACCGGCATGACCCATACGCTTACCTTCTGGTGCAGTAACACCAGCAATGTAAGATACTACAGGCTTAGTAACGTTAGCTTTGATGTATTCAGCAGCTTCTTCTTCAGCAGTACCACCAATTTCACCAATCATTACGATTGCTTCAGTTTGTGGATCGTTTTGGAACATTTCTAAAACGTCGATGAAGTTAGTACCTGGGATAGGGTCACCACCAATACCTACACAAGTAGATTGGCCAAAACCAGCATCAGTAGTTTGTTTAACGGCTTCGTACGTTAATGTACCAGAACGTGAAACAATACCAACTTTACCTGGTAAATGGATGTGACCTGGCATGATACCGATCTTAGTTTCGCCTGGAGTGATAACACCTGGGCAGTTAGGACCAATCATGCGAACGCCAGTTTGCTCAAGCTTAACTTTAACGTCAACCATATCTAAAGTTGGAATACCTTCAGTGATAGTAACGATAAGCTCGATGCCTGCATCGA
>JBMYWR010000023.1:0-28695 GCA_049607625.1 Colwellia sp.
ATTTGGCAATTTTCTCTACGTATAAAGTAGATCACATATTTAATTCAATTGGTATAACAAGAATTCCGTTCAAAGGTCTTTGCACTAATTAATTGGCAGACTTGGTATCAATATAACTAATCGACCATTTTCTCTTTATAAAAAAAAACGCCTACCAATTAGTAGACGTTTATTATATGTTGCTTATTCATACGCTAAGCATAGTAGTTTAACGCAGAATTAAAAGCAGAATTAAGATTTAGCAGCTGCTAATTGAGCTTCTACTTCTGCAGCAAAATCTTCTTCTTTCTTCTCGATACCTTCACCAACGCCTAAACGGATGAAGCCAGAAACAGTAACACCTTTCTCTTTAAGCACTTCGCCTACAGTTTTCTTAGGTTCCATGATGAAAGCTTGACCAGTTAAAGAAACTTCACCAGTGAATTTTCTCATACGGCCGTTAACCATTTTCTCAGCGATTTCTTGAGGCTTGCCTTCGTTCATCGCGATATCAATTTGGATAGCTTTTTCTTTCTCAACAACTTCAGCAGGAACATCTTCAGGGTTGATGTATTCTGGCTTGCTTGCAGCAACGTGCATTGCAATGTGCTTAAGTGATTCAACATCACCTTCACCAGCAACAACAACACCGATTTTAGAACCGTGTGAGTATGCCGCTAAGTTAGCACCTGTTACGTATTCTACGCGACGAATGTTGATGTTCTCACCAATTTTAGTCACTAAAGTAATACGCTTTTCTTCAAAGTCAGCTTGTAAAGTTTCAATTGAAGCTTTAGAGCTAAGTGCAGCTTCTGCAACTTCGTTAGCAAAACCTAAGAAGTTAGAGTCCATTGCAACGAAGTCAGTTTGACAGTTCACTTCAACTAAAGCAGCTGTGTCACCTGAAGTTTTAATGATGATCGCGCCATCAGCAGCAATGTTACCAGCTTTTTTAGCTGCTTTTGCTTGACCTGATTTACGCATGTTATCAATTGCTAATTCCATGTCGCCGTTAGCTTCAACTAAAGCTTTTTTACAATCCATCATGCCCGCAGCTGTGCGTTCACGTAATTCTTTAACCATTGCAGCAGTAATTGCCATGAGTTAATTCCTCAGTTTTCAATTACCCCTAAGGTGTATATTTAATAAAACCTAGGCGTAAATATTAATAAATTGCCACAAAAGGAGAGCAAACATTGCATCTCTTTTGTGGCTGGTACAATAAGAACAATTTTACTAAATAGTGTTAACTATTCAGATTCAACAAAACCGTCTTTTTCAGCTTGTACTACGATGTTGCTCTCGCGACCAGCTATAACAGCATTGGCAGCAGCGTCACAGTATAAGGTTACTGCACGGATTGCATCGTCATTACCAGGAACAATGTAGTCAATGTTATCTGGGTTTGAGTTAGTATCAACAACAGAAATTACTGGGATACCAAGGTTGTTTGCTTCTTTAATAGCAATGTGCTCGTGATCAGCATCAATGATAAATAAAACGTCAGGTAAACCACCCATGTTTTTAATACCACCTAAGCTTTTATCAAGCTTTTCCATTTCACGAGTACGCATTAACGCTTCTTTCTTAGTAAGAGCTTCGAAAGTACCGTCTGTGCTTTGAGTTTCTAAATCTTTTAAACGCTTGATAGATTGACGTACTGTTTTCCAGTTAGTCAACATACCACCTAACCAACGGTGGTTAACGTAGAATTGATCAGATTTAATTGCTGCATCTTTGATAGCATCGCTTGCTGCACGTTTAGTACCAACAAATAATACTTTACCTTTCTTAGATGAAACATTGTTAACGAAAGCTAATGCTTCATTAAACATAGGAACTGTTTGTTCAAGGTTGATGATATGAACTTTATCACGAGCACCAAAGATGAATTGTTTCATTTTTGGATTCCAGTAACGAGTTTTGTGACCGAAATGAACACCTGCTTTAAGCATATCTATCATTGAAACGTTTGACATTTTTTTTCCTTAATTGGACTTGTATAGGGTTAAGCGTTCATACACCCAGTACGCACAACTCTTATCGTATTACCTCCTATAAATTAGAAGTATAATAACCGAGCACCCCTGCATACCTATTGAAGATGTATGTGATTTTAGTGTTAATAGCTTTCGTCTTGTATTAATGCAATTAATGATCAAAAAGAAAGCCGATTTAAGTGCTACTAATTAAAGGGTTTACACTTAATAATCTACTATAAAAATAAACCATTTAAGCCCACCAACAATTTAGCGCGGCACTTTATACCATAAAACAGAGTGAGTGACTAGAAAAACAGCTAAAAAAGTCATTTTTTATGTGTATTCGCCACTTATACCGTTCATTAAATTGCTTGAACTCGCCCTAAGAGGTAACTTAATTGCATGGAGTTTATTGCTTTAACAGCTCAAAACAGAATCTAGCTGATAGTTTTTCTTGATTCAAGGCAAATTCATGCGTCAATAGCTTGTCTATTGCAGATGAATTTAACGCAGAAGCTAGGAAAAATAGCTGCTAGAGAAGTATGTATTAAGCCGAGCTCAGGTTAAATAAGTATTCTACTCTATTCGCTCTCTAATAAGATGCGGTTGAGTATCAATAATGATTAAAAAAATAACCATGTAAAAATAACCATGTAGTGGTTGGTTTTAACCAAAAAATGCTCACATATTAAATGACAATTGATATTAAACGACATTAGAGTTGTTTCAATGCACTACATTAGCTAAAATCTATACGAGTCTATGAACAATTAGACTTCATACCCGTTTCAAATAACAATTAAAAATTATCGCTCTGTTTCATAGAGTGATTCTCAACCATTACAACAGAGGAAACACCATGACAATGGAACTTTTTTTCATTTATGACACGCACTGCCCTTGGAGCTATGCTGCGACCCCTCTTATAAATGAAATAAGTAAGGCGTATCCACAAATTGATATCCTTCTTTGGCATAACGCATATTACGATGGTGAAACAGGTATAGACAAGAATACAATAGCTGAGGTAACAAAAGCCTCAGGGGCAGAGTTTGGCGATATTTATCTAGATAACTTAAGCCATAGCAAAGACTCAACTTACGCTGCTAATTTAATGACTTGGGCTCAAAACAAAGAACCAGAGCAAGCCTTAACTATTCTCAATAACTTACAGCGCTTTCATTTTGGTTTAGGTAATGAGTTAGACACCAAAGAGTCTATGTTAGAGTTAATCAAAGAATTAAAACTTTCTCCTCCAAGCAAAATATTGAAAAATGACAAGTTAACAAGTGATGCTGAAGCGGTAGTACATGAAATATTTGCTTTACAAGAAGTAATACAAACTAAAGCGATTCCTGCTCTTTTACTTGCTATTAATGATGAACTTATTTTATTTAATCACAACTTCTATTTAAATAACCCTAAAGATATTGTTGAAGCGATAAAATCAGAAATTAACAAGTACGGGTAGGCTTTAAGCTTCCTTAATACAATTTATTAAATTAACCTAATCGTTATGCAACGATTAACGATATAGATATTTATAAAGAGAAATGATCCATGGCTATCACCATAAAAAGTTCTGAAGAAATTGACAAAATGCGCGTTGCTGGAAAGCTAGCTGCCGAGGTTCTAGAAATGCTCGAGCCTCATGTGAAAGCAGGTGTTACTACAAATGAACTTGATAGTTTGTGTGCTAAATACACCAAAGACGTTCAAGACGCTATTTCAGCCCCCTTAAATTATCATGGGTTCCCAAAATCTATCTGTACTTCAATTAACCATGTTGTGTGTCATGGCATTCCAGATAACACCGTATTAAAGTCTGGGGATATTGTAAATATTGATATCACCGTGATAAAAGATGGCTACCACGGCGATACCAGTAAAATGTTTTTAATTGGCGACGTTTCAGCTGAAGACAACCGATTATGTCGACTAGCACAAGAGTCTTTATATCTAGCAATTAAGAAAGTAAAACCAGGCGCTACTTTTGGTGAGTTGGGTACGACGATTCAAAAATTCATTAAAAAATCTGGCCGTTATAGCATTGTAAAAGATTATTGCGGGCACGGCATTGGTAAAGAATTTCATGAAGAACCACAAGTTGTTCATTACAAAAATAATGACAAAACGAAAATGGTTGAAGGCATGTGCTTTACCATAGAGCCTATGATTAATTTAGGTCGTGCTACCACTATTTTAGACAAAGAAGATAACTGGACGGTATATACAAGTGACAATAAAAACTCTGCACAGTGGGAGCATACATTAGTCGTTACCAAAACAGGTTGTGAAATTTTAACCTTAAGAAAAGAAGAAACAATTTCCCGTGTGCTTCATAACTAAAGTTAATGATGTTTATCTTGCAAATATCTGGTAGCTTATCTGAGTAGCAGATATTTGTAGCTTTTGCTTCAATTCCCATATCAATTTTATTTATCATCAAAGCAGGTATTATTTTGAATCTTCACTTAAAGCTCCCCTCAAAACTACCTGCTCACTTCGCTGACAGTTTGTGCATTACCAATCAGGAACTAACAAGTATTGATATATGTCAGTTAACGGCTGACTTTAATGAGTGGCTTATTGATGCTTTTACAGACTGTGATGTAAGTGAGTTACTACATACTAGGGCTGACTTTGTTGATGCTGTTTTGAGCAAGCTTTGGAGTCAACACCATTTAGATGAATTTCAAATCAGCTTAATTGCTGTTGGTGGCTATGGTAGAGGTGAATTACACCCTTATTCTGATGTTGATATCTTAATATTGACGCAAAATGAAATAAACAAGGAATTAGAAGAGAGGATTTCTTCTTTCGTCACTCAGTTATGGGATGTAAAACTCGATATTGGCCACAGTGTTCGTTCTGTCACTGAATGCTTGAAACAGGCAAATAGTGACGTAACAATAGCAACAAACTTATTAGAAATGCGCCACATTACGGGCAATCAATCGTTACCTGAACAATTAATCCCCTTGCTAAATCAAGATGATTTTTGGACATCAGAGAAGTTTTTTATCGCTAAACGTAAAGAGCAAAAAAATAGGCACTCTCAATATCACGGAGCAGCTTATACGCTAGAGCCAAATTTAAAAGCTAACCCCGGTGGTTTAAGAGACATTCAAACTATCGCTTGGGTAGCTAAAAGACATTTTTTAGCAGATTCTCTTGAAGAACTTGTTGAACACCAATATTTATACCCTAATGAACTTGCTGAGCTTATCGACTCACAAGATTTTTTATGGCGCATTCGTTTCGCATTACACTTTGTCGCTAAGCGCAGTGAGAATAGGTTGTTATTCGATTATCAACCGGCTGTTGCTAAAATGATGGGCTTTGGTGAAGATGGTAAAGCTCCAATTGAACGGTTGATGCAGCGTTTTTTCAGAATAATTTCTCGCGTAGCCGAACTTAACATTATTTTACTACAACGCTTTGAGCAAGAGCTTATCCCTTCTTCTTCGGATGTAACTCCGATTGAAATTGATGAGAATTTTGAGCGTGTTGGCTCATTAATTCGCACCACCAATAATAAAATCTTCATGCGACCGGTAAAGGTACTTGAAATATTTTTATTGATTGCCAAAGATCCTAAAATAAAAGGTATTGATTCCCACACATTAAGATTGATGCGAAATGCCCGTAGGCGTTTAATTTCTGGGTTAATTGACTACGCCCAATGCCGCACTATTTTTATGGATATCATCAAACATCCTAGAGGGCTTGGGTTATCGTTTAATTTGATGCATCGCCATGGTTTATTAGGTGCTTATTTACCCCTTTGGCGCAATATTGTTGGTCAAATGCAATTTGATTTATTCCATGCTTATTCTGTTGACGAGCATAGTTATCGTGTTGTAAAAAACCTTTATCGATTCAGCCAAAAAGAACACAACCACCAGTTCCCTCTTGCAAGTAAAATTGTACAAAAAATAAGAAAACCAGAAGTACTTTATTTGGCGGGTATTTTTCATGATATTGGTAAGGGCCGTGGTGGTGATCATGCAAAGCTAGGTGCCATCGATGCACTCGACTTTTGTTTATCTCATCAAATGACCAAGCATGATAGTAAAATGGTTGCTTGGTTGGTTGAGCATCATTTATTGATGTCGGTCACGGCGCAGCGTCGTGATATTTCCGATGAAAACGTTATTCAAACTTTCGGCAACATTGTTCGCGATGAAGCCCACTTAAACTATTTATATAGTTTAACCGTGGCAGACATGCGAGCAACCAATGAAAGTTTATGGAATAACTGGAAAGCTAACTTACTTGAAGAGCTTTATTTCAATACGCTAAGAGCGTTTAGACGTGGATTAGAAAAGCCTGTCGAAACGCGTGTTCAAATTAGAGAGAACCAACAGCAAGCTATCGCCCTGTTAATTGAAAACGGTTTCGAAGAAGCAGAAATATACTCTTTATGGCGCGAATTTAGAGCCGATTATTTTTTAAGGTACTCACCAAGACAAATTGCTAAACAGTGCCATGCTATTTTAAATCATGATCGTAGTACCCCACTTGTGTTGATTAACCCAGAGCCTTACCGAGGTGGAACTGAGGTATTTATTTTCACGAAAGAAAGAGAAAACATTTTCGCCAGTACGGTCGCGTTACTCACCAATAAACGCTTATCTATCCATGATGCAAAAATAATTACCACCAGAACAGGTTATACGGTAAACACTTTTATTGTTTTAGACTCAAGAGGCGTTGCACTGCGTGAAAGCTATCAAACAAGTGCTATAGCCAACGCCATAGCAAGCAAGCTTCAAAATGAGCAGCACGTCCATGTGCCACTGCAACCGGCATCTAAAAAAATTCAGCAGTTTAAGTTCCCAAGTAAGGTGAGCTTCTTAAAAAATAATAGTAAACACCGCACAACGATTGAAATAATATCGCTTGATAGAGCGGGTTTATTAGCAACCATTGCTCAAGTATTCCTAAAGGAAGAGCTAAGTATCCACTCAGCTAAAATCACCACTTTTGGTGAAAAAGCCGATGATGTTTTCATTATTTCAACACGCGATAATGAAAAACTAACAGAACAACAAAAGCAAACTTTAACAGAAGAACTACTTAATAGTTTGCAGAACTAAATTTTAATTACTCAATTGGAAGACAAAATGACAGATATAACTAATTTACAAAGCATTATTGAAGCAGCATTTGAAGACAGAGCAAACATTTCTCCTGCTACTGTGCCTGCTGACATCAAAAAAGCAGTAATTGATTCTCTTGCAGCCCTGAACAATGGCTCAGCACGTGTAGCTGAAAAAATTGACGGTGAATGGGTTGTACACCAATGGCTTAAAAAGGCAGTATTACTTTCTTTTAGAATTTGGGATAACGAAGTAATTGACGGTGCAGAAAGCACTTTCTTCGATAAAGTACCAATGAAGTACGCTGATTACACACAAGAAATGTTTGTAGCTGATGGTGTACGTGTCGTACCAGGTGCATCGGTAAGAACCGGTAGTTATATCGGTAAAAATGTCGTTGTTATGCCTAGCTTTGTTAATATTGGCGCCTATGTAGATGAAGGTTGTATGGTTGACGGCTGGGCAACGGTTGGTTCGTGTGCACAAATTGGTAAGAATGTGCATTTATCAGGTGGTGTTGGTATTGGTGGTGTTTTAGAACCGCTACAAGCGGGCCCAACGATTATTGAAGATAACTGTTTTATAGGTGCTCGCTCAGAAATCGTTGAAGGTGTTGTGGTTGAAGAAGGTGCTGTTATTTCTATGGGCGTTTACATAGGCCAAAGCACACGTATTTTTGATAGAGAAACAGGCGAAGTTCATTACGGTAGAGTACCTGCTGGCTCGGTTGTAGTACCTGGTAACTTACCTTCTAAATGTGGTAAATACAGCCTTTACGCTGCAATTATCGTTAAAAAAGTTGATGCTAAAACACGTGCGAAAGTGGGTATTAACGAATTACTTAGAGCTGAATAGCTTATACATTGATACATTGATACATTGATACATAGATATAGAATTAGTGACTTAGACATTTACCCCGACAGCTTAAAATATCATCGGAGTAAATGTCTTTTGTAGGAAAGTGCTTTAGCCGTGATGCCTTGGTTGAATGAATTAGGCTCAATGAATTAGGTTTTATAGGTAGTTTTTTCCTATTTTATAGCCTGCTAGCACTTTCTGTTTTCCTCAAAACTTCTCTTTCCTCAATAGACAGAAAAATTAACGTATATTTTAAAAATATTTCTATGATATTTTTTTGACACTATGTAAAATCGCTTTTTTATAAAATCTTTATAAACAACTCATTACCCGTGAATACTCTGCGTACTTAAGGCATGGTACATCCCTTGCTTTATCAGGGTATGGTCACTAGAAATCGTTGTTTGACGTTTAGGATAATATGTTTAATTTCAACCAATCTAAAAGCTTTATTAAAGCCATTTATGCTCTATTCGCAGCCATCTTACTTACTGCATGCCAGAGTACATCAACACCATTAGAAGATACCTCTTACACTAATGATATGTCTGATTATCAGTTGATGATTGAGTTAAGTAATAGGCCACAAACAGCAGACCAACAGTTAATGTTATCTATAAAAGCTCAACGCGAGAATAACCACGGATATTATGTTGCGATAAAGGGGCCTAAAACAGCCAACGGTAAGCAAAAAGTTATTACTGATACAAATCGCTCTGTCATAAATACTGGAACGATATTAGATAACTCAAACAGCGTATTGATAGTTCCTCAGTAAGAAAGGGAGTTTAAGCAATCTGCGTCATTCGATGAGCTCTCTAGTGTCTAATTTGTTTAGAAAAAGAGATCGCGGCTAAAGCACGCTCCTACAAAAGACCTTTGCCTCTGTGGTTGTTAAACGGGTAGTTGAGGAATTATCCTTACAAGCGAAGCGCAAAGAGATTTAAACAAATGCCAAGCCATGTTAGTTTTGTAAGCCTGAAGGCCAACCTACGCTAGTTTGATAAAAGGGTTTTCTTTTGACCTTACCCTAAAAGCTCTAATCTCCTATCCGCTTTTATCCTGTTCATCTGCGGGCAAAACGGGCTAATCCCTTGACCTTACCCAAAGCACTTTTAATTAGTGTAATCTGAGTAATTCGCATGAGTTCTCTAGTGTCTGATTTGTTTAGAAAAAGAGATCGCGGCTAAAGCACGCTCCTACAAAAGTGATTTACCCCGAGCTTGTTTCTGTTGTAGGTGTTTTTAATAGTTGTTCAGTGTGTTTTTCTTGCCCTTCCCCTAAAAGCTCTAGTGTCTCATCCGCTCTTATCCTTTAAATCTGCGGGCAAAACGGGCTTGTGTCTAATTCCAGTTTTCACTATCTAATCCCAGTTTAACACTTCGAAAGTCTTTTGCCATTGTTCGTCAAATTCAGCTTCAACACTTATCCATTGCTTAGTAATCGGGTGTATAAACGATAAGTTTTTTGCTATTAACATTAATCGCTTAAATCCAAAATGCTGAATAAAAAATGGATTTTGTTTATTGTCACCATAATTAATGTCGCCAATAATAGGGTGGCGTAAATGCGCTAAATGTCGTCTTAACTGATGTCTTCTGCCGGTAATAGGTGTCAACTTTACTAAGCTATAGCGAACGCTATCATATTTACCCAAAGGCACATTTAAACTTGCTTGTTTTAATACTTGGTATTGCGTGATAGCTGATTGGGCGGGCTTATCTTGCTTGGCGTATTTATCGCCTATTTTATCGAGTTTTTCTTTAAGCGAATAATTAATAAGCTGAGGTTTTGATGGTAATGTGTTATCGCCAAGATACCCTCTTACTAAAGCATAATACGTTTTAATAAGTTTAGGGTTATCGGCTTCTTGCAATTGGTTAAACTGCGTTATCTCGTCAATACTATCGCTCTTTTGGCTAAAATATTCGCTCATCAAACGTGCTACGTCTTTATTAAGTGCAAATAGCAATACGCCTGATGTGGGCTTATCAAGTCGATGAATAGGGTAAACGTACTGTCCTATCTGATCTCTGACTAACTGTAATGCAAAATAAATTTCATGTTTATCCATAAAACTTTTATGAACAAACAACCCTGCTGGCTTATCGACTGCAACAAGGTATTCATCTTGTAAAAGGATTCTTAAAACAGGCTTTTCTTGAAAAGTTGGTTTAACTAAAGAGGCTCCACTTTCTTTGTTAACATCTTTGCTAATCTCTTTATTACCCTGGTTAACTGCACTTTGCTCTATTTCATCACGCATTAAAATTCCCCTGACAAATTAGGTTAAGAACGTTTAACAAGGTGATCCGCTATGAAACTTAAGTTCAGGATCACTCGATGTAATCAATTCTGCTTCAACCTGGCCAAAGTGAACAACTCTATCATTGATATCAATATCTGAAATTTGCTGTGCTAACGATAAATAATCCTGAAAATGTCTGGCTTCAGAACGAAGCAATGACACATAAAATTTCTGTAATTCTTCATCTAAATGGGGTGCTAATTTAGCAAAACGCTCACAAGAGCGAGCTTCTATATAGGCGCCACAAATAAGTTTATCTACTAAGGTCGCTGGCTCATGTGTTCTTACATGTTTCATCATGCCCTTAGCATAACGCCCTGCTCTGATATTTTGATAAGGAATTTCACGCGCAGTCATTATCTCTAAAACTTGGTAAAAGTGATGTAACTCTTCTTTAATAAGAAGCACCATTTTATCGATGATATCTTGCCCTATAACCGAATCACTTTTTGGCACAATAGACTTTGAAAACTTTAAGCCTTTGGCAAGTGTTTCAAGACTGCCCTCGCCTTTATAAATAAATTGCTCATAAGGGACCAACCAATTTAACAGTAGTTCACCACTTTCTTTATCAACTGCATACTTTCTAATTAACCACATAGCCGTTTGCGCCGCTTTAAGCTCACAAACCATATGATCTGTTAGTAATAATTGTAAGTTTTCACTTTTTTTGGCTTCATTTACCCAGGCATCTGGTGTTTCGCATTGTAGAAATGCATTTATAGGAGCTAATAAAGAGTCGATATTCATGATGATTTTCCGGGTAAAAACGTGTGTTCAAGTTGCGTATTTTAACATGATTAAATAGGGATTACTTATACCCACTACTCTACACACAAAAAATAAACTTCTAAGCTATATAATTCAAGGGTTAAACAAAATAACTAAATAAAAAAAGCTAAATAAACTGTCGGGTTTATTTAGCTTTATATTTTCTTTTAAGAGAGACTAGATTTCAGTTAATTTAACTATTAGACACTGAAAAAATCTTGGTAACTTGTTCTATGATAACTTTTCAGCTAACCAAGGTTGAACTGTTTCTAAAGCACTAGCAATGTTTTCAGGTTGGCTACCACCGGCTTGAGCCATATCAGGTCTACCGCCACCTTTGCCACCTACTTGCTGAGCAACCATATTAACTAACTCACCAGCTTTAACTTTGCCAATTAAGTCTTTTGTTACACCTGCAATTAAACCAACTTTACCATCGTTTGCTGTTGCTAACATGATAATACCTGATTGCATTTTGTTTTTAAGGTCGTCAACCATGCCACGTAAAGCTTTAGACTCTACACCATCTAAATCAGCAATAAGTACTTTAGTACCGTTAATATCAATGGCTTTACTTAAGATATCTGAGCCTGCTTGTGCAGCGAGTTCTTGTTTAAGCGCTGACACTTCTTTTTCAAGCTGCTTCGAACGAGATAATAACTGCTCAACTTTTGAATTAGCTGATGATACATCTGATTTAACCAAAGCTGCGATTTGAGATAAAGCATCGCTTTGCTCATTAATGTACTGTAATGCAGCTGTTGCTGTTACCGCTTCAATTCTTCTAACACCAGCAGCAATACCCGACTCTGATACTATTTTGAACAAGCCAATATCACCGGTGCGGTTAACATGAACACCACCACAAAGCTCAGTTGAGAAGTCACCTAAAGTAACAACGCGCACTTGGTCATCGTACTTTTCACCAAATAATGCCATAGCACCTTTAGCTTTAGCATCTTCGATGTACATTAATTCAGTTTCTTTTTCGTGATTTTTACGAATTTCAGCATTAACCATACTTTCAACTGATGAAATTTCCTGTGCTGTCATACCTTCAAAATGTGAGAAATCGAAACGCAATTTTTCATTATCACAAAGAGAGCCTTTTTGAGTAACGTGCTCACCAAGTACCTTTCTTAAGGCTGCATGTAAAATATGCGTAGCGGTATGGTTTTTAATAATATCGGCACGACGGTCGGTATCTATTTCAGCTTTAACGCGACGGTTAACACCTAAATCTGTTCTTGCTACACCTTTGTGAGCATAAGCATTACCGAGTTTAATAGTGTCTTCAACTTCAAACACACCGCCATCTAGATGTAATAAACCTGTATCACCTACTTGTCCACCCGATTCAGCATAAAATGGCGTACGATCAAGCACAACTAAGCCTGACTCTCCCGCATTAAGCTCCATTACGGCATCTTGATCTTGGTTATTGAATAACTCAACAATTGTTGCCGAATATGAATTATTATCATAGCCTTGGAAGTCTGTGGTGTGATCTGATTTAAGTTGCTGATTGTAATCTGTACCAAATTGACTCGCTTTTTGAGCGCGCTCTCTTTGTAAGCCCATAGCAACATCAAAACCATTATGGTCAATGTTTAATTGACGTTCACGGGCGATATCTGCCGTTAAATCTGCAGGGAAACCGTAAGTGTCATATAGTTTGAAAACATCGTCACCGTGAATCGTATCGCCTTCAAGATTAGTTAAGATATCTTCAAGTAACAACATGCCGCGGTCTAAGGTACGGCCAAATTGTTCTTCTTCAATACGTAATAATTTTTCAATAATCGCTTGTTGTTGAACTAACTCAGGGTAAGCATCGCCCATTTGTTCAATTAAAGAAGCAACAAGTTTGTGGAAGAAATGACCTTTAGCTTCTAACTTGTGACCATGACGAATTGCACGTCTGATAATTCTACGTAATACATAACCTCTTCCTTCATTTGAAGGCACAACGCCATCTACAATTAAGAAGCTACAAGAGCGGATATGATCGCTAATTACACGTAATGATTTATGTTCTAAATCATTACATTCAAGTAACTGAGCAGTATCTTTAATAAGAGATTGGAAGATATCAATTTCGTAATTACTATGCACATTTTGCATAATCGCTGAAATACGTTCTAAGCCCATACCTGTGTCAATTGACGGGTTTGGAAGTGGCTCCATAGTACCGTCGCTTTGACGGTTATATTGCATGAAAACAATATTCCAAATTTCAATAAAACGGTCACCATCTTCATCTGGTGAACCTGGAGGACCACCGGCTACTTCTGGGCCATGGTCATAAAAAATTTCAGAACAAGGACCACAAGGACCAGTATCACCCATTGACCAGAAGTTATCTGCAGCGCCAATTCTTATTACGCGTTCAGCAGGGACTCCTATTTCTTCAATCCAAAACTTTTCTGCTTCATCGTCTTCTTCAAAAACAGTAATGGTTAGTTTCTCAGCTGGAATAAGTAAAATTTTAGTTAAGAAGTCCCATGCATACACAATGGCTTCTTCTTTAAAGTAATCACCAAAGCTGAAGTTACCCATCATTTCAAAAAATGTATGGTGACGAGCTGTGTAACCCACATTCTCTAAATCGTTATGTTTACCACCAGCGCGTACACAACGTTGTGCTGTAGTCGCACGTGTATAGCTGCGTGTTTCAGCGCCTAGAAAGACATCTTTAAAAGGAACCATACCGGCATTAGTAAACAATAAAGTGGCATCTGTGCCAGGAACTAATGAGCTACTTTTAACTATTTGATGTTGTTTGCTGGCAAAGAAATCTAAAAATGCCTGGCGTACTTCAGCTGTACTTTTAATCATGGGAGCCTTATTCAGTCTGTATTATGTCTGTTTCGATTATTTGTAATTTGATTATTTACATTGCGCTTATATCGCAATTATACCAAGTTAATTTACACTTGAAAACGAGCACATTCTATCGCGTGTAAGGTTTCTTCAAGTGTAAAACCACGATATTGTAAAAAGCGTATTTGCTTTGCTTTTATTTTATTCTGTTCTTTGTTTAACAGGGCTTTTTCTTCATAGCTTTTTGCTTCTTTTAGAGCCATAACAGGTTCAAAAGAAGGAAAGCGTTTATTATACGCGAGCTCAGCTTGAACATACCAATCAATTTCACAATTTTTCTGCAATTTTTGAATGATAGTTGAACAAACTCCTTTTTGCTTAAGCTCGTTTGCAATATGTAGCCAACCAAAGCCTCGATTAGCTCTATAGCGACACATGCTTTGAGCAAATCGCTCATCGGATAAATAATCCTTTTCGAGTAAACGTTCAATGGCTAACTCAATTTCTTCTTGCTCAAATTCTTTTAAGGCAAGTTTTTTACGAAGCTCTTGTTCACCATGCTCTCTTCTTGCAAGTAACCCCACAGCGCAGTGCAAGGCAGTTTGTTTAGACATTTAATTGTACATTCCTCTTGATTATAAAGTGACGAGATTTAGGTACACATTCTCGTCTTTCGATTCCTGAAAGCTCTTTCCTATGCTTGTAAGCCTGAGGCTCACCTACAACAGCAACAACCAAAGGTAGGATGAAATAACTGCTGTAGGAGTGAACTTGTTCGCGAATTTTCTTTTCACTTATAAAAACACCAGAGCTTCCCGAATAAATTCGGTCCTACAATACGTGCTTCCCGAAACTGTTTTGTTTAACTTAAATCTGACAGCTCTAATCTTCAAACTATTAACTCTCCCCTTCTAAGCCTAAACTAAGTTGATTCGATGCCAATTTAGGCTCTCCAAAACCCAGCGTTAAACCGACTAATCGAATACCTCTGTCGTTCGAACGCTGAATTGCTTTTTGCAGTAACTCCTTAAAAGCTTCTTTATTACACAGTAAACTTTGTTGCTCTACGGTGGTTTGATTAAAGTCATTAAACTTTAATTTAACCCCTTGCCTTACAATCTCTCTGTCTTTAACCTTTTCAAGCCTTACTAGTAACTTTTCATAAAGCGTTTCAACAACCGTTAAACAGTCAGACTCACTAAAGATATCTTCCATTAGGGTCGTTTCAATCGCCAAGGATTTTCTTAACCGGCTAACTTCTAAGCTTCGATTATCTACACCATGAGCTCGTTCAAATAAAGACTTAGCAAACTTTCCAACCAACGTAGATAACTGAGATATTGAAGACGCCCTGACATCTTTGCAAGTTGAAAAGCCAGCTTGTTGAAGTTTTTCAAATGTTTTAGGGCCAATACCGGGTATTTTTTTTAATGACAATGTTTCTACAAACGGGGCAATTTTTTCTGGAGGGATAACACAAATACCGTTAGGTTTATTTTCATCGCTAGCTATTTTAGCAATAAATTTATTTGGCGCAACGCCAGCTGAAGCGGTCAGGTTGAGTTCATTAAAAATATCGGCCCTAATTTGTTCAGCTATCAAGGTTGCACTGCCCGAAAATAGTTTGCACTCACTTACATCAAGGTAAGCTTCATCCAAAGAAAGTGGCTCTATTAAGTTTGTATAACGAGAAAATATTTCTCTAATATGAGAAGAAGTATCGCGATAAACATCCATTCGCCCATGTACGATGGTTAAAGTTGGGCAGAGTTTTTTTGCTTGGCTTGCAGGCATTGCAGAGCGAACACCATATTCTCGCGCAAGATAATTGCACGTGCAAAGCACACTGCGAGGACCATCACCACCGACGGCTAAGGGGATATTTCGATATTCTGGAAAGTCACGCATTTCAACTGCTGCGTAAAAGCAATCCATATCAACGTGGATAATTTTTTTCATAAATCTAGTTTACTGTATATTTAAACAGTCTTCTAGTTTTTATAAGCAAAAAAAATCAGTCGTTATTTTTGCTTAATGTAAAACGACTGACTTTTATGTTTATTCTAAGATGAGTAACTAACCTGAGCTAGAGTTAATACATACTTCTCTATCTTTTATTTAACCTTAACTGCATAGGCTTCCACTTCTTTCCACACTCGCATTAAGTTGCCACCAAGTAATTTTTCGATATCTGTATCACTGTAGCCACGCTTTAATAAACCTTCTATTAAGTTGGGGTACATAGATACGTCTTTAAGTAATGGTGGGAGTGTTTTACCAACACCGTCAAAGTCTGAGCCAATGCCTACATGGTCAATACCAACCAGTTTAACAACGTGATCAAAGTGATCTATTACCAGCTCTAAAGATCCTAAATCATAAGGATTGGTTTGCCAGTAATTTTCTTTAAATGCTTCTATTTTAGTTTTATCTGTTTCGTTATTTTTATCTAAGTGACTATCAGCAATAAATTGTGCTTCTATTTGATCGTAAGTCGCGCTTTGATCACGATACTTTTTAGAAGTAAATACGCTGCTAAATGTCATTTGAATAACACCGCCATTTTTAGCAAGTAATTTAATCATTTCGTCGTCCATGTTTCTTTCAAAACCTGGCGTAAAGAACCGTGCAGAAGAGTGAGATGCGATAACAGGTACTTTACTGATTTCTATTACTTGATAAAACGCTTGATCTGAAACATGCGAAACGTCAACCATTACCCCCATGTTATTCATTTCAACAATAAGCTCTTTACCAAAATCGGTTAGACCTTGTGCCGGGCGCTCAGTATCGTACGAAGAGTCCGAAATATGATTTGCTTTTGAATGCGTTAAGGTAATGTAGCGAATACCTTTATCATAGAAATGCTTAAGATTGCTTAAATCGCCCTCTATTGGGCTACCATTTTCCATTCCCATCGGAAGTGACATAATGCCTTTGGCAAAATTATCTTCAACTTGTTTGGTACTATAAGCTAAAGCAAACTTTTCAGGTGATTTATTGACCAGACTTTCTACATCTTTAATTAACTTATCAGCAAGCTCTTTACTACCACCAAGTGCCTCTAATTCGGCTGGAATATAAATAGACATAAAGGGTGCATTCAAGCCCCCTTTAACAGCACGCGGGTAATCAAAATCTCCACTTTCTGTATGCTCACTTACATCTTCATACTTATTTTCTAATCGATAAGGTACGTCAATATGTGTGTCAACAATTAGCAAATTCTTAGCCATATCATGCGCTTTTTCATGAAAGCTTTTAGGTGGTTCTTGTTTAGAGTTCTCTACCGGGGCTTGCTCTTTACAAGCAGATAACGTTAGTGAAGATGCCGCTATAATAGCTGCGACTTTGGTTAAAGAGAAAATGTTCATTGATGTACCTTATTATTTTTATATAGGTTTTTTATAGCTATTTTTTACATATTTTTTAAATGTTTTTTAAATAGCGGTTATACAGACGATTTCTTTTTATTGAGCTTTTTCTTTTATTGCAATGATAACTTAATTACTTGGCCATACTTTTTATTGCAGGGGTAAGTACAACTAGAATAGCTTCAATATGGTCATCCCTATCGTTTAATTCAGGGATATAATGATATATTCACCACCAGCATCCATAAATATTTCATGGTTTTCACCTTCTAACCCTTCCAATGTTTCTAAACTATTGTACAAGTGTATCTATGATCAAATTCAATGTTTCTTGTGATTCAACATCAATGTTAAAGGCTTGTGCTTTATAGTCACCTGGTTTAATACCAGCGCCACCTTGTTTAGAGGCAACTGCATTAATGTTAACCGACTTAACACTGCTAAGCGCACTTTGTGGGGTCATTGCATCTTTATCCGATAAAGTAATGGTTAGGGGTAAATCACTTGTATTTAACTTAACTGCGGCAAGTGGCATACGACGACCATCTGTGGGTATGGCATAAATAAAGACAACTCTATCGCCCTGTTGTGTAATTATTTTTTCAACTTTCGGTGATAAACTTACCTGTAACTTAATTTGTGGGCCACTTACAGCATTCACCTCTTGCTCTACTTCCGAGTTAGTTGATTGCTCAGCTGCCCCTGATGAACCTGAAGATGCCGTTAACGCCAAGCGTTTCTTCGCTTCATCTACCGCTTCAATCAAAGCTTTAGTATTCACACCGACCTGGTTACTATTCAACACGCGTTGCCAAGCATCAATGGCTGGTTGGTATTGTTGATTAATAAAATTGTGCATACCAACTAATATATTAGTCGCAGGATCATTTGGGTTTAATTTTAAAGCTTGGTCTATAAATGACTGAACCGTTTCATCCATTTGCTGGTTATTTTTATAATAATGCGCCTGGGCGATTAACCCCAATAAATCAGCACTTTCGCCTTCAATGCGAATCACCTGTTGATAGGCATTAATTGCCGCATCAAACATACCAACGCTGACCAGTGTTTGACCAATAGCATACCAAGCTTCGGTATCATCAGGCTCACTCTCAACTTTCTGTCTTAGTTCCTCTAAGTAATTGATCATTTGGTCACGTCGAGCATCCATTGCTGCTTGCTGATTTGCTGGGCTTTCAACTGCAGGTGTTTGCGTTAAATTATCGAAAGCACCTTCTGTGTTGTATAAAGAAAAACTAAATATCGTAATAAAAAGCGTTAGCGCTATTGGCCAAACCACACTAAAAGAATGTTCTTTCTCTTTACGCGCTTCTTGCAAGTTATCAAGTACTTCTTCTGAAGCTTCAATATCTTGCAGTAAACTTTGATCAAGCTCTGCCAGTAAATATTGATAACTTTCTTCATCAATAGCACCTTCTGAAAAGTCTTTTTCTATTTCAGCTTTATGTTCTTTATATAAAGATATGTTAGTTTCTTTTCGGCTGCTCTCTTGATGCGTAGAGGCTGTGTTTAACGCTTCATTTTTCACTTGTTTAAAATAAGGTAGCCATATTACTATGAGTAACAAGGCCATAAACATCATTAATATGATTAGAATTTCCATTAAAAACACCTAACTATCTTTTATTATTTGTTTCAAAATATCATCAATACTGACAACAATACCCAATTCACTGTTCGAGCTAATCATCGCTCCTGTAAGTTAAATATGGATTAGAGGTTTGCTAATTTTTTCTATTATTTAATAGGTCATTAAGTTTATCTTGTTGTTGCGAAGACAAAGCTAAGGCTTCTTTTTTTTCTGGCTTACGTCTTACCATCACAATTACTACAATAATACCAATGAGAATGAACAAAATAGGACCGAACCATAGCACATAGGTTACACCTGAAACGCGAGGTTTATATAAAACAAATTCACCATATCGTCCCACCATAAAAGTGACTATTTCGCTGTCTGCACGGCCATCTTTAATCATGTTATACAGCTCAAGACGCAAGGCTATTGCAACAGTTGAATTAGAGTCAGCTAAGTTTTGATTTTGACATTTAGGGCAGCGCAATTCTTTACTCAAGGCTTGAAAACGTATTTTATCTACTTCGTTATCAAACTCAAAAGTTTCAACCGGACTTGCTAAAACAGTACTAGAAAAGGTAAAACCTGCAACAAGCGTTACGCACAAAGAAGCGGCGATAAACATTTTAAAAATAAATTTAGTCGTCATAGCTTATTTCCCCTGCTGCTTTTCTTTTATAATGTCATTAATAAGCGGTTCAAACTTATTGGTCCACACGCGCGTGTCTATCGCGCCAGCAAAACGCATTCTTATAATGCCATGATGGTCTATCACAAACGTTTCAGGTGCACCAAATACGCCCAGACTAACCCCTAAGCTACCTAGTTCATCAAAAATAGAAAACTGATAAGGGTCTTCATATTTTTGTAGCCATTGCATCGCTAAAGGTCTTTCATCCTGATAGTTAATGCCATAAAGTTTTAACCCTTTGTTTTTAGAAATATCTAACAAGTAAGGGTGCTCGTACTTACAGCTTGGACACCAAGTTGCCCATACATTTAACAAAACAATATCACCAACTAAATCGGCTTTAGTTAGGGTTATTGATTCATCACTTAAACGTGTTAATGAAAAATCAGGCATGGGTTGACCAATAAGTGCTGAAGGCATTTTTTGCGGGTCAAGAGATAAGCCTCGGTATAAAACCACGCCTAATGCTATCACTAAAACAAGAGGTAAAAATCGAATCAATTTATCCATTTAGCTATTTTCTCCTGTTGCTACTTCTTCAACAGTTTTTGGTTTTTGTTGTGCATTAGTCGCAGCAGATTTATTGCGAATTACTTGCTTAGACTTTTTACGGTAACGTTTATCAAACATTGCACAAACGCCACCAATAACCATAAAGATGGCTCCTAACCATATCCAACGAACAAAAGGTTTATAATGTACTCGAATTGCCCAAGCTCCACCTTCTAGCGGGTCACCTAATGCGACATAAACATCTCTAAATAAACCCGGATCGATACCTGCTTCGGTCATACCCATGGTTTGTACGCGATAAGAACGACGTTCAGGCTTCAATAAACTTACAAAATCGCCATCTTTATAAACATTAATTTGCCCTTGTTGAGCACTATAGTTAGGCCCTTCAACGTTTTTAATGCCTTTAAATTCTATTGTGTAGCCTGATACTTCAACGCGTTCATTAACCGCCATTCTAATGTTGGTTTCTGACTCATAAGTTGAAACGATCGTTACACCTACAATCGTTACGGCGATACCGGCATGCGCTATTGCCATACCTATTTGGCTTAAGGAAATCTTACCTTTACCTTGGCTTTGCAATGCAATTTGCATATTGAGTTCTTTTAATACAACTAAGAAAACCCATAAAGCTAAGGTCATTCCCATGCTAACCAGCAAATTAAACTCGCCTGCATATAAGAAAGGAAAAACAATACCAAATACCACACTAATAAGTGATGGATGGATCATTTTCTTACGTAACTCACCCGATTTTGCCTTTTTCCACCTAATAAGGGGCCCTATGCCCATGAAAACAAAAAGGACACTCATAATAGGAACAAACACCGCATTAAAATAAGGAGGTCCTACAGAAATTTTTCCGTAACCTAAAGCATCAACGAGTAAAGGATAAAGTGTACCCAATAAAACTGTTGTTGCGGCTATAACCAAAATAATATTAGCAATAAGCAGTGCTGTTTCGCGTGAATATAAAGCAAAGCGACTAAAGCTACTAACTTTACTTGCTCTAAAAGCATAAAGCGTTAAGGACCCGCCTACCGCTATTGCAAGCAACATTAAGATAAATAAACCTCTAGATGGATCAGAGGCAAAAGAGTGAACAGATGTAATAACACCTGAACGTACAAGAAAAGTTCCAAGTAAGCTTAAACTAAAGGCAAAAATCGCTAATAAAACGGTCCAGTTTCTAAACGTTCCACGTTTCTCGGTTACAGCTAACGAGTGAATTAGTGCTGTTCCAACTAGCCAAGGCATAAAGGATGCGTTTTCTACAGGATCCCAAAACCACCATCCACCCCAACCAAGTTCATAATAAGCCCACCAACTACCTAGAGCGATACCCATTGTTAAAAAAGCCCATGCAGCAACAGTCCATGGTCTTGACCAACGAGCCCATGCTGCATCCATCTTACCTGTCATTAAAGCGGCAACAGCAAAAGCAAAGGCAACAGCAAAGCCAACGTAACCTAAATATAATAAAGGTGGGTGTATGATTAAACCAACGTCTTGTAGTAAAGGATTAAGATCTCGTCCTTCAATAGGAGCATTTGGCCAAAGTCGTTCAAAAGGATTTGATGTTAATAAGGTGAAAGCGATAAAACCTACACATACCATTCCTAAAATAGCTAAAACACGAGCGATAAAAGCTTGTTCAATATTGTTGGAAAACTTAGCAACAGCCATAGTCCAAGCCGTTAGAGAGAAAACCCATAGTAAAAGAGAGCCTTCATGTCCTCCCCATACCGCACTTATTTTAAAGTAATATGGTAAGTGTGAATTAGAGTGGCTAGCAATGTACTTCACTGAAAAATCATCTTGAACAAAACTGTACCCTAAAATAACGATACTGATTGTTGTAAACGCAAACATACCAAACGCTAAAGGCTTAGCATATGACATGAGTTTGGTTTGATTAGAATGGACACCAACTAGGGGAATGACACTTAAGCAAAGTGCAAATCCAAACGCGAGAATGAGGGCAAAATTGCCTAGTTCAGGTATCATGATTGACGATAATTCAGGTAACATTATAGCTCCGACTTTCACTAATATTTTTTTATTACATCATTGACTGTCAATTAACTAAATCGTTATTTAACAGTTTTACCAACTTCAATAATTAAATGTTCTCGCATTTCATAAACAAAAAACTGGATAAATATAAGACATAAAATAAAGAATTAAATCGTTTCTTAATTTAACCATAAAAATGAGCAGTTAATTAATGAGCTTGGTATTACATATCCGGCACAACAGAGGCAAATACTAGCATATATTATTATCCCATAGCGATGGGTTAATGAAATTCTTTTACAATGACAAAACAACGATATCTATGCATTTTCTAGTTATTTATATGAAAAAGTAGGCCACGATAGGATATGATATTAGAATGGGCTTTTACCAAGAAACAGATATGTTACTATATCTTTAAAAAGCAAACACTTTACTTACAAACCAATACAATGGCCATGACAGATAACACAATCAATAGTCGCACAGTGGCTATAAAAAATCAGCCGGTTTTATTAAAGCTTGATAATTTAACATGCATCCGTGAAGATCGTTTGCTTTTCGATCAACTTAGCTTTGATATTCATGCCGGTGACATTGTTCAGGTTGAAGGCCCAAATGGCTCAGGTAAAACAAGCTTATTAAGAATTTTATCGGGATTGTCTCTCCCATATGATGGACAAGTAACTTTTCAAAACCAAGCCATCTTGAAGAACCAAGAATTTTATAATCAACAACTTATATATATCGGGCACCTCCCTGGGGTCAAAGGTGAAATGACCGCCATTGAGAATTTACAATTTTCATTGAGCCTACGAAGCATTGAACCGTTAGATAGTTCTACAATAACTGATATTTTATCAAAAGTTAGTCTAACCGGATTTGAAGATAGCTTGGCATCGCACTTAAGTGCTGGACAACATAGGCGTATATCGTTGGCTCAGTTATACGCACCTATACAAGCTTCGATATGGATATTGGATGAACCTTTTACAGCTATCGATAAAGAAGGCGTTCTCGCTTTAGAAGCGCTATTTAAAAAACACATTGAGCAAGGTGGCTGTATTATCTTAACCACACATCAAGATTTAATTACATTTCCTTCTACTAAGTTGAAGAAAATAGTCTTGGAGAATTGCTTTGACTAATTCTTCCTCAAATAAAACGATACCACAATGCAACTTAAGTAAGGCTATTCAGCAGGAACAACCTAAAGATATTTCTTACCGTTCTGCTTTCATGTTAGTACTAAAGCGAGATTTAACCATCGCATTTAGACACAAAGATGACATGATAAACCCGCTCCTCTTTTTTGTGATTGTTGTGACATTATTCCCATTAGGCATAGGCCCAGAGACAAACACGCTTAGCAGAATTGCGCCTGGTATTATTTGGGTTGCAGCATTACTTGCGACCTTGTTGTCGTTAGACCGCCTTTTTAAATCCGATTACAATGACGGCTCTTTAGAGCAAATGTTATTAAGCCCTCAGCCTGTATTCATTCTTGTGCTTGCAAAAATTTTCGCGCATTGGCTAATTACAGGATTACCTCTTATTTTAATTGCCCCGCTACTTGCTGTATTATTGCAGTTAAATGAACTTAGCTACACTGCCTTAATGCTCACACTCTTTGTCGGTACGCCGGTGCTGAGTTTACTAGGTGCAATAGGTGCTGCTTTAACGGTAGGCATAAAGAAAGGAGGGGTATTATTAAGCCTATTAATTTTACCGCTTTATATTCCTGTCTTAATTTTTTCAACCAGTGCCATTGATACTGCTGCATTAGGTTTACCTTTCGGTGGGCAAATTGCTATTATATCTGCACTATTTTTTGGCTCGTTAACCTTAGCACCTTTTGCTGTCGCAGCCGCCTTAAAAGTGAGTACAAACTAACATGTGGAAATGGCTTCACCCTTATGCAAATCCTGAAGTGTCTTATCACTTTTGTGGAAAATTAATACCTTGGCTTGCAATATTAGCAGCGGCCTTTTTGTCGATTGGACTTATATGGGGTCTTGCTTTTGCTCCACCTGATTATCAACAAGGTGATAGCTTCAGAATATTTTATATTCATGTACCAGCCGCTTCGCTTTCTATGGGCATCTATTTAGGCATGGCGATCGCTGCTTTTACGAGTATGGTATGGCAATTCAAACTTGCAGATGCTTCAGCAGCAGCTATGGCTCCTATTGGGGCGGTATTTACTGCAATAGCCTTAATTACTGGAGCTGCATGGGGAAAACCTATGTGGGGTACTTGGTGGGTTTGGGATGCAAGATTAACCTCTGAACTGATATTACTTTTCCTCTATTTAGGCGTTATGGCGCTGCACAATGCTTTTGAAGATAAAGCACTAGCTGGTAAAGCGGCAGGAATACTCACGCTAGTTGGAGTAATCAACTTACCCATTATTAAATACTCTGTTGAGTGGTGGAATACACTTCATCAAGGTTCAACGGTAAGTAAATTGGGTAAACCTTCCATGTCGCTTGATATGCTCTGGCCATTTATTATCTCATTTATCGGTTTTTCATTATTAGTCTCTGTGATTATTTGTATTCGCTTTCGTACAGAAATTTTAAGCCGAAATGCAATACGCCCTTGGGTTAAAACGTTAGTCAGTGAAAAATCGCTCACAAGCCAAAAGGAGTCTGTATAATGCAATTTGATAGTTTTTCAGCCTTTATAAGCATGGGCAAATATGGCTTTTATGTTTGGCTATCATACGGGGCCGCGTTATTATTGCTTTCAATATTAGTGTATAGCTCTGTTTCAAGACATAAAAGCGTTATAAAATCTCTAGCTAAGCGCCAAGTTCGCGAACAACAGTTACGTGAAGCGAGAGCTAAAAAGAAACAAAATAGCTAAAACTAGGTTTCACACAAGTTACATCTAAATGAACACCAAAGTTATATAATTTATTGATTCAAAGAGGTATACATGAATCCACGTCGTAAAAAAAGGCTAACCATTGTTGCCTCTATTTTAATAGGCTTATCCATTGTTATTGGCCTTGTTCTCTATGCATTAAGCCAGAATATTGATTTGTTTTATACACCTTCCGAAATCACCCAAGGTAAAAAAGACACAGGCGTCAAAGCGGTTGAAGGACAACGAATTAGAATTGGTGGTTTAGTTGTGCCAGATACTGTTAAACGTGACGAGAACAGCTTAAAAGTCTCGTTTGACTTAAGTGATATGGTGATGCCTATTGTTTTTAAAGAAAACGATTTAAAAATCACTGTATATTATGAAGGCATCTTGCCAGACTTGTTTCGTGAAGGCCAAGGGATTGTCGCTAACGGTACATTAGTGAAAGGCTCCAATGGTGCTTTACACGTAGAAGCAAGTGAAGTATTGGCCAAGCATGATGAAAATTATATGCCGAGTGAGCTCGCAGAAGCCGCTGGCAAAGGTTACAAAGTCGAGTAGTGATTGCTGAACTTTCAGTTTATTATTCATTCTTAACCATTTATTAATTTGAAGTACCCTATGACCTTTTTAGAAAAAATTCGTTGTTTATTTACTTTTGGGCAAGGTGTTGCTCTTCCGCTACCTAATATTCCTGAAGACGCCTCTCCGATGCCGTTATTTAAAACATGGTTTGATGATGCGCATAGCGCGGGGATATTGCTACCTGAGTCAATGTCAGTTAGCTCCTGTAGTAAAGATGGACAGCCTAGCTCTCGTATGGTTTTATTAAAAGACTTTGATGAAGACGGTTTTGTTTTTTTTACCAATTACGGTAGCCGTAAAAGCCAAGACTTTGAAGGTAATAATAAAGTTGCTCTGCTCTTTCATTGGAATGTTCTTCAACGTCAAGTCCGTATTGAAGGAACCATTGAGAAAGTTTCTCAACAAGCCTCTGAGCAATATTTTCATAGTAGAGATAAAGGCAGTCAAGTCGGTGCTTGGGCTTCAAAACAAAGCCAAAAATTAAGTTATGATAATGAATTAAAAGATCGTATGAAACATTATCAAGAAAAGTTTAATGATGGTCAGGTACCTTTACCTGAGTTCTGGGGAGGATGGCGAATTAAACCTACCAATATAGAGTTTTGGCAAGGTCGTGCAAATAGATTACACGATAGAATATGTTTTGCTATAGAAGAAAGCGAAGAGACTACTACGAAGAACTGGTCACAGTATAAACTTCATCCTTAGCCTTATATAGTTTGATAGAACTTTTTAATGCCCTTATAAATTTTTCTATAAACAGCTTATATATACCAGTTGCTAACTCTTTTAATATTAAAGAGTTAGCAAACTTAACACAAGTTTAATGAATATAAATTAAATTCTGATTTAGCTTTTTAACCGGCCACTTGTATTTCATTAATCAAAATGGAACCCGTTCTAATACTACCACGCATATCTAAGTCAGAGCCTACAGCGACAATACCTTTAAACATTTCTTCTAAATTGCCAGCGATAGTAATTTCACTTACTGGGTACGCTATCTTGCCATTTTCTACCCAAAAACCAGCAGCGCCTCTTGAGTAATCTCCATTAACAATATTTACGCCCTGCCCCATAAGTTCAGTCACTAACAGGCCTGTTCCCATCAGCTTTAACATACCGTCAAAGTCTTCTTGCTCGTTATTCGAATTAATAAGCCAGTTATGAATACCGCCAGCATGCCCTGTCGTTTGTAGACCAAGCTTGCGCGCTGAATAGCTTGTTAAAAGGTAAGTTTGTAAGTTACCGTCAGTTATAATTTCTCTATCGGTGGTCGCAACACCTTCACTGTCGAAAAAACTACTCGCTAGGGCTTTAGGAATATGCGGTCTTTCACTGATATTTACAAAATCAGGAAACACCTTCTTATCAATGGCATCAAGCAAAAATGAAGACTTACGATATAAATTGCCACCGCTTATCGCTGCAATAAAATGCCCCCAAATTGTATTAGCAATATCCGCTCTAAATAAAACGGGTACTTTACGAGTTGATAATTTTTGTGGGGCTAACCGACTAATGGCTTCTATCGCTGCTTGCTCACCAATGGTTTTACCACAAGTTAATTTATCAAATTGCCTATTAACATCATAAGCATAGTCTCGCTCCATGCTATCGCCCTCACCCGCAATAACAACACAACTTAAGCTATGTCGAGTACTTGGCATCCCCATTAATTGCCCATGGCTATTACCATAAACTTTAAAACCAGAAAAGCTGTCAATATTAGCTCCATCAGAGTTGGTAATGCGTTTATCAAAACTCAGTGCACTTTGTTCACTCTCTTTGGCAAGTTCAATAGCCTGCTCGGTGGATAAAACTTTAGGGTGATATAAATCTAAATCAATTTCTTTGGTCGCTAACTTGTCTTTATCAGCTAGCCCAGAGCAATCATCAACCGAGGTGTATTTAGCAATATTAATGGCCGCTTCAATCGTTTGCTTTAATGCTCCTTCCGATAAATCTGCTGTCGACGCACTGCCTTTACGACCATTTTGATATACCGTAAGCCCTAAACCACCATCATTTGTAAACTCGACATTTTCTACTTCACCTAAACGAGTTCCTACGCTTAAACCTTGTTGACGGGTCATCGCAACTTCTACACCATCTGCTCCTAAAGAAGTTGCCATTTCTAATACTTTAGCCACTCTTTCTTTAACTTGCTCTAGTTGTAAAGTTAATTCATCACGCGGGTTATCTGATTTGGTCATATTATATCTACAGTCGTTTCGGTTTGTTTATCAAACGAGGTATATACCTGTTTAATTTGTGTAGCTCCATAATACACCACTAGAGAATATCGAGGTAGCCTTTCACCTTTAAAAATCTGAACTAGGAAAAAAAATCTATTTAATGGTACAATAAAGTCATTATTTGCTACACATATTAACCATTATTATGACTAAGTCTGCTCAAGAAGTTGATGAACTAGAGATCGAATTAAAAAGTAAAACAGAAATAAAACGAGAGATGCATCAGCTGCAAGATTTCGCTCAACGTATTATAGAAATGTCTAAGCATCAGCGCAGCCGTTTACCTTTATCTGCTGATTTACTTGATGCGATGATCGTCGCTGATAAAATTAAGAATAAGCATGAAGCTTTGCGCCGTCATATCCGTCATGTGGCTAAAATTTTATTAGAAACAGACCTAGAGCCTATTAATCATGCTATTGATGTAATGGCCAATAAACATCAGCAAGAATCTTCAAAGTTTGTTCGTTTAGAGCAACTTCGTGATGAGTTAATTGAACAAGGCAACGACGCAGTAGAAGCAGTACTTGAAGAGTATGCTGATATGGAGCGCCAAAAACTAAAACAATTAGTTAGACTAGCAGCTAAAGAAAAGAAAGCTGAAAAAGTGGGTAAACATTACAAAAACTTATTCGCTTACTTAAAAGAAAATAGTAGTAATTAGAAACTAAATATAAGCTGCGCTTGTATGCCTGAAGAACTCTTAATTTGCTGAGCAAAAAATCGCTGTTAAAGCCCCATTCGCGGCTAAAGCACGCTCCTACAAAAGTGATTAACACAAGCTCATAAAACACAGGTGGTTGTTGAAACTGTAGGAGTAGGTTTCAGTCACGATCCCTTTTGGCTATGTTATTGCCCCATTCGCGGCTAAAGCACGCTCCTATAAAAGTGATTAGCGCAAACTCCTAAAGCACAGGTGGTTGTTGAAACTGTAGGAGTAGGCTTCAGCCACGATCTC
>JBMYWR010000024.1:0-27714 GCA_049607625.1 Colwellia sp.
CCGACTCTTTACCATCGATTAAACGATGGTCGTAAGATAATGCTAAGTACATCATTGGTAAAATTTCTACTTTACCATTAACAGCCATAGGTCTATCTTGTATTTTGTGCATCCCTAAAATAGCCGCTTGAGGCAAGTTAAGAATAGGTGTTGAAAGAAGTGAACCAAAAACACCACCGTTAGTAATGGTAAAGTTACCACCCGTCATGTCTGCAATAGCAAGCTTGCCATCGCGACCTTTTATTGCTAAATCACGAATACCATTTTCAATGGCAGCCATACCTAATTGATCAGTATCACGTAATACAGGTGTTACTAGACCTCTAGGTGTAGATACCGCAATTGAGATATCGAAGAAGTTATGATAAACAATGTCATCACCGTCAATTGAAGCGTTTACAGCAGGGTAACGCTTAAGCGCTTCTGTTACTGCTTTCACGTAAAAAGACATAAACCCTAAACGCGTGTCATGCGTTTTCTCGAATAAGTCTTTATATTGGTTACGTAAATCCATGATTGGCTTCATATTAACTTCGTTGAAAGTTGTTAACATAGCCGTTGAATTTTTCGCTTCTAACAAACGCGTAGCAATTGTTTTACGAAGACGTGTCATTGGTACACGTTTTTGGCTGCGAGCGCCTAAATCAGCTACAGGTGCCACTGGCGCACTTTTCGCTGCTGGAGCTGCAGGTGCACTTTTCGCTGCAACAGCTGCTTCGACATCTTCTTTAGAAATTCTTCCGCCTTTGCCTGAGCCTTTAACATCGCTTGCAGATAAACCTTTTTCAGTCATCAAACGACGTACTGATGGGCTGGCAATATCATCATGGCTAAGTGCTGTTTCTGAAGAAGCAGATGCTGTTGTACTTGCTGCTGCTCCAGCGTTAAGTTCACCAATTTTTTGGTTACCTAAAACTGTATCGCCTTCAGCATGAATAATGTTACCAATAACACCATTATCTTGTGCTACAACTTCTAAAACAACTTTATCTGTTTCTATGTCAACTAAGTTTTGATCAACCGTTACAGTATCGCCCACCGCAACATGCCAACTAGCAACAGTTGCATCAGCTACAGACTCAGGTAATACAGGAACCACAATATCAATAACTTTTGCAGAAGCAGTTTGTGCAGTATTAGCTGCAGCCGTTTCTTCTTTAGCTGGAACTGATACTTCAGCTTCACCTTCAGAGTAAGTACCAATTTCTTGTTCGCCTAAAACAGTTGCGCCTTCAGCTTGGCTTATTGCGGTAATAACACCATCACATGTTGCTGGTACTTCTAAAACCACTTTATCTGTTTCAATATCAACAAGCACTTGATCTCTTGTAAATTTGTCACCTACTTGAACATGCCATGTTGCAACAGTCGCATCTGCCACTGATTCGGGTAATACGGGTACTTTAATGATAGTCATAATTTTTCCTTTGAATTTTTTACGCTTTTTGCATTTTTATTGCATAAAACAATTTATCTAATCTAACGTTAATGCTTGAGTCACAAGCGCTTGTTGTTCTTTCATATGCACTGACATATAACCTACGGCAGGTGCTGCTGAGGCACTTCGACCGGCATACAATAAATAATTATTTGCTGGAAGCGCTGCTCTAAAGTTATGTTGAGAACAATACCAAGCACCTTGGTTTTGTGGTTCTTCTTGACACCAAACCCATTGCTTAACGTGTTGATAATCTTTTATTGCTTCTTGTAATTCCTTTTCAGGGAAAGGGTACAATTGTTCAACACGGATTATCGCGATATTATTTTGATTGTTCTTACGACGCTGCTCTAATAATTCGTAGTAAACTTTACCACTACAAAAAACTACGCGTTCAACGTCTGCAGGATTCAATTCGTCTATTTCACCAATAACATTTTTAAACTCACCGGTAGCAAGCTCTTCTAATGAAGATACTGCTAATGGGTGGCGCAATAATGACTTAGGTGACATAACAACTAAAGGTCTACGCATAGGGCGCACAACCTGACGACGAAGCATATTAAATACTTGTGCCGGAGTTGACGGAACACATACTTGCATATTGTGATCAGCACAAAGCTGTAAGAAGCGCTCTAAACGTGCTGATGAATGCTCAGGACCTTGACCTTCATAGCCGTGTGGTAGCAACATAGTTAGACCACATAAACGGCCCCACTTTTGCTCACCCGAACTAATAAATTGGTCGAAAACCACTTGTGCACAGTTAGCGAAATCACCAAACTGCGCTTCCCAAATAGTTAAACCTGAAGGCTCAGCCGTTGTATAGCCATATTCAAAAGCTAACACCGATACTTCTGAAAGTACCGAGTCATGCACATCAAAGGCACCCTGCCCTTGGCGAATATTTTGTAGCGGTAAATACGTGCTACCATCTTCCTGGTTATGCAATACGGCATGACGATGGAAAAACGTTCCTCGTCCTGAATCTTGTCCTGTGATACGAACACGTTGTCCGTCATCAACAATAGAAGCATAAGCTAAATTTTCTGCCATACCCCAATCAAGCATTTTCTCGCCATTTGCCATTTTAGCGCGATCATCATAAATTTTCTTAACACGAGAATGAATGGCATGCTCTTCTGGATAAGTAGATACTTTAGCCGCTAAAGATTTAATACTTTCAAGTGATATCTCTTTGTCGTATTCATCATCCCAGTTATGGCCAAGATAAGGAGTCCAATCAACAGAATGTTCACTCATTGCACGCCACTGTTCAACAGTACACTGACCTTCATCAAGTAGTTTTCTATAGTATGACGTATAGTTATCTAAATGCGCTTTATCGACGCTAGCTTCTTTAAGTAACTGGTCTGCATATATTTGACGCGGTGTTGGGTGCTTTTTAACAATTTTGTACATTAATGGCTGTGTTGCACTTGGCTCATCAGCTTCATTATGACCATGTCTTCGATAACACACTAAATCGATAACTACATCGCGTTTAAATTCATTGCGGTAATCTAAGGCAATTTGTGTTGCTAAAATAACAGCTTCTGGGTCATCACCATTAACATGAAGAATAGGCGCCTGAACCATTTTAGCGATTTCTGTACAGTATTCACCACTTCGCGTATCTTCTGGCTTAGCTGTTGTGAAACCCACCTGATTATTAATAACAATACGTACTGTACCACCTACTTTAAATGCTCTGGCTTGAGACATATTAAAAGTTTCTTGTACAACACCTTGTCCTGCAATTGCAGAATCACCGTGAATAGTAATAGGTAGAACAGAGTCACCTTCTTCACTTCTTCTGTCCGCTCTTGCGCGAACTGAACCAATAACAACCGGGTTAACGATTTCAAGGTGAGACGGGTTAAACGCAAGTGCTAAATGTACGTTGCCACCAGGGGTGACAAAATCAGAAGAGTAACCTTGGTGATACTTTACGTCACCAGAGCTAGAAACATCATCGTGCTTACCAGCAAACTCATCAAATAATTTAGAAGGGTTTTTACCCATTACATTGACAAGAACATTCAAACGGCCACGGTGAGCCATACCAATAACAACTTCTTTGGTACCAGTAGAGCCTGCACGGGTTATTAATTCTTTCAATAAAGGAACTAAAGAATCACCACCTTCAAGCGAGAAGCGTTTAGCACCTGGGAATTTTGCACCAAGGTATTTCTCTAAACCATCAGCAGCAACTAATCCCTTAAAGATTTCCATTTTCTCTTCTGCAGATAAAACAGCTTTACCGTGAACAGACTCTAAACGTTTTTGTATCCAACGCTTTTCATCGGTTGAGGTAATGTGCATATACTCAGCACCAATAGAGCCACAATATGTGCTCTTGAGTTGTTTGTATAATTCGGCAAGTTTCATACTGTCTTGTTCAACAGCAAAAGAGCCTACATGATAGGTATTGTCGAAATCATTTTCAGATAAGTCGTGGTGTGACAATTGTAAGTCACGCACTTTATCGCGTTGCCATAAACCTAGAGGATCTAAGTTGGCATTTTGATGACCGCGAACTCGATAAGCATTTATAAGCTGCAGAATTTTAACTTGTTTAGCATCGGTGCTACTTGCAACAACTTGCTTTTTCGCTTCTTTTGCTAAAACTTTAAACTCTTCACGGATAGCACTGTGGCGATATTCTGCCTCACTACCTTCTACTTTAGGAAGACTCGAGAAAATTTCACGCCATTCTTCCGTAACCGATTCAGAATTATCTAAATATGATTCGTACAACTCTTCAATATAAACGATGTTGCCACCGTTTAAATGGGAAGACTCTAACCAAGCCTTCATTACACCTTCTGGCATTGCCTTGTTCCTTTGATGGGAAAGCAATTAAAAAATATAACTAGCAACTTAATAGTGAGCAAATAATATATGCTCTTTCATTATGGCGACTAGTTACCCTGTTTGTATTCTTATTTAAGTCAATGGTGTCTTAAAAATCCACTGAAATTAAACAGAAAAAGACCTAACAAAGTTTATTAGGTCTTTTCCATGCTAAAAAGGAGAGCTTATACAGCTCGGCTTAATAGCATTGATTTTATATGGCCAATCGCTTTTGTTGGGTTAAGTCCTTTAGGACAAACGTCAACACAGTTCATGATCCCATGACAACGAAATACACTGTATGCATCTTGTAAGTCATCTAAACGTTCTTCTGTTGCAGTGTCACGGCTGTCAATTAAGAAGCGGTATGCATGCAACAAACCGGCTGGACCGATAAATTTATCTGGGTTCCACCAAAATGATGGACAAGAGGTTGAACAACATGCACATAAAATACATTCATAAAGTCCATCGAGTTTATCTCTTTCTTCGATAGATTGAATGTTTTCACGCGCTGGTTGTTGTGCATCATTAATTAAGTAAGGCTTAATTTTTTCGTATTGCTCATAAAATTGAGACATATCGATAATTAAGTCACGTACTACTGGTAAGCCTGGTAAAGGACGTAAAACAATTTTACTTGCTTTTAAGTCTGATAATGGCGTGATACAAGCTAAACCATTTTTACCATTCATATTCAAACCATCACTACCACAAACACCTTCACGACATGAGCGGCGGAAAGATAAACTTGAGTCTTGCTCTTTCAATAAGATAAGCGCATCAAGTACCATTAGGTCTGAACCTTCTGTAATTTCTAATTCGTAATCTTTCATGTAGGGCTGAGCGTCTACATCAGGATTGTAACGATAAATAGAAAATAACTGTTTTTTTGTTTTATTAGTCACGTTCTTCTCCTTAGTAAACACGAGCTTTCGGTGGGAAAGCATCACGATGAACAGGTTTCATATTAACTTCTCTTTTGCTCATTTCTTGTGATTCAGGTGTATAAATTGAATGACATAACCAGTTTTCATCATCACGTTCCATAAAGTCTTGTCTTGCATGTGCACCACGAGACTCTGTACGGAAGTTTGCCGCTTTAGCAGTACAGAATGCTGTTTCCATTAAGTTATCTAATTCAAGACACTCGATACGCTGTGTATTAAACTCAGATGACTTATCATCAAGTTTAGCCATTGTTAAGCGTTCGCGGATTTCAGTTAATTCTTTCATACCTTCAGCCATTGCTTCACCTTCACGGAATACCGAGAAGTTCATCTGCATACACTGTTGCAAGTCTTTACGAATTTGAACTGGATCTTCACCTGTTGTTGAAGACTCCCAACGATTAGTACGAGCAAGTGCCGCTTCAAGGTCAGACTCTGTAGCATCTTTACCGCTTTGCGTTTCGTTTAGGTATTTACCTAAGAAGTTACCTGCTGCGCGACCAAATACCACTAAATCAAGTAATGAGTTACCACCTAAACGGTTAGCACCATGTACTGATACACAAGCGATTTCACCAACAGCGAATAAACCTTCTACGATGGTTTCTTTACCATTTGCATCCACATTGATTGCTTGACCATTAACGTTACAAGGTACACCACCCATTTGGTAATGACACGTTGGAATAACAGGAATTGGTGCTTCAGCTGGGTCAATGTGGGCAAAAGTTTTCGATAAATCACAAACACCAGGTAAACGCTTGTATAGCGTCTCACGACCTAAGTGATCAAGTTTCAATTGAATGTGCTTACCAAATTGAGGATGGTCTAGACCACGACCTTCACGAATCTCTGTCATCATTGAACGAGCAACAACATCACGACCCGCTAAATCTTTAGCATTCGGTGCGTAACGTTCCATGAAACGTTCGCCGTCTTTATTTAGGAGGTAACCACCTTCGCCACGACAACCTTCCGTTACAAGTACACCAGCACCAGCGATACCGGTTGGGTGAAACTGCCACATTTCCATGTCTTGCATTTGAATGCCAGCACGAAGTGACATACCAACACCGTCACCTGTATTAATGTGAGCATTGGTTGTTGATGCGAATATTCTGCCCGCACCACCTGTTGCTAAAACAGTTGCACGTGCTTTAAAGTAAACAATTTCACCTGTTTCGATACAAATTGCCGTTGTACCAACCACGTTTCCATCACTGTTCTTAACAAGATCTAGTGCATACCATTCTGAGTATACATTGGTTTTGTTCTTAACGTTTTGCTGATATAAACAGTGTAATAATGCATGGCCTGTACGATCCGCTGCTGCGGCTGTACGAGCGGCTTGTTCACCACCAAAGTTTTTAGACTGGCCACCAAATGGACGTTGGTAAATTTTGCCTTGCTCTGTACGAGAAAAAGGTAAACCCATTTTCTCTAATTCAATTACTGACTCTGGGCCAGTTTTACACATGTACTCAATTGCGTCTTGGTCACCGATGTAATCGCTGCCCTTAACGGTGTCATACATATGTTGTTCCCAATGATCTTCATGCGCGTTACCAAGCGCAACGGTAATACCGCCTTGAGCTGATACGGTATGAGAACGAGTAGGAAAAACTTTTGAGATTAAGGCACAAGATTTGCCAGACTCAGAAATAGCTAATGCAGCGCGCATACCTGCACCGCCTGCGCCAATTACAATGGCGTCAAATTCACGAATAGGAACGCTCACTTATACACCCCACACTATAGAAAAGCCAAACAATACGTAGGCTATAAGAAGAACAGAAACAACAAATTGCAATGCACCGCGTAAAAATGCAGTCTTAACGTAATCAGATAATACTTGCCAAATACCAATTCTTGCGTGAACTAATAAGGCTAATAACGCTAGCATTGTTGCAATCTTAACAGGCATACAGGCAAAAAAGTTATGCCAAACATCATAAGTAACCGTTGGTGTTACAATGAAAAAGCCAGCAAGCAATAAAGTGTATAATGCTAAAATAATTGCACTAGCTCTTAATAGAAGGAAATCATGCGTGCCGTTTCGGCCTGCAGATGCGACGACGTTTACCATAACCAAACTCCTATTACAGCCGATACGGCTAACCAGGTAATCATTATAACTTTAGCACTGGCATTGCCTGATGCTAATTCTTCGAAATGACCTAAATCCATAAACAAATGACGGATACCAGCAAGCAAGTGATATGTCAGTGCAGATAGGCAACCGAAAATAATGAATTTAAAGAAAAACCCGTTTAGGTAGTCTTGAATGAGGGTGAATCCTTCTTGCGAAGAAAGAGATGTAGATAATGTGCACAGTAAAATTCCAATGGCAAACAGCATTATTACACCAGATATACGGTGTAAAATAGAAGCGTTTGCTGAAGCGTGCATTTTTATCGTCGTTAGATCTAAATTTACAGGACGTTGTTTTTTCACAATTGTTGCCTAAATAGCTCGAGGGCCTTCAACTTTTTATTATGACTTATAAGTTATTTACATTAGAAAGAATGGTAAAAATATTTACAATATTTTTTAAATACCAAACCATGCTTCGCTGTAAACAACTCCCACTTGTTCAATATTTGGCTCCTAGCCAAATTTGTGCGACATCCTAACCTAGCTAAAACGAATTGGCTAAACTATTTATCTAATACTTTAGTCTTAGATGGATGCTTTTTAACTTCAATGTTTAAACCTTAGTACTTCATTTTAGACTTTTTTACAAAAATTACTAAAAACGAATACATACAAGGTAATCGAACCCCATGATTATATCTTTAGAACTCGAAGAATACAATTTTTCAAGCTTGAGAAATAAATAATTTCTTTAATTATATTGCCCATTTCTTTTATTTTTTTTGTTATTCGTAAAATGCCTATTACATTTCTTAAAAAAATTAAGGTAGAATGTACGACCTCGTTTTTCCAATTCTTAATTTTTTGGGTGACAAGCTGCGTTTTTTACTTTCATACACTACGCACCTTTACAGTTCACACCAATTGGAACGAACAAAATTGTAAATCATAAATATAGGGGATAAAAATTATGGCTGAATCAGTAGCCACACTAAAAGTTAACGGTAAAGAAGTCGCTGAACTACCTATTCTAAAAGGCACTGCAGGTAAAGATGTTATCGACATTAGAACATTAGGCGGTAAAGGGTACTTCACATATGACCCAGGTTTTTTAGCTACTGCTTCATGTGAGTCTTCAATCACCTATATTGATGGTGACAAAGGTGTTTTAGAATACCGTGGTTACCCTATTGAAAACTTAGCAAATGACGCTGATTACTTAGAAGTTTGTTACCTTTTATTAAACGGTGATGCGCCTACTAAAGAGCAATACGAAGAGTTTTCAAACACCATCACCAATCACACGATGGTACATGAAAAGCTTGTTCACTTCTTCCATGGTTTTCTTCCAGATGCGCATCCAATGGCGATGTTATGTGGTGTTGTTGGTGCTTTATCTTCTTTCTATCACAGTGATTTAGACATCGAAGATGCCGCTCAACGTAAACGTAGTGCACACCGCTTAATTGCTAAAATGCCTACCATTGCTGCGATGGCATACAAGTACAGCATGGGACAACCTTTTGTGTACCCACGCAACGAATTAAGCTACGCTGAAAACTTCCTACACATGATGTTCTCTGTACCTGCAGAGGAATACAAAGTTAATCCTGTTATTGCCAACGCAATGGATAAGATTTTCACCCTTCATGCAGATCACGAACAAAACGCTTCTACTTCAACAGTAAGATTAGCAGGCTCTTCAGGTGCTAACCCTTACGCATGTATTGCTGCTGGTGTTGCTTCTTTATGGGGACCTGCTCACGGCGGTGCAAACGAAGCTTGTTTAATCATGCTTGAAGAAATCGGTACATTAGACCGTGTAGACGAGTTTGTAGCTCGCGCTAAAGACAAGAATGACTCTTTCCGCTTAATGGGCTTTGGTCACCGTGTCTACAAAAACTTTGACCCAAGAGCTACTGTAATGCGTGAGTCTTGTCATCAAGTTCTTAAAGAATTAGGTGTTAAAGATCCATTACTCGACGTTGCAATGGCACTAGAGAAAGTTGCTTTAGAAGACCCTTATTTTATTGAGAAAAAACTATACCCTAACGTAGATTTCTACTCAGGCATTATCTTAAAAGCTATCGGCATTCCAAGAAGCATGTTCACTGTAATCTTCGCAATGTCTAGAACAGTTGGTTGGATTTCTCATTGGGATGAGATGTTATCTCAACCAGGACAAAAAATTGGTCGTCCTCGCCAGAAATACACTGGTGAAATCAACCGTGAATTTGTTCCATTAAACAAAAAATAATATTATTTCATATTCTTTTATGGGATATATATTGATAAAAAAAGCAGCATTAGCTGCTTTTTTTATGTCTTAAAAACATAGCATTGAACAATTTTTATTCTATTTAAAGCCCAAAAACACCTCTACAACACTGTCAGTTATTTATTAAACTTATAGCAAGCATAAACAACAACTATAGAGTGTTAACTCTAAATTACGCTTTATTTCTCTTTCTGATCACTTTTCCTAACTTGATATCAGGTAATATTTATTACTTTTTGCTAATGAGGATAAACTCTAAGTTAAAATCAAGAAACAAGGCCTTTTTGCCCGCAGATTATACGGATTAGACAAGCTCCCGATGAGTAAAAGATCAGTTTTAAGTTTTAAGTTTTAAGCTTTAAGCTATCAGTTATAAGCTTCGAGCAACGAGTAATAAAAGCTTCCCGGCTTGAAACTAATAGCATGTGACTGTAGCTTGATTATCTTAGCCCTTCCCTCAACAGGTCTAGTCTCGCATCCGCTCTTATCGTGTTCATCTTCGGGCAAAACGGGCTAGGATCTAATCTCAATATTGGGTCTAATCTGCCAACCAATAACGTAATAGAATTGCTTTAAGCTTTAATGCTTAAAAAGAAATCGATATAATGTCGCCAGTTTTTCGTTACTGTAATAAGTTTAGTATGTCTGATTATGATTTAAGATTTGGTGGAATCGCCCGTTTATATGGCCAAAAAGGCGCTTTAGTTTTAAAGCAATCACACTTTTGTGTGGTTGGTATTGGTGGGGTTGGTTCATGGGTTGCTGAGGCGCTTGCAAGAAATGGTGTAGGCCATATCACTCTAATCGATTTAGATGACTTATGTGTAACCAATACTAATCGTCAAATACATGCACTTACTTCAACCATTGGCATGAGTAAAGTCGATGTAATGGAGGCTAGGATTTTAGAAATTAACCCTGAATGTAAGGTCACAGCTGTTGAAGACTTTGTAACGACAGGTAATTTACCTGAATTATTCAGCACTCCTTTCGATTATGTTATTGATGCTATAGATTCTGTTAACATAAAAACTCTTATGATTGCACATTGTAAACGCCATAAAATACCGTTAATTACGATTGGTGGTGCAGGTGGACAAGTTGACCCAACTAAAATTCAGATAACAGATTTAAGTAAAACCTATCAAGATCCTTTACTTGCAAAGGTAAAGAATCAATTACGTAGAGAGCATAACTTTCCAAGGGCTGATGTTAAAAAATCAAGTAAGCGAAAGTTTGGTGTAGAAGCTGTTTTCTCGATAGAGCAATTAAGGTATCCAGATAGTGATGGCGAGGTGTGTTTGGCTAAACAAACACAATCAGAGGGTGAAGATGGCCGTTCAATCAAACTTGATTGTGCATCTGGTTTCGGCTCAACGACACACGTAACAGCAAGCTTTGCTTTTTTTGCTGTTGGTAGAGCTATTGACAAGTTAATTGAAAAATCAAAGAAAGTTTCTCGTTAACAATGCTGGTGCGTTAGGGCTTTTACTTGTATGTCAGAGCTGGCATGTAAGCCATGCATCGCTTAATTCTATCCGCCTTTCCAACATTTTGAATAACCGGTAACCAAATTCCCCCCTACCCCTTCAATTTTTTGGGGTAGCCGATTTTTATGCTTTAGCTAAAGTTTTAATTTCATCAACAATAGCCAAAACACCATTTCCCCTAGAAGGGCTTAAATGCCTCATTAGACCAAGCTCTGCAAAATACTCATCAATATTAAAGGCTCTAATTTGTTCTGCTGTTAAACCGTTATAAACCGAAAGAATAATCACTAACAAACCTCGGATTAGCTTTGCATCGCTATCGGCTTCAAAATAAAATTTATTGTGTTCATCTTTAACAGCAATCAACCAAGCTTTACTTTCACAGCCTTCAATAAGTGCTTCAGGTGATCTTTTATCCTGGGCAAGGCGCTTCAGATTTTTACTCATCAACATAATAACGCGATGGCGCTCATCCCAGCCTTTGGCTTCAGAAAAAATGTTAATTATGTCCTGCTTCGTTGGATAATTTCTTTTTATACTCTGCTCTAAAACATGACTGTCTTCTTCTACATTGCTATTTTTAGACATGCTTTCAGATTGGTAAGTTAAAGTGCTTTCCATCTCACTATAAATAATACTTTTTAGCGCATTGATAAAGTAATCAACTTCATTAAAAGTGTTATACAAAGCAAACGATACTCTAATACATCCATCAAGCTTTAGTCGTTCCATCAATGGCATAGCACAGTGGTGTCCACTACGTATTGCAATCCCCATACTATCTAAAGTACTGGCCAAATCATGATTATGAAAGCCCTGAATGAGAAAAGAAATTACCGGTATATCAGGCTTTGTTTCTACAATAAACGTTACTTCTGGTAATTGAGCTAAAGCATCATAGCAATAGTTTGTAAGCATAATTTCATAGTCAGAAGCCTGTTTTTTATCGAGCGATTTAACTAAACTGATGGCTTCTTCAAAAGCCACTATTCCTGCTATGTTTGGGGTACCCGCTTCAAATTTAAAAGGTAGTTTATTAAAAGTCGTTGGCTCATTAAAACTCACTTTTTTAATCATTTCACCACCACCTTGGTACGGTGGCATTTTCTCTAACAATTGTTTTTTGCCATAGAGAACGCCAACACCTGTAGGTCCATACATTTTGTGAGCTGAAAAAATATAAAAATCACAGTCTAGTGCTTTTACATCAATCGTTAAATGAGCGACAGCTTGGGCACCATCTATAAGCGTTAAAGCCCCTATTTGTTTGGCTTTTGTAATAACTTGCTCGATGGGGTTTATTTTACCGATAACATTAGAAATATGAGCACAGCAAACAATTTTAGTTTTACTGGTAATCACGGTGTCTAGTGAGTCTAGAGCAATGCGCCCTGCTTCATCGATAGGCAGAACTTTAATTACTGCGCCTGTTGTTTGCGCAATAAGTTGCCAAGGCACAATATTGGCGTGATGTTCACTGGCTGAAATAACAATTTCATCCCCTGCTTCAAAAAGGAATTTCCCTAAGCTATTTGCCACGAGATTAATGCTTTCTGTAGAGCCTCTAGTCCATATTATTTCTTCAATGCTTTGCGCATTTATAAAGTCCTTAACAGACTCTCGGCTTCTTTCAAATGCTGTGGTTGCTCTCATACTTAAGGCGTGAGAAGCCCTATGAACATTTGCGTTTTGTGTTTTATAGAATTGCTGATATGCAGATATAACAGTGCTCGGTTTTTGAGTCGTCGCAGCATTATCTAAATAAACTAAAGAGACTTTAGGCTTTGAATCTACCTGGCTGTCATTATAAAGCTGAGTTGATAAAAGCGGAAATAAAGTTCTAAACTCGTTAACTGAAAAAGCTTGTTTAATAGGCATAGGGTTAAACTAATTAGAAAGAAAAATAAGAGGAAAAATGATGCAAAGGCTAGTGTTTACCTTTGCATTTGTTTAAGAGCTTAATGAAGCGGATATTAATATTTCAAGAGAAAATTACGTATAACTAGCTCAATTTATTTTTTGCTTCAACAACCTTATCAAAGTCAAGGCCAAGTTCATCTACGGCATCTTTTATCAAGCTAGGATCTGTCATTAACATCATCATTATGCTTTGAATTTTTTCTGTCGGAATACCTAAAGCTTGTACTGTAGCCATCGCTGTAATTGGGTTTTCGGTAAGCGCTTGAAAAACTTCTTTTACTTTTTCATCGCTTACATTATATTCTTTTAGTGTTTCTATTATTGGGTTCATTTTAGACCTTTAATTTTAAAATGCTATAAAAGCTATAATATCAATTACGGATTTTAACATAACTTTTTGAGAAACTTTTACACTTTCTTCAAAGCTTTTAGCTTTTACTACTTTGTTTTCTTATTGTAGGAGCGAACTTGTTCGCGAATTTACTTTTTCAGGTAATACAAACACAAGAGCTTCCCGAATAAATTCGGTCCTACAATTGCGATAATCACAGGTGTTAATCACTTTTGTAGGAACGTGCTTTAGCCGTGAATGGGGCAATGGCATAGCCAAAAGAGATCGTGGCTAAAGCCGACTCCTACAGTTTCAACAAGTATTGGTGTCACTTTTGTAGGAGCGAACTTGTTCGCGAATTTACTTTTTCAGGTAATACAAACATAAGAGCTTCCCGAATAAATTCGGTCCTACACAAACCATCTCCCCCCTCTTTAGTTTTTACTAAATCACAGAAAAAATAAAGCCGCTTAAAACTAAACGGCTTGAAGCTGGACTACTTTAAATAATCTTTTCAAAACAAGTGCTTTAAATGGTATTAAAAGTCGAACCTCATACCAAGTGCCGTTGCGTTACCAGGTACAGGTAATACACCAGGATCAGATGAAACAGAGTTATCAATTTTTTGCTCTAGGTAAATATAAAAGTTTTCATCCCAAAAATAACGAGCACTTAAAATAAAGTATTCATTTTTAAATTTCCCATTTGTTCTACTCGTAATAGTTGCCTTTGTAACATCATCAAGCGAAATAAAGCCACCAACAACGGCGAATGGATTATTGAATCGATAAATACTGATAAGCTCAATACCGTTGGCTTCTTCCATCACTTGTTTTTGATCATCAAAATCATGGTTTTTCATGTTGGTTAGTGCAAGTCCTACATATAAGCCTGGCTCGCCGAAGTTACGGTAAGTAAGAAAAGCACCTGTTAATTCATCATCAACACTTAATTCGTTGCCATTTTCATCACCAATTTTTAACTTCGCTTTGTTATAAGCAATCCCGAAATTAATATCGAAAGGCGCTTCATACTTTACCGATACGCCATGGGATTCATCAATGTTAAGTGTTCCTTTAAATACTGGCGGTGCAATACCATTGTTATTGTCAATTTTAAAATCTAACACTTCATCGGTTGCCATAAACTGAGCACTTAGGGTTAATTTATCAAAGGAAATTCTATACTGTATCGCTTGCTCTGCTCTACCTGTACCGGTGAAACCACCGTCAGTGTCGAAGTTATATGTACCCTGTGCATCACCACCAAAAACTTCAAACCAATCCGTCGCCCCACCAACATCATAAGACACTCCCCATTGTTTACCAATAGTGAATTGCCCATAAGTTTTATGATTAACACCAACATACCCTTTATGGAGCCACATAGTATCTGAAGTAGGACCTGTACTCGATAGCCCGTCATTACCTACCTCATAGTGATGTCCGGTACTAGAAACTTGGATCCCCCATTCTAAATGACTAAATGCATTCCAACCGTCACCTAAATTTCTATTGAAATTAAAATTAAACCGAGAAAAGCCATCATTTACTTCAGAGTAATCATTCTCTCCTGAAATGTAATAGATAGATAACCCACCGGCTAAATCAAATGAATTGACTTCATCGCTATAAACTTCTATAGCTTGAGCCATTGAAGTCGTTAATAAAAAAGCGCCAACAAAAGTTCCTATTTGTTTTCTCATAATATTCTCTATGCTATTACGTTACTTTAAGGCAGAAACTAATGCTTCTACTGGGTGTATTGCTTTTAATGCACTTAAACGTTTTACTTGCGATCTACATGAAAACCCAGTCGCTAAAACTTGTACTTTGTTGCTTTCGTCAACCGTTATTGGCGTTGCTGTAATTTGCTCTAGCTTGGGCTTCCAACTTAATTCGAACAGCCCCTTCGAGTTCTCTAAATTTGATTTTTCATGGCCATAAGTTCCTGCCATACCACAGCAACCAACACTTTCCTTTTCCAGTTTCAAGCCAAAGTGAGAGAATATCGTTACCCATTCGTTTTCTGAATTAGCTAAAGCTGTTTTTTCAGTACAATGAGCAAAAAGTTTAAAAGTCGAAGCACTTTTGGCTTTACCTTTAAAGTTATTATCTGTTTGAATATAAGACAATAACCATTCATGAGCAAGTTGGACATTGAAATCCCCTCGCTCACTTCCTAGTACTTTTTTATATTCATCGCGATAGCACAGCACCATTGAAGCATCCATTCCCAGCATAGGTATATTTAACTGCGCAAGTTCATTTAAAAACTGTGCTGATGAGGTCGCGGTTTTAGTAAACTTGGCCAAGAAGCCTTTTACATGTTGCGCTTTTCCATTAGGTTTAAAAGGCAATAACATAGGGGTTAAACCTAAACGCTTTATTAGCGCCATCATACTTTTTACTGTATTGGCATCATAAAATGAGGTAAATGGGTCTTGCACAATAAGAATATACTTTTCACGCTTTTGCGCTGGCAGCTCTGTTAGCTTAGCTAAATTAAAAGCCTCAAAGCCTTCTTTTTTAACTTGTGCTTTTAAGCTTGGCGTTGACAGTAACGGTGTATCTACATAACCAATGGTTTTTTCGGAAAACTTTCCATAAAGCTTATTTTTCACAACACTGTTAACAAGTACTGGTGCTTTTGCCATGAGTGGTGCAAGAAGTTCAATATTGGCGACTAAATGATCTTTTAAAGGCCTAGGGTAGCGAGAGTGATAAACATTAATAAAGCGCGATCTAAAATCAGGAACATCCACTTTAATAGGGCATTGGCTTGCACAAGCCTTACAGGCTAGACAGCCCTGCATCGCTTCCATCACTTCATGCGAGAAATCATCATCTTGTTTATTTTCGCTCGAATTAAAGGTTATCGACTTGAATTGATAAGCTAGCTTATTTAAAAGTGTTTTAACACTCCAGTTTGCTTTTCCACCTAATATGTTTTTCTCTAAGGTAAGAATATCTACGCCTTTACTTTCAAGTAAACGAAGCCATTCTCGCATTAATCCTGCTCTGCCTTTAGGTGAGTGTCTTCTATCTGAAGTAATTTTACTCGACGGGCACATTGGGCTGTTCGCATCATAATTAAAGCATAAGCCATTGCCATTACAATCTAGTGCCGCGTTAAAGCTCTCTTTTACCATTACAGGAATTTGTCTATCGAATGCACCTCGTTTAGTTGCATCAACACTTACTAGGTTTTCTGTGCTTTTAATGGGTGTACAAATTTTGCCTGGATTCATTTTATTGAAAGGATCGAATGCCGCTTTAATTTTTCTTAGCTCTTTAAATAAAGTCTCACCAAAAAATTCAGGCCCGTATTCAGAGCGGTAGCCTTTACCGTGCTCTCCCCACATTAAACCGCCGTATTTAGCTGTTAGTTTTACGACTTTATCTGAAAGCGTTCTTAATAGTTTTTCTTGTTCCGGGTCACACATATCGAGGGCTGGTCGAACATGTAACACCCCTGCATCAACATGACCAAACATGCCATAGTGTAACTGGTAACTATCAAGTAAAGCCCTAAACTCGGCAATAAAGTCGGCTAAGTTTTCAGGCGGAACTGCAGTATCTTCAGCAAACGCTAAAGGTTTTTGCGTTCCTGGCGTATTACCCAGTAAACCAACCGCTTTTTTGCGCATCGCATATAGCTTATTGATACTACCTAAATCAGATGTTATTTGATAACCAATAACCCCCGATTTTTCTGCTGCTATGGTTGCATCTAACTGCTCTGTTAAAAGCTCTACTTGTGCAGATAAAGCTTCAACGCTGGTGCCGTTAAACTCAACAATATTAAGACCATCCATGATTTTATCAGATACATCGGTGATTAGGTCACTTACCGAATGCCAAACAATATCTTGTTTTGCTAAATTAAGCACTTTACTGTCTATGGTTTCAACCGAGGTCGCTTTCGCATTTACTAAAAATGGGGAATGACGAAGTGCTGAGTCAAAACTATCGTATTTAATGTTTATTAAAGTTTTCGCCGGACTAATAGGGGTTATATTTAACTTAGCTTGGCATACAAACGCAAGCGAGCCTTCAGATCCAGTAATTAAACGTGATAAGTCAAAGGTATCTAGAACTTCATCGCTTTTTGAACTGTTTTTTGAGCTTTCTTTGGAATTGCTTGTTAAAACATTTTCTAAGTCATAGCCTGTTAGAAAGCGATTCAGCCTTGGAAATTTATCTAATATTACTGAACGGTTACCAACGCATGATGCGATAACTTGGCTGATAATTTTCCCTTCTGTGGTTTGCTCTTCAACTGGCTTTGCATCGTTTTCTTTAGCAATAGCTTCAGCCTGCGTTAACGGCATGGGCTCGGTTTTTAAAACATCGCCATTGGCAAGTACCGACTCAAGCGCTAAAACATGGTTTGAGGTTTTTCCATATACTAAAGAGCCTTGTCCTGATGCATCGGTATTTATCATACCGCCGACTGTTGCGCGGTTACTGGTTGATAAATCGGGAGCGAAAAAGAAACCATGTGGGCGTAAATAATCGTTTAATTGGTCCTTAACAACACCAGCTTCAACTTTTACCCATTTTTCTTCAATATTGATTTCAAGCACTTTATTCATGTACTTAGAAAGATCAACCACAACCCCTGGCGTTAAACTTTGACCATTAGTACCTGTACCGCCGCCTCGCGCACTAAACTTAATTGAAGAGAATTGCTGCTCATTGGCCAGTTTAGCTAACAAGACAATATCGCTCTGTGTTCTGGGATGTAACACAAGCTGGGGAAGTTGCTGATAAATACTGTTATCGGTAGCAACAGCAAGCCTTGCGCTGTAACTAGCGTTAATATCGCCGGTAAAGTTTTTAGCCGTTAATTGACTAGTAAAATGTTCAAAAATTTCAGGCAAATGTGAATTATGTTCAATGCGAGGTAACATAGCTATACGATGATAAATTAATGATGGGAGCAGTATATCACGATGAAAAATATAGTGGAGTGAGCAACTAAGATTTTTATAAAAGAAACTGTGATTAGGGACTAGTGTTCTCAGCTAATTAGAGACTAGAGATCTCATGCGAATTACACAGATGTACACAGATTGAAAACGTTGTAAGGTCAAGAAACTAGATCTCATATGGTAAGGGCTTAGACATAGCACGTTACTTAAAACTCGATTCTCGAAGCTTGTTTTTCCCTTACCCAAAAGTTTTTGTTCTTAATTCGCGTAATCTGCGTAATTCGATGAGATCTCTATGTCTATTCGTTGAGATCTCTTATAGCTTTTCGCTGATAAAACCGAATGAGCTCTTAGTAATTATATTTATTTTCAGCGTAAAGCGTTGCAGCTTTAAGCCACACCGGCCCAACGACACCTGTACCCACTGGCTTGCCATCAAGGGAGGTTATCGGTGCAATTTCTTTACTTGAACTTGAAATCCAAATTTCATCAGCATTATGTGCTTCTTCTAAAGTAATTGTGCGCTCTTCAACCTTTAACGTACCATCGGCAGCTAAAATATCAAGAACCAATCGGCGGGTAATACCTGGCAAAATTTGATTATCTTGTATTGGTGTTGCAATAACACCGTCTTTTATAACATACACGTTTGAAGCACTTGCTTCTGTGAGTTCTTTTCTATTGTTATATAAAAGTGTTTCTTGGCTACCTGCTTCATAACCTTGTTGAAAATGAAGAACATTACCCAATAAAGCCGTAGATTTAATATGACAACGCTGCCAGCGTAAATCTTCAGTACTGGTTAATGAGTAACCTTTACCCACGGTGTTTAAATCTGGTATTTTAGGTACTGGAATTTCAAAAGCCATAGCAAAAACAGTCGGCTCAATGTTTTCAGGAAAAGCATGAAAACGTTTTGTATCAGCACCACGGCTTACGTGTAAATAGATACCTAATGGACAAGCACCTGCTTCACTGTTTTTTGCGACTAAATCATCAATCAACTTTTGCCATTGCTCGTCAGACCAATTTAGTTCAATACCTATTTCGTTAAGGCCATCATTCATTCGGTCGATATGCCCACGAAAACCAACCATTTTACCAAAATAAGAAGGTATCACTTCATAGATACCATCACCGAATAAAAACCCTCTATCAAGTGGTGAAATTTTTGCTTCTTCGATTGGCATAAAATCGCCATTTAAAAATACTATGCTCATCTTGCTTCCTAATACATTTATTTATTTAATCTAATTTATCTAATTTATCTAATTTATCTAATTTATCTAATTTATCTAATTTTTGTTTTATTAAGGTTATTTAGATATTAACTTTCATAACCTATTAGTTTTCTAATTCTGCTAATTAAAGCGATGCCTTCACTTGCCGGCAGGCTATCTTCAGTTAGTTCGTTTCGCCTTGTCACACCATCAACACTGCCTAAGTTTGATATATATTGCAGTATTTCTTCAGGACATGTTTGGGCTAGTAAGTCTTTATTTGACCATAAACTTAAGAAAGCCAAAATACCGTAAACGCCCCAGTTTGAGACATCAGCAATAATTAATTCATCACACTCAGTAACAGCAGGAACAATATCTAAAGTCGCTAAAAAGTCTTTTACGTTGCCCATACCTATTTCATTACCGCCATCACCTATCGCAATGGTTGGACAAGTAGCCTCATCCATAAAGTAATCAAAACAAGCGGCTCTAGCGCTAATGTCTTCACCGCGCATATTATGATAACAACCATTTTCTGCAAGACCTGGGCGTTCAATAGAAATAATAGCCTCTGGAGCGAAATGCGCTAAGGCACGTTGTGCTTCAACTAAACCAAGGTCTTTATTGCCCACACTGATAACATGCGTTTTGTAATCATTTTGAAACGCATTAGCCATAGGTGTGCCACAAACAAGTACAGGATTTGCACCTAAAATCTCAAGGGCTTTGTATAAAATAAGCGCGCCAACCGGGCCATCCGTTTCAAAGGTATCAACCACAGGAAAGCCGGTGCCAATTAACACGGTACCTTTAATATCACGTAAAGTCTTCGCTGCACGCAAGCAGTAGCCTGTATTAAGCTCTGGCTGTAATGTTTTCATGCCTCTTAAATTACGCTCTACTAAAATATTTTCAATTTCAGCACTTAAAGCCTGTTCATTTAACGTCGTATTCATCTTTAACCTAATTTTGGTTGATTTAACTGCGCTAGGTTTCTTCCTAGCTCTGCATACTTTTACAATATGTTCTTCTATTCACAACACTCAAGTTCTATGCGTTTAAACAGGCTTAAATGTAAATGAAAATTATTATGCGCTTGCTCCATGGTAATGGGCTCAAACCTTACTTTATCGCCTGGAGAAAGTTGGGTAAGTTTTGCGGTATCAATTGCTGTAACAGCACCTATTTTAGGATAACCACCAATAGTTTGCCTATCATTTAACAAGATAATGGGCTGCCCATCGCTTGGAATTTGAATAGCGCCATGACAAATACCTTCTGATAAAATACCGTCAATGTCACACGAAATCGCTTTGCCTTCTAGGCGATAGCCCATGCGATCACAACTGGTACTCACTTGATATTCAGAGCCAAAGAAAAGGCGTTGTTCTACAGCTGAAAAATGATGTTGTTGATAACTAGGAATGGTATGTAAAACAACATCGCCACCATAACTAGGATGGTATTTTTGAGGAAGCATTAAATGGCTAAGTTTGCCTGCTTGAGCGCTTTGCAAACTCGCATAAGGCAAAACATCTTCAGCCATAATTTTAGTACCATTTAAGCCGCCCACACCCTCTCGACAAACAGTAGATGTGCTACCAAAGCTTGGCGAAACGTCAAAACCACCTTTTACTGCAAGATAATTACGCACGCCTTTACTGGCATAGCCAAATACGAGGATATCGCCTTCTTGGACTCTATGGCTGCGCCACAATGCTTTTGGTACACCATTAATGGTGAATTCGGTCTGTGCACCCGTTACCGCAATAACGGTATTTTTTTGTGCAACTAAAGATAAACCGCCAATACTTAATTCAACAGCACTAACGTTTAGCGCATTACCGCATAGTTTATTTGCCCATTGAAAAGCGGTTTTATCGAGCGGTCCACCATTGGTTAAACCAATATTAAAAGCACCAAAGCGTCCGCCATCTTGAATTAAACTTAAAATACCTGGCTGTTTAACAAGAAATCCTGAAGATGAGATCATGCTATTTCTCCTATCTCTCCGCCCATGGCCAAAAAGGTTTCTTTTGAAATCGATTTAAACCTTACTTTATCGCCAACTTGCACAGGCATAATGGGCTCAGCATCAGGGTTAAACATATCTACGGGGCATAAACCTACAATATTCCAACCGCCTGGCGAAACATTTGGGTAAACAGCTGTTTGCCTGTCAGCAATAGCAACCGCGCCTTTAGGAACTTTCAAACGCGGTGTACTTAATCTTGGGGCAGCAATACGAGGGTCAACTTCACCTAAGTAGGCAAATCCTGGCGCAAAACCAATGGCATAAACCCGATAAGCCTGAGCTTGATGAATCTCTATTACTTCCTCGATGCTTAAAGACGCACGTTTAGCTATCACAGCAAGATCTGGTCCTGCTTCCTCGCCATAATAAACTGGTAGTTCAATCACACCTGCGTTTACGTCATTGGTGCTGGCTTCTCTGCTATTAGCTCTGCTAGGAAGGGTTAAATCATCAGCGGTTAAATCATCAGCGGCTGAATCCTCAGAAGATACGACCAAACCATGAAGCAACGCTCTTAGTTTTGTTCTTACTTCGTGATGGTCGCTCAGTTCCATATCATACATCACCATAATGGATGCATAAGATGGAACAATATCCATCACAATATGACAGTCTTCGGTCATTAAATTTTGACGAATTAACTGTTGCGCTTCTAAAATAGTTGCTGCGACGCTAGCACTTGCTTGATCAGAAAAGTAGATGATCAAGGCATTTTCACCTGCTAAATTTATTTTAATTTTATCCACTCTTACGCCTACTACTTAACTGTTTTATTTTATGTTTATATCTGAATACTGCAATATGAATGCCGATGTCGACTACTCTTTCCTAGCTGATTTCGTCTAGCAACTTAACTATGAAAGTAGCTTGCTCAACTGAGCATAAACCTAGCGTGATGAGCTTATCAGTTCTTTGATTTCTTCAATAGCTTGAACACCCTCAAGGTTGTCACCATGAACACATAAACTATCTACATCAAGTGATAATACCTTCCCCGAAACTGTCGTTACACTGCCCTGATCTTCTAATTGCATAACCTGAGCTAACATTTTATCTTTAGAGTGCACAGCGCCCTGCTTGGTTCTAGAAAGAAGTTTACCGTCATCGTCGTAACATCTATCAGCAAAAGCTTCTGCGTACACTTCAACATTGTATTGGTTTGCTAGTGCTTTATGCTCATTTAATTGTGTTGTTGCTTGTAGCATAAGTCGTAACGGTTTTTCTGCACTTTGATAAGCACTTATCGCCTTTATTATGGATTCTAAAATATCAGGCTTTGCCATCATATCGTTGTACAATGCACCATGCGGCTTAACATATTCAAGCGTTAAACCTTGTGTTTTTGCCATGCCATCTATCGCCGCAATTTGGTATTGCACTAAAGCAATAATTTCATCACGAGAGCAGTTCATCGACCTACGTCCAAACCCAACAAGATCAGGGTAACCTGGATGAGCGCCAACACACACATTATATTTTTTAGCTAACGCAAGCGTTTTCGTCATAACAAGGGGGTCACCTGCATGAAATCCACAAGCAATATTTGCTTGGTCGATATGTGGCATTACCGATTCATCGAGCCCCATCGTCCAACTGCCAAAGCTTTCACCTAAATCACAATTTAATTTCATTTTATTCTCTAAATTTTTTATTCAATTTTAATTACATAAGCATTGTTTTTGAATCTACATTACCGCTAAAGTAGAGTTCATAATATCTGTAACTAACATTTTTCCAGGGCTATGCGTAATACAAAACGGTGGTTTAGTTTTTTCAAGCGCCAGTTGTGGCGTTACACCACAAGCCCAAAAAACAGGGATCTCGTTCTCTTTTAACGTAACGGCATCACCATAGTCTGGTTGATTAATATCTTTAATACCAATTAAGCTAGGGTCACCCAAATGAATAGGTGCACCATGAACAGATGGGAAGCGACTACAAATTTGAACAGCTCGAATTGCATCTTTTGCCAGCATCGGTCTCATGCTCACCACCGTTTCACCACCAAAACGCCCTGCCGATTTACAAGCTATATTGGTTTTGTACATAGGTACATTTTTCTTTTCCGTTATATTTCTAATTTCTATGCCATCAGCAATTAAAGCTTCTTCAAATGAAAAAGAACAACCTAGAACAAATGTTACTAAATCATCACGCCATAATGATTTTATATCGGTAAGCTCTTCTTTAAGCTCTCCGTTTTCAAATAAACGATACCCTGGCACATCTGAACGAATATCAATATCTTTGCCCAAGTCAGGTAACAGGAACTCTCCCGCATTACTCGACATACCAATAAGTGGACAAGGCTTGGGATTTTTCTGACAAAACTGTAAAAAGTCATTCGCCCAATCACTCGGTAAAATAACAATATTCCCCTGAACACAACCTTTTGCAAAGCCGGATGTATTTTGTTGAAAATCACCTGAACTTATCAGTTTTCTTAGCTCAAATGCACTTAAATCGTTTTCACTTGATAACATATTATCTCTTTATAAAATATCTTAAGCCCTATAGAGGCTTGATTGTTTCTTCGCAGTATAGCTTTTTTTATTGAAAAGAAGAAAGCGTTTATTATAATTTACACGCAAGTTGACTTACGGCTCAACTTAATAAGCATATTATATTGAGTTAATGAATATATCAAATGATAAAACGGTATATTTGAAGATATAAATTATTGATCAACTGCGCACCAGTTGTTTTATATATTTTACAATTAATACTGAGATTCAAGACTACCTCCACAGGGATTAGAGACTACTGATCTCATGCGAATTACACAGATGTACACAGATTGAGAACCTTTTTGTAAGGTCAAGAGAACAGCCCTGACACTAGTTGGTAAAAAACAGAGCGCTTAAATTACTGTTTATTAAGTGAGAAGATCTTTCTCTTCTCCAAAACGGTCTTGTATCTTAATTCGCGTAATCTGCGTAATTCGATGAGTTCTCTTGTGTCTATTCGTTGAGATCACTATGTCTATTCGCTGAGAAGATAAACAGGGTTGAGTCTTAGTTACAACCTCACCTTAATCGTTAAATTATTTTGATCAAAAATCGCATTACAAGCGTATACTTAGCAGGTTAAATGTTTTCTGTAATATTTCATGCGCGATATACAAGTGGCAAAGCCCAATTAAAATTAAGGATAAAGAATGACTAAAAAAATATTAATGGTATTAACATCACATGACAAATTAGGTGATACTGGACAAAAAACAGGCTTTTGGGTAGAGGAATTTGCGGCGCCTTATTATGCATTTATTGATGCCGGGAGCGAAGTTACTCTTGCTTCTCCATTAGGAGGACAAGCACCTATAGACCCTACAAGTACTCTCGCAGACTTTCAAACGGCTGCTACACAAAGGTTTGATAAAGATGAGAAAGCGCAACAACAAGTTTCATCAACATTAAAACTTGCACAGGTGAGCCAAGACGACTATGACCTAGTATTTTACCCTGGAGGTCACGGACCTTTATGGGACTTAACTGATAATTCGGATTCTATTTCATTAATTGAAAGTTTTTTAAACTCAGGTAAGGCCGTAGGTGCGGTATGTCATGCAAGTGCAGCATTGTTAAATGTTAAAAATGCTTCTGGTGATTTCGCTATTAAAGGAAAAGCGGTAACAGGTTTCTCTAATAGCGAAGAAGAAGCGGTTCAGTTAACTGAAGTTGTGCCTTTTTTACTTGAAGATGAATTAATTAAAAATGGTGGCAATTACCAAAAAGCAGATGATTGGCATGAGTTTGTTGTTGAAGATGGTTTAATTATTACCGGTCAAAACCCTGCAAGCTCAGCCTTAGTTGCAAAAAAGTTATTAGCTAAAACTTAAGGTTTAGGTTAAAGACTGTTAGTTAGCTAGTTAATTAACACCCTAGGTGAGGTTTCAATCTGATGAGCCCTCACCTACAAACCACTAATGCTTTCCAAATAACTTTGGCCCTACAGAAGTGATTAACACAATGCTTGTTGAACCTGTAGGAGTGTGCTTCAGCCACGATCGCTTTTGTCTAGGTTTGGTTCTTAACTACTTAACCCCTCAAGCGTTGCGTTACCTTCCCTTTCACATTATCTTTGTTTCTATGTCTAATCTGGGCTTTGTCTAATCTGTACGTTACAGGGAGGTGATTTATTAGATAATGCAGGACGCATATTCTCCTGGAAATCTGTGGGCAAAAAGTACTTATTCCTTGACCTTTAAAGAACCAAAAATTCACGGCTAAAGCACGTTCCTACATAACCGGAATATTCACAATACAAATTTTAATTTATAGTTTACTCTATCTCAATTCCTACTATTAATTAACGCCAGTTATAGAAGAGATAAATATTATAATAAAGGAGCCACTCATGGCCTACCAAACAGTTCTAACCAATTTTCTAGAAAATAGTAAAAAGTATCAAGAACAGGCTTTTTTGCATCAACCTATAGAGAGTGTATGGCATACGTTTTCTTTTAATGAAGTAGAGCAACAAGCCAGAATTATTGCATCTGCTTTACTTGAACAAGGATTTAAACCAGGTGATCGCATTGGCCTTCTTTCAAAAAATTGTGCTCAGTGGTTTATCGCAGACTTAGCTATTATGATGGCAGGTATGATCAGCGTCCCTATTTACTCAACGGCAAACGTTAAAACAATAAGTTATATTATTGAGCATAGTCAAATGAAAGCGCTCTTTATTGGTAAACTCGATTCTGTCGACGCTATTACAGAGAGTCTTTGTGATGATTTACTCACTATATCCTTTCCCTACCCTACTTTAACTTGTAAAAGTCTGTGGCAAGATTATTTAGAGACCTATGAGCCATTAGTCGAAACACACCAAGCAACCTTAAATGAGTGTGTTTCTATTGTTTATACATCGGGTACAACAGGTGTACCTAAAGGGGTTGTGATAAGTCATTTAAACCTAACTTCTGCAGCTTATAGCATCTGTAATCTTCTAGACGCTTCTCGAAATGATCGTGTTATGTCTTATTTACCTCTAGCACACATTACGGAGCGAAGCATTATTGAGAGTGCTGCTTACACCTGTGCTATGCAAGTTTATTTTGTTGAAGATTTAAATACCTTTATTGATGATGTTCGCCACGCATCTCCTACGCTATTCTTGTCTGTACCTAGACTATGGGCTAAGTTTCAAGCACAAATTTTTGCTAAAATGCCAGCAAAGAAACTTAATTTTTTATTAAAAATACCTTTTATAGGTAAAAAAATTGCAAATAAAATTAAGTTAAATCTAGGCTTATCCTCTGCTCGTATATTTGCTAGTGGTTCTGCGCCAATAGCTAAATCGTTATTAATTTGGTTTCAAAAATTAGGAATTAACATTTCTGAGGGCTGGGGAATGACAGAAACTTCTGGTATGTCTTGTGGTAATTTACCTTTCGTAGCAGAGAGAATTGGTACTATTGGCGTTCCCGTTGACTGTGTTGAAATGAAATTCTCTGAGCAACAAGAAATTTTAATTCGTGGTGATGCTGTATTTAATGAGTATTACCTCAATCCAGAAGCCACTGCAAAAGAGTTTACTGGTGAATGGTTTCATACCGGTGATAAAGGTCAAATAACTGAAGATGGCGCCTATAAAATTATTGGCCGTATTAAAGAGCAATTTAAAACATCTAAAGGCAAGTATGTAGCTCCTGTTCCGATTGAAGGAATGCTTTGCCGTAACAGTACTATTGAGCAAGTTTGTGTTATTGGTTCAGGTTTGAAGCAGCCTATCGCTTTAGTTGTACTTGGTGAAGGGATAGAACGAACAGACCTTGATGTTCAGCATGAATTGCAATCCACCTTAGAAGCTGTAAATAGCGAGCTTGAAAGCCATCAACGTTTAGATTATATCTATATTTGTGCCCATCCATGGGATATAGATAATGAACTACTTACGCCAACCTTAAAGTTAAAACGTAATAGTATTGAGCAGTATTATATAGATAAGTTACCTGAAAATAATTCAAGCAAACTAGTGATTGAAGGTTAATATTATTTTATAAATTGGATAGTTCTATAAAAACAAGTCCGTTTTCCCTCAGGGAAACAGGCTAAGATCGGATGGAGTGACAAGGCACTAGAGCTTTAAGCTGAAGTTACTGTGTGAGGTGACCCCATAAAAGTGGACACTTAACTTATTTTCTTGTAACGGACTAATG
>JBMYWR010000025.1:0-27316 GCA_049607625.1 Colwellia sp.
TCATCCGCTCTTATCCTGTTCATCTGCGGGCAAAACGGGCTAGTCACTAATCTCAGTTCTAAAGCAAAATGGTTCCACCCAAGACAACGGTAGAATGACCGTATTGTCGAACACTCCACTTTCAAGCCTTCAAGCCTTCTAGCTTTCCTTGGTCTCTTGACCTTCCCCCAAAATGTCTAGTGTCTCATCCGCCCTTATCCTGTTCATCTGCGGGCAAATCGGTCTATCGCCAACTACAACCCTATCGGCCCTTCAGACATCACAGATAATAAAAACGGGGTAAACCCAACCATTCCAATTAACATCAACAAGGTTAAAACCATTAAAAGGCTTCCCGCTATTAACTTTATCCCTGCTTTGTTATGTGATTGTGCATAAAAATATAAATGCAGCATCACTAACGGTATTACAAAGCAACCAAATGTCCACACAGGGAAAAAAGCATCTTTAAAAGAAGGTTCAAGACCAAGTGCAGAGCCTGAAACTAAATAACCAAATACACCAATTCTTAAAATCCACTGTGCATTTGAGACTAAAAATAATTGCAGTGCCCACTTTCTATGGTTTTTAATATCTTTTTTAATCGCTGTTCTAACCGTAAAAAAGGCGAATATCAGTATCAAAAAGCCATTAATTGTAGTGCCAATACCTGAAAGCTTTATCGGATTAGTGTCTCTTATCCACACTAAATACAAACCTGATATTGCTAAACCTAATACCGTTAATAAAAATACGTAACCATTCATTTTATGAAATTTGGGAAAGCGGTTTCGTACTTGCGGTAAAAGCTGTAAGGCTCCACCAAATGCGACAATACCTGCGCCAATTGCATGCGCTGCAAAAGCAAAGTTACCTACAAAGTCATTGGCATGATATGGGGTAGATCCCATAGGCTCCCAGCGATTCCAAATTTCCATATTGTCATTAATAACTGAAAAACCATAAAAGCTCATAATATAGTAGAAGAAAAACCATTGACCGAGCAGCATGACAACAAACCAGAATATTGATGAATAAGATAATACCTTTTTGGCAATGCCATTAAATTTTTGCTGTTGTGCTGACGGGTTAACGTTTGCTTTATTATCGCTTTGGGTAGTCGCCTTAGTGGCATTAATATTAGTGGCGTCAACATTAGTGCCATTAACATTAATGCTATCAATGGATGAGGTTTGCATGATTTTCTATCCTAAGTTCTGTAAAAGAAGTCACAGTTTAGGTGTACGACTTAGCCATGTCGTTCAAATAGGCCCATTTGTACGTCTTATTCGAAATAATTAATACCGATTTAAGCCGATTTAAGACGGTTCTGGTTTCTATAGGCAGAAGGTGTGGTGTTTGTTGATTTTTTAAATGCTGTATTAAAAGTAGACTTCGAGTTAAAACCAACTTCAAAAACAATGTTCGTCACAGTTTGATCTGTATCGATAAGCAAAGATTTTGCGAGCTCAACTCTAAAACCATTCACAAAATGGAAAAAGTTTGTTTTTAAGAATTGCGATAACGTTTCTGAAATATAATTTTCACTGACTGAAATAGATTCTGAAAGCCTTTTTAATGAAAGGTCTTCTTCAAGAAAAAGCTTATCTTGATTCATCGCCTGCATGAGTTTGTTAGCAATTTGTTCCATTTGGCGATGCTCTAGCGCTGCAACTCTATAAGGCTTGGTTTCAAAATGGTTAGCAGGTTTTATGTCAGAGCTACCTTCATTAACACAGCTTTCATCAGCGTTTTCTGGTTTTGCTTTATCTGCGTCTTCAATAACCGGTTGCTTCAAAGCAAAATGTGCAAATAACATCAACACGATTGCCTCAAATGTTGGTAATACAATACTTGCACCAAACCAACGAATCCCCATCAGCCCAATTCCATATTCAAGGGTATACAAAAACCAAGCAGCTCCCCAAAGAACCAATATAATCTTAAGCCAATCCATTGCGCGACTTTCAAGTGCCGCGTATTTTTCCATTAGCTGTAATCGATGACGGCGTTGTAACTTAAAAGTAGCGACTAAATATATGCCCGTGAAAATAACAAAAACAGATAAGGCAAACAAACAGGTAAAGGCGGCTATCTTAAATAGCTCGGGGTCTCGAGTGGCAGGGTCTGCTAATGCAAGCTTATCTTCAGGGCTAATACCAAACAGAAAGGGAAGAATGCCTAAAATAACGATAACTGGTCCTGTTAAAGCCCACAAATAAAACTTTTTAGGTATAGATTTACCTGGTGACATCGCTGCATAAGCATAAAAGAACAAGGCAGGCCCTAATAACATTCTTATTGGAAATTGCACGCCAGCTAATGCAGGAGCGTACTTATACGCACCGGAGTAAATAAATAGTTCGCCTAAAATATGACACAGAAGCAATACAAGTAAACTGCCCAGATAAAAGTTTTGTCTGTGCTTAGATCGAGAAAAAACATCGAATAATGCAAAAATGACCATGCCCATCATGCTTGAGTAGATGACTGTCGGTATTACATTAACCACTAATTTCCCCTTTCACTTTGCTTCGATCATTAAAGTATTTTTTGCTTCACTATAAAGCATCATAGCAAATAAATTAGTACATCAAAAAAGAAATTCAACTTATACCAATTCAATTAATTTATTTGAAACTGTACCTCTTCACATCTATTTCACACGGCCAATTTTAAACTCGATGTATTCTTAATAAAGTGGATACACCTGATGCAAAATACCAACCCTAAATATGCTACAGATTGTCAGCAACATAATAATATAAGTGCTAATACCATAAAGTTTGAGGGTATTAGCCAATCGTTTACTCTTAAAGAGTCTACTATCACTTTATTTAGTGACCTTAATTTATCGATAGTACAAGGCGAGTCTTATGCCATCACTGGACCCTCGGGGGCAGGTAAATCAAGCTTGTTAATGTTGATGTCGGGCTTAGAGTTACCAACATCAGGCCAAGGAATATATCACTGCACCACAGAAGAAAAGCCATTATCGAGTTTAAAAAGTGAGGTCGGTTTTATCTTCCAACAATTTCATTTACTACCTGAGTTATCCGCGCTTAATAATATTGCATTGCCCTTAAAACTTAGAGGCGATAAAGAGGCAGAATCAAAAGCAACCTATTGGCTTAATAAAGTGGGACTGGAAGGTAAGGGCAAACAAAAACCAAGTGAACTCAGTGGCGGAGAACAACAACGAGTGGCTATTGCTCGCGCGTTAGTTTTCGAGCCTAAATTTATTTTTGCTGATGAGCCAACAGGTAACTTAGATAAAAAGACAGCGAAAGAGATTAGCGATATTTTGTTTGCTTGTTGCCAAGAAAATAACGCCAGCTTAGTCGTAGTAACGCATAGTGATGTACTCGCCAACAGAGCTCAGCATATCTACTCATTAGAAAATGGCCAGCTTTTAAAGAAAGTAAAAACTCATTCTGAGGAGGCTTTATGCGAGTAATCAACCCTCTTACTAGCCAAGTTCAACATCATATGAAGCTTGCTTGGCACTTTTATCTTCAAGAGCGTAACTTTGCACACCAACGACTATTAAGGTGGACTCAAGCTATATTAATGTTATTTATTATTACATTAAGCCTCTCTAGCGCCAGCATACAGACCTTTTTAAACGAAAACTTACAAAACCTACTTGGCGCTGATGCTGTGCTTAGTCAACAGCAACCATTACTGCCTGAGCAAAAGTCACAGTTAACTGACTATTTTGAACGCATCAATGAAACACAGGAGGTTAAAGCCACCCTAACACACAACAATAAATGGCAATCGGTAAAGCTTAAAGCGGTAGATAATAACTACCCTTTGCAAGGTGAACTATTAACAGCTAGCTCATTAGAAGCCCAAAGTCGTGTTACCCATTCAGGCCCCGCAGCAAATGAAATATGGTTAGATGCTCGCCTTATTGCCAGCCTATCTATAGAAATGGGTGATGTAATTAATGTCGCAGAAAAGCCATTTCAGGTTACTCGCGTATTGCAACATGAGCCTGATCGATTGATGGAACAACATAATGTTGATATGCGCGCAATGATCAACAAAACAGCATTTAGCCAGCTTAATTTCGCCACAGATTTAATTAACTATCGCTATTTATTTGAAGCGAACAACACGCAAGTTTCACAACTAATAAGTTGGCAGAAAAAGCATTTACCTGCTGCTTCAATTCAGCATAAACAAGGTAACCATCCTCTAGCCTTATTTTGGAAAAGAACCGAAAACTTCCTGGGACTAGCTTCTATTATTTTATTCTTTATGGCGGCCATTGCCATTAATCAATTAATGAAAGTACATCTTCTAAAAGATCAGCACTTTGCTGCAGTTTGTAAAAGTTTAGGTGCATCAAGTGCTACCGGCATTCAAGTTTCATTCTTTAAGTGGTTATTTAGTCTTTCCTTACTCATTCCACCTGTTTTACTATGTGCCCTAGCTTTTCATTGGCTTATTATTAATAACTTAACTGATCTTTTCGCTGGCTTAACTTGGCAATTTCAAAGTGAACCCATATATCGCTCTATCTTAGCTAGCATAGCTATATTCGCTGTTTTTCAATGTCCTGTTTGGCTGTCTTTACATAATGCTTCTGTTGCCAAATTAATTAGAGGCGAAGAGAGTGCAATAGACCAATGGCTTACCAAATTAGCGAGTGCTGCTGTTTTAATTGCTATTGCTTTTGCCTATTCCGATAACGGTTTATTAACTTTCATGCTAGTTTGCTCTGTGGCTGTCACGATAAGTATTATGATTTTACTTAGTTGGTCTACCTTAACGTTAGGAGAAAAAATAACGAAACATCGCGCTGGTTTAATGCCTTTTACTTTTTTTATGATGAAGCAAAGAATTGTCAGTAAAAGTACGCAAATTTTGGGGATTGGTTTATGCGCTTTCTTATTGCTATTTACCTTTATGCTGCTAAAAGATTTTGGTAAAACCATGACCTCTTATCAGCGCCAGCACGACGGCAACCTAATGGTGTCTCAAGCAACAAAAGATCAATTAACCTTTATTGAAAAATGGGCAATAAAGCATGACATTACTATTCGCCAAGAAAAGCCTTATGTTTACGGTAAGTTAATTGCAATAAACAACCAAACTTTAACCGAATTCACCAATAAACCCAGTGAAAGCATGGCGGTAATGTCTCGCGCTATCCGCCTTCATTGGAGCCAAGACGTTCCTTTAAACAACAAAGTAGTTGCAGGAACATGGTGGCATAAAGAGCCTCAGTATTGGCAACAAGTTTCTGTTGAACAGGAAGTTATGCAGGATCTTGGCTTAGTTATTGGTGATGCGTTAACTTTCTATGTTGGTCAACAACCCATAGAGTTTTATATTACCGCCAGTCATGTATTTAAATCTGGCGCTGGTTCTATTACTTTTTGGGTACAAATGCCCCCGTCTGCTTTAAGACATATTCAAGCAGCTAAATACAGTATGGCAAGTTTAGAAATAGCCGATAAACAATGGCCTTTATTGGCTAGCTTATGGCAAAAATTTCCTACGCTTCGCATGGTTTCATTAAAAGAATTAACCAAGCGGTTTGATAGCATGTTAGCGATGATAACCAAAGTCATCTCTGGATTTGCTTCAAGTATTTCTCTACTTGGCCTGGTTGTTATTCTTGCTTCAATTAAGGCATTGGAATTAAAAGAGCGTAAGAAAAACAGCATTATTATGAGCTTTGGATTTACTAAAAGTACCTGCTTAAAACTCAACCTAATTGAGTGGCTAGTTACCGCCGCTATTATGGGCGTGGGTGCATTATTAGGAACCTATATTGCAGGCTTACTTATTTACCAATCGCAATTCTCTCTTACTTACCAACCTAATTTGAGCTGGATGCTAATAACATTAATAACAACATTAACGTTAATTACCCTGTTAGGTTTTCTTGCTAGCAAATATAGCTTACGCAGCTCTGTACGTGAACTGATGTCAGAGACGGGATCATAACAAATTACCTGCAAAGCAAGAGCGAAACAAGAACACAGCTAATCCAAAGGTATGTCAAAAATAAAAGATAAGAGTGAAATGCTTCACATTCATTTCACATCTTCTTTGGCAAGATAGCAGCAACTAACTAGGAGAAACCAAATGATCGACATGAAAAAACTGTATTTACAATTAATCACCTCAGCTTTGCTTATGCTTACAGCGATAGCATCACCTTTTACTCAAGCTGAAGTATCAAACAAAAAGGTACTGATGGTATTAAGCAGTTACGGTGAAAAACAAGGTGAAGAAAAACCAGGGTTCGAATTTGACGAATTTTCAAAGGCATATTTAATATTCAAACAAAATAACATTCAAGTAGATATTGCTAGCCCTAAAGGTGGAAAGCCTGAAGCAGACAAGTTTGACGCCACCAAACCATATAATGCCAAGGTGCTAGCTGACAAAGCCATTATGAATAAGTTAAGTAATACCCTAACAACCAGTACAGTTAAGGCAAGCCACTATGCAGCGGTATTTATTGTGGGTGGTAAGGGCGCTATGTTTGACTTACCTAAAGATAAAGCCCTTAGCACTTTAATTGCTTCTGTGTATCAACAACAAGGTACAATTGCTGCGGTATGTCATGGCCCAGCTGCGCTTGTAAATGTAAAATTAGATGATGGCAGTTACTTAGTCGCTAACAAGGCGGTTAACAGCTTTACGAATCAAGAAGAGCAGTTATTTGGCAAGAAATGGCTTAATCAATTTGATTTTCTACTAGAAGATAAATTAATTGAACGCGGTGGTAAGTTTCAATCTAGCGATATTATGCTAAGCCATGTAGCGGTTGATGAGCGCTTAATTACAGGGCAGAACCCAACGTCTACCCATAATATCGCAATTGAATTAGTTAAAATGCTAGGTTTAACACCTGTAAGTAATGACTTAGACATTGAAGATAGAACGATGGCGCTAGTTGCTGAATTTTTAAAAGGTGATAAAAATGCGCTAAACAGCTTAACAACCAATGAAAATCAGTACCATGTCTCTTTAGTTGGCATGTACGGCTTTTATTATTTAAAAACAGCTAAAACAACAGACCAATTTGAAAGCGCCCTAGCACTTATGTCTGCTGCAAAAGAGACGATTAACAATCCTGCTCTGGATATGAAAATTGCATCGACTCAATATAAGCTAGGAAAAAACCAAGCAGCTAAAGCAACATTAGAGCAAATCCTCCAAGCAAACCCTGAACATAAAGGCGCGCTAGAGATGAAAAAGTCTTTCTCTTTATAAGAATAACGCCCTTTATAAAAAACTTATAAAGGGCGCTAAAAAACGTTACTCTAGCAAGGTATCATTTTATGATGCCTTGCATTTAGCCAAATAATACCAATTGAATAGTATAGTGAAATAACACAATGACAAACCAAGCCGCCTCTTTACATATTCTCCTCGTTGAAGACCAAGTCAGCATTGCACAAAATATTGCTGAGTATATGGAAGCAAAAGGTCACGTTCTAGACTTTGCAACACAAGGTAAACAAGGCTTAGAGCTTGCTCTAGAAAATCACTATGACTTAATTATTCTTGATTTAAATCTACCACTGATGGACGGCTTAGCTGTATGTCAAACACTAAGAAAACAAGCCGAACGCCATATACCTATTTTAATGCTTACCGCACGCGATAGCCTTGAAGATAAAATAGATGGTTTTACTGCAGGAGCCGATGACTACCTAACGAAGCCATTTTCTTTACAAGAACTTGAAGTGAGGTGTTTTGCCCTTTCTAGACGGCACTTATTGCAAACCAGTGATACGTTAACCTTAGGGCCATTGTGTATAGATAGAAAACGTAAACAAGTAACTCGTGAAGGCCAATTACTCGATTTACCTACAATGGGATTACGTATTTTAACGGTTTTAGCTGAAGCTTACCCGCAAGTTGTTAGTCGCTCTATGCTAGTGCAAAAGCTTTGGGGGGATGAACCAACAGAGTCTGACGCGATGCGCTCACACATGTATCAATTACGCCGTATTGTAGATAAGCCATTTACTAAACCCATTCTAAAAACAGTACATGGGGTTGGCTTTGCTTTGGATATTAACGGTGAAAAATAAACACACTAAATACCATAGCTTGAGTCGACGCATTGTTTCGCAGTTTTGTATTTTTACATTGGTATTATCTTCTATTTATGGTCTATTTTGTTTTCTTTTTTTATATGATTTAGAAGATGAATTTATTTATCGAGAGATAAAACAAGAAGCCGATTACCTTTCCACGCAATATAATAAAACCGGCGATTGGCCTGTTATTCGTAATGCCTATATGACGTTACATTTTTCTAAAAAAACGTTACCAAAAGATATGCAACCACAGTCTTTTGAAGAGCCTAGTAGGAAAGAGTTTTATGGAGAACAAGGCAGGCATTACCATCTGCACGCGTTAGTATTAGATACAGATTCAGTAAATGAAAACCCCACAAAGGCGAATCAAGTCTACTTATTGGCTGAAGTGAGTAGTAAATTAATGGTTCGTCCTATTAAAGCTGGGGTATTTAGCTTTTTATTGATCAGTGCTTTATTTTTAACGTTAATAGCCTGTTTTATTGCCTGGCGTTTGGGGCGAAAAACCGCCAAACCATTAAAGCAACTAGCCGATTTAGTTGACGGTGTTGCTCCTGAGAAAATTCCTAAACAATTTGCTCATCATTTCCCAAAAAACGAAATTGGCATTTTAGCAGACACCTTAGAGCAAACAATGACTAGAATGGATCAGGCCCTTGCCCGAGAAAAATGCTTTACTCGTGATGTAAGTCACGAATTAAGAACGCCAGTCGCTATTGTAAAAAACGCCACAGAGCTTTATCAAACAACCGCTATGGAGGCAAAGCAAGTCGGTGCGCTTATAGAACGTATTGCACAAGCCGGTAGCCAAATGGAGCAAACCGTTACCACTTTGCTAATGCTTGCTAGGGAAGAGCAAACTGCTGCACAAAAAGAAGATACGGGATTACTCGCCCTTATCGAGCAATCTATTATTGATAACAGCTACCTTATTGCTAAAAAAGAAATCAATGTAATGGTTGATGATAATTGCCAGGTTTCGCTTTTCTCACAACCTGGCATGGTAAAGGTTTTGCTCGACAACTTAATTAGTAACGCTTTTCAATACACCGAAAAAGGCACAGTAAAGGTTAGCTTTGTAGGCGCGACACTTATCATTGAAGATAACGGCCCAGGTATTGAGCCAAGTATCTCAAACAAAATTACAGAGCCAGCCATCAAAGGCGAACAAAGCACAGGCTACGGCTTTGGCTTATCCATTGTAAAACGTTTATGCGAGCATCAAAACTGGCAATTAACGATGCAAAGTAATGAAGCCGGCACAAAGATATCGGTTTCATTTGAGTGAATTAAATAGGGTCAGAGTCAATTCAACCAAGACACTTTCTAATTCAGTTAATGGTATGGCGTATTGAATCGAGGGCAGGTTAAATACTAGACCGCTTAGAGCACTTTCTTATAGCCCGAATATGTCACCGTCGATACTTCATCAATTTCACTAAAATATGCAAATGTGCCTGTCATAGCCATTTCTTGTTTACTCGGTAATATCGCATTACCAATTTTAGTAAAATAAAAATTTAGGCTAAATGATTCGATAGAAGCACTAAAGAGTGGCGAAAACTCCTCTTTATTTACAATGCTAATTCGCTCTATAAATCCATGTTCTTTATTGTAGTACAGTGTTCCAAACAGCTTACCTCTTGCATCATCACCAAGCTTTTCAATTTCAACATTAAAAGCTAAAACTATTTCCTTATCGTTTTCACTCACCTTGCTTAATGTGTCTGTTTTTACCAACTTTTTTAAACTCAAAGTAAAGCTTTTTTTGTCCTTCTTAACTCTGGTTTCTTGGTTTTTCATTTCAGTAAATGCTTTACGCTGTTTATCGGTTGGCGCATTCCCATTTTGGCGAAGTAGTGTCCATAACTCTTCACTCTTTTTACTCGGCGAATATTGCTCTATACGACTACTAATATCTCCTTCTTCATTTTCATAATGCGCAATGGTTACCTGCCAATGCTTTCGAGATGACTCGCTTATGTCTTCAATCGCTTGCTTAATGCTATGAATCAAGAGGTCATTAACTTCATTTGTCTTGTTGAGCTTTACATTTTTATTTATAGAACTAGAAGCTTGCGCAATCGTAGGTGTTGAATTTAAAAGCGACTGAGACAAAGCAACACCACTAAATAAACAACTTAACGTGAATAACTGTAAAATCAGTTTTTTCCTTAACATACTTTTCATACCACCTCGCCTTATATCACTTTTATATGATTAAACTAATTTTGAGTATATTAATTGGATATATGTGAAAAATGTGTGAAGTAATAATTAATACATACTTCTCTAGCGGTTATCCACACTTCAAATGCTCTTATCAAAAAAAATCCAGTTTCATTACGAAACTGGATTTTTTAATCGAAGCATTATTTACCAGAACAGCTTCACTATGGTTTAGTTCTGCCAGATCTCTGGCAAACCAATATATTAAAATTTAGAAAGTAACAGTGACTTCATTTGAACAGTTTGAAGTGCCTTCGTCACAAACGCTATACGTGTATGTACCCGACGTTCTAAATCTATCGTTATAGAAACCATCATTGGCTGTGGTTCTGAATAAGCTGCCATTCTTATAAATATCCACATTTGAAGTAGAAGCATCAGCCCAAGAAAGGTCTACATTATTTTTACCTTTACTGTTGTAGGTATTAGCAGTTAATACGATATTACCAGGCTCTGGTGGATTAACACCTCCGCCACAAGCATTCACAGCTAAGTAATCATTTGCCGCTTTAGCTTTTGCAATACCATGACCAAAATAAACATCATGACCTGCTGCGCCAGCATCTTCTGCTGTTGCTTTTATTGCATCACGAATTTCAGTACCAGTACAATCTGTATTATTTGACCATACAAGCGCAGCAACACCAGCTACAGCAGGAGTTGCCATAGACGTACCACTCATAAAGCCATAATCACTTGTACCAACCGTTACATCAACATTAGCTGCAGCCAATACCAGTGCTCTATCTTCAAATGCTGCGCCAACAGCAGGAATGCTTGTTGCGTTAGGTTCACCTAACGTAGCATATAACATGCCCGCTTCATTGTTGATGATAATAGCTGCGATACCACCTGAATTTTCACAGTTTGCTACTTTATCGTGGAATGAAATAACGCCTCTGTCAATCACACAAATATTACCATTTGCACCGCTATCTGTTGCCTCAGCTGTACCCATATAATACGTATTACCAAATGCACTACCTGAGTTCTCCATTGCAGAAGAAGTTAGAAAGCCACTATCTAATGTTACAGCTGAGCTTGTTGCCATATCTGCTGGGTAAGTTGATAATACATCAACAGCGCCTGCCGTTATTTCAACACAAATGGTTTCATCAGTAGTTGTTGTTTGCTTTTTACCTCTACCTGTGGTTATGGTACAGCTAGGGTATTGTGATGCCGTATAACGATCGTTATTATTATCATTACCACCAACCATCATTACTGAAGAATAACCTGCAGGGTAAGAACGAACATTGTTACCATCGTTACCTGCAGCAGCTAACACTAATCCACCTGCTTCAGTAAAAGTATCAAAAGCATTTTCTTCTGTACTGTTAGCACCACCACCACCTAAACTCATGCTAATAATATTAGCGCCAGCATCTGTACATTTTTGTGCTGCATGTGCTAAATCTGATGAATAACCCCAACCGCTTGCGTTAAATACTTTAACAATATGCATGCTAACGCCAGGCGCCATACCAACAACACCTATGTTGTTATCTTCTGCACCAATAGTACCGGCTACGTGTGTACCGTGTGGGCCACCGTTTTCATCCCAGTTTCCAGTACCAGAATCATTATCACCCGTAATCGCTCCCCAATTAAAATCTTGGTTTGAGCGATCTAAACCTGAGTCGATTACACATACTTTCATACCAGCATTTGCATCAAAACTTACAAGGTTTGCTTCTGATTGGTACACAGAATAAGGCGTAAGTTGCTCTGCATCTGGGTTACCTACATCATCGCTGTAAGCTGAAAAAGGTACACGACGTAAGTCTTCTTCAATTACTTTAATGTGTGGGTTGTTTAATAAACCTTTCACATCATTTAAACTTTTTCCGCTAAATGAAGCCGCGAAGAAATCATTTCCGTCTACTTTTAATTCACCACCTAACTTTTTAGCTAGTGCTTTAACAACACCTTTATGGTTGTTATCTACTTGAATGATGAACCTGTCATCTGCCGCTTGCGCTGTAAAAGCTGCAGACATAGCAAGTGCTACCAAAGTTTTATTACATGTTGATATTTTCATTTTATCTCCACTTTGTTTTTATAATTATTAACTAAATGAGTGTTTACCGCTTATTTATCGCACAATATTCCAAATTTGTAAAATTTTTGTAACAAATTTGTTACAAAAGATTTCTGAATGAGCATATAACTTTGTAATAAAACATATACACTAAAAATAGTAATCAATAAACCAACAACCATGCCTGTTACAGGTAAAATCATGGCTTCTGGCACTTGCTGTATTTCAATGGTTAATCCATTTTCTTTTAAATTTAGTAGTAATATATTTTCAAGGAAAAAGTTAACAGGAGGTACACGCTACTTTAAATCCAACAACCTGAGCCAAGTAGATATCGCTTGGTTGCCTTTATTGCACCGTGCTTTAATTATCAAACAAAATACAGGTTTTGATTTTCTATCTGGTTTGCCTAAAGTACAAGCATGGCAAAAAAGTGTGGTTGCTTTAGACTATCTGAACAAAACGGTTTCAGAAGATTTTGAAGCTTTATTCAAAGGCTTTTATTTAACGAATACTTATTTATCTGGCGGTAACACACCACAAAAAACTAGCACTTGTGGTACGTGTTCCTGCTGTGGTTAATTAAAAAATGGTGTAGGACTACTTAATGAATGTTGAACAGGTTTGTTTAGCGTATCAAAATCATTTGAAAGTGTTTTTACATAAAAACATTTCAAATCCCAGTGATGTTGATGACTTATTACAAGAGATTTTGATTAAAACCTATCAAAGTCTCGATAAAGTGACCAAAACGGAAAAAATTAAATCGTGGTTGTTTCAAATCGCTAACCGAACCATTATCGATTTTTACCGCAACCAAGGAAGAAACTCGAAGCTTGTGCAACAAATAAATGGATTAGAAACAGATACACAAGAAAATATATTTGAAGATTTGTCTTTGTGTATCGCCCCTTTTATTCAAGGCTTACCTCAAGCTGAAGCTGATTTACTGACAGCGATAGAATTAGAAGGGATTTCACAAAAAGCGTATGCACCAATGCATAATATAAAATACACGACGTTGAAATCGAAAGTGCAAAAAAGCAGGCAACAATTGTTCAATCTATTTAACCATTGTTGCAACTTTTCTCTTAATGCAGACGGGAGTTTAGCTAACTACGCAACAAAAAAAGGAAACTGCACTAATTGCTAATATAGCTACTAATTTAGTCGCTAATATTAGTTACGCCCATCAGTGTATTCATTAACTACAATCATTAACAGCTCTCGTTACCTAGTAACTGCCACTGCCTCTCTTTTTTCTTTTCGTTTATTCTGAAACGAATCAAAGCTGTATATGATGAGCGCTAACCAAATAAAAGCAAAAGTCATTAGCTGCTCTGCTTTTAGCTCTTCGTGATAATAAAAAGCCGCTAATAAAAACATAATACTAGGTCCTATGTACTGAAAGAAACCAAGCGTAGAAAGCGTTAACCTTTTTGCAGCGGCTGTAAAACAAAGCAGTGGCGCAGTGGTAACTACCCCAGACAAAATAAGAATAATATTTAAATGCGTACTATTCATTACTAAATTACTTGTGCTGCTATCAATAAAAGCAAACCAATAGATTAAAGCGATAGGTAACATTAAAAGTGATTCAATAAATAATGCGACGAGTGAGTCGACATGCATTTTCTTTTTGAGCATACCATACACACCAAAAGTTCCCGCTAAAGCCAAAGAAACTACAGGTAATGTACCTAAGGTAAATAACTGAATAAACACCCCTGCGATAGCCAGAAATACCGCAAATATTTGCATATTACGTAATCGCTCTTGAAAGAACATCATACCTAATGCCACATTAAGCAAGGGGTTAATATAGTAACCCAAGCTTGCTTCTAATAACTTGTCATTATTAATAGCCCAAATAAAAATAAACCAATTCAACGCTAATATTATGGCTGTCACAACTAGGCCGATTAAAATGCGTGGCTGTTTTAAATAACTAATAAATAAAGGCCATTTTTTTACAGCAACAATTAATAGCACCAAAAAAATACTCGACCAAATAACGCGGTGCATTAGTATTTCACCTGCACTTATTTCTTGTAAAAGCTTAAAGTATAAAGGCGCAATTCCCCACATCACGTATGCGCCAAGGGCATTAAAAACACCTGACTTGTTCATTGTTGATTCATTTTGTACTTTAGTATTTGAATTCATGGTTATAATGTACAGAGAAGATAATAGGCCTGCATAATACACTTATAATACCATTGAGTCTAAGAAAGTGATCGCTTAGCAAAAGCTTAAAATTTTAGCGATTTAAAAACTGAAATTCAGATTGAGGTAAGGTAAAATGCATCCATTAAAATAAAACCACCTTTTGTGAACTGAGTAGCCGCATTAATACCAAGCCTATTACCCCAGAAAATACCAAGCTGTTGCATGATACGCTTAAACACTACTTTGGTTATGAAAGCTTCAGAGCAGGCCAAGCTGAAATCATTGACCAAGTAATGCATGGTAGAGATTCACTTGTGTTAATGCCAACAGGTGGTGGTAAATCGTTATGTTATCAGTTACCCGCCACTATTCTACCGGGTGTTACCATTGTGGTTTCCCCTTTAATCGCTTTGATGAAAGATCAAGTAGATAACTTATTGCATCAAGGCATTCCTGCGGCCTTTATCAACTCATCTCTTGAACCTGAAACCATTAATGGCATTTTTGCAAAACTGTCGATGGGTGAAATTAAACTTTTATATGTTGCTCCTGAGCGTTTAACTAATCATTATTTTTTACAACGTCTAAGTCATTTGCATATTAGCCTGTTTGCCATTGACGAAGCTCACTGTATTTCACAATGGGGACATGACTTTCGCCCAGCTTACACGCAGCTGCAATGCTTAAAGCAAAACTTTCCTTATATACCTGTAATGGCATTAACGGCTACAGCAGATGTCACAACAAGGAAAGATATTCTCACACAGCTCGCGTTAAACAATCCTTATATTCAACTTGATAGTTTCGACCGACCTAATATTCGTTTAACCTTAGCGAAAAAATACGACGGAGAAAAACAAGTATTAGGGTATATAAGAAAACAGCGAGACGAATGTGGCATTATTTACTGTAATAGCAGGTGGCAAGTTGAAAAGCTTGCTAAATTTCTAGCCTCATCCGGTATAAATTGTGCTGCATATCATGCAGGCTTAGAAAATGAGATCCGCGGCATGGTACAAGAAAGCTTCACCAAAGATAATATTCAGGTTGTTGTTGCTACCATTGCTTTTGGCTTAGGTATTAATAAACCGAATGTACGTTTTGTTATTCATTTTGAGCCACCAAAAACATTAGAGTCTTACTATCAAGAAATAGGTCGCGCAGGTCGTGATGGCTTACAAGCAGAAGCTTTGTTTTTAGTCGACAATAAAGATATTACCCGTATTAAAAAACGTATATCTGAAGGTGATAACCATGAACGAACAAAGGTTGAGCTTCAGCGCTTTAATGCGATGAACGCTTTTGTTGAAGCACAAACCTGTCGTCGACAAGTGGTTTTAAATTACTTTGCTGAATTCACTCAAAAAGGTTGCGGCAACTGTGATATCTGCCTTGACCCACCTAGCCAGTTTGACGCCACCTTAGAGGCACAGAAAATATTATCTTGTGTGTTTAGAGTTGAACAAAAAGCTGATATTGCTCACTTAATTGATGTTATTCGCGGTGAAGAAACAAGCAAAGTAAAAGCCTTTAATCATCAAACTGTCTCTACTTTTGGAATTGGCAAGGGAAAAACAGCCGGTTATTGGTACGATATTATTGGCCAGCTTATTCATTTAGGTTATTTACAACAAGATATCGAACAAGAGTCTGTTTTATGTTTAACACAAGCTTCACGTGCTGTTTTAAAGGCAACAGAGCCTTTGATGTTAGCAAGTCCACGTCTACAAAAAGCCAGTTATTGGAAGGGACAAAACCTACAGAAGCAATATGACAGAGTATTATTTGCTAAGTTAAGAGAGCTTCGAAAAGAGATTGCAGTAGGTGAAGATATTGCACCATTTATTGTATTTAATGATGCCACCTTATCTGAATTAGCACGAGAAATGCCTACTTCACATAGAGAGATGCTTGCTATTTCAGGTATAGGTCAGGTTAAATTAACCCGTTATGGTGAGCCTTTCTTATCCTTAATTAAAGCTCATGTGGCTTAGTGACTGAGTAGAATATAGTTGGTTTAGATTAGATAAACCAACTAAGCTGTTATGCCTCTAAAGATATAAATCTTTGTAAGTAACAAGATAGTCTTCCATCGACATCAAACCAAGTGCCATTCGACGATCATTTAATGTTTCTTTATTCGCGACAGGACCAACAAAAACCTCACCCTCTTTGACAGACACTTGCGTACCATAATTTTGCTCTAAGCCTTCTTCAACTAATATGCTGTCAGTTAACGAAGCAATATTTTCACCTGATAAAAAGCCTCCCTCATATTCTTTTACCAAAATAGGCCAATAAGCTTTTCTTAAAGCTAAAGGTGCTTTTAATAACATAGCAAATGCTCTTGCACTTGCTTTAGTACCAACCACAATAGAGCTTGGCCATCCAAATTGACGAACAATTTCTTCAAGTCTTTTCGAATTTTTTGCATCATCTCCCGATTTTGCCATTTCAAAAAGTTCTTTTTGCAGTATCTCGTCGTAATAAGGCAGTAAAAACTTTTGGTCTTCTGGGCGAACTTTTACAAAAACTTGAAATGCCGCTCGAACACCCATCCCGCCAACTAAATGATCATTCGGCCATCCAGAATAAGCAACAAGTTGTAATAAGTTTTCTGCATTTTCTTTAATAATTTTATCGTATTCAGCTTGAAGCACATCACGCCCTTCATCACCTTGATGTTTTTTAAGCTTTTTAGCTGCTTTACGCTCTGCTCTGGACATTGCATAAAGTTCTTTCTGAATAGGCTCATCAAACTCTATATATGTCTCTATTTTATCGTAATAAATTGATGGTGCTTTAGCGTGAAGTGTAAACGTGGTTAATGTAAAAACACTAACAAGAAGTGTTACGCAATAGCGTATGGGAAGTTTTAAAAATGACATCTACTACTCTTATTATAATATTGAACGCATACTAATTTTCTATAGTACCTATATTTCATAGTTAATTTCAATTAAATCTTTAATACAAGTGTACATAAGTAAATGATCATTGAGCGATAAGTTGTTTTTCTAATGGTAAAACGCCTTTTAATAAACTTTATTTATGAACAATATTTTTTACTCAACAAACAAAAAAAGCGCATAACGCGCTTTTTTTTTACAAACTCTAGTATGGGCAGTTTATTTTAATGTTGCATAATAAGCTGCAATATTAGCCATGTCTGTTTCAGACAACGGCGCTGCCATACCAGCCATAACAGGGTCTTTACGAGCACCTGATTTAAAATCTTTTAGCTGTTTTAATAAATAAGCTTCTTTTTGGCCCGCTAAGTTTGGATAAGTTGGAATTGCAGAAACACCCGCAGCACCATGACAAGCAGTACACATTGCTACTTTAGCTTTTCCTGCTTCAGCATCACCTGCAGCATATGCTGTAGAAGTCATTAAAGTTGTTGCAGCAATCGCAAGAATAAGTTTTTTCATTTTAATCCCTCTTTCATGTTAAATGTTCTTTGATTAAGCTTAAAATAAGTATAAGGAAAAAATACCAACCTGTCGTGTATTAATTGTCATTCCAGCCAAAATAATCTTGTTTAGATCAATGGATTACTCACTTAACGGTTAAAAATCAATCATTAAAAACATGATATGCTACCCTTTTAGTTCTAGAATAAGCAAAACTCCACTATGAATATGAAAATACTTATTAGTAGCTGCTTTTTAGGTAGTAATGTTCGCTACAACGGAAAAACAAAAAAACTACATCATCAATACATAAGTAGGTGGTTAGCCCAAGGGCGACTGGTAAGTATTTGCCCAGAAGTAAGCGGTGGACTACCTGTACCAAGACCACCAGCAGAGCTGCAAAAAAACGGTATTATAATGACTCAAAAAGGTGAGAATGTCACAGATGCTTTTGCATTGGGTGCGCAACACGCCCTTGAAATATGTATAAAAAATGACATCGCTTTTGCACTCCTAAAAGAAAGTAGCCCCTCTTGCGGAAGCCACAATATTTACGATGGTAGTTTTTCAAAAACTAAAATATTAGGGGAAGGTGTAACAGCAAGTTTACTAAAAAAACATCATATACAAGTTTTTAGTGAAAATGAGATTGAAAAACTTGCTATGATTATAGAAGCTCAAGACAAGTAAAAATAATTAACGACAAGAGATTATCTATGAACATAACATCAGGCCTTTATAAGTTTACAATATCACTATTTTTTCTGATTTTTGTTGCCAGTTGCAGCAACTCAACTAGCGAAAAAAACAACACAACGGCGCAAAGTGATGATCAAAAGCTGCTCAATGTCATTACTAAATACGACGATTATCATCTTAATAGCAGCCCTTTCAATAACGCAGAGAAAAAAGGGAATAATGCATTACTTCCTGACCTGTCTCCCAATACACTGGCTAAAAATCATCAAGCACTAAGTACAATATATGAAGAACTTGAGCTTATAAATACAGATAATTTAAGTGTCGATAATAAAATAAACCTTTCTGTGCTTTCATATAGCATTAAAAACACGCTAGATAACTATACAAACAATGAACATTACATGCCCCTTACTGCAGAGTCTGGCTTTCATGTTTATATTTCATATATAGCCCAAAAGGTTCAATTTAAAAGTAAACAAGATTATCAAGACTATTTAACAAGATTAGCTTCTTTGCCGCGTTACTTTGAACAGCAAACCTATTGGATGAAAGAGGGAATTAAAGCAGGCATTGTACAACCTAAAATTGTCTTAATTGGTTTTGAGGATTCTATCAAAGCTTTTATTAAAGAAGATGTCACTCAAAGCACTTATTACACCCCTTTTTTAAGTATGTCTGAGCATGTATCTGATGAAGACAAAGCCACCTTACAGCAAACAGCTAAAGACCTTATCAGCACTAAAGTCATACCTACTTATAAACAGTATTATCAATTCATGGTCGATGAATACAAGCCCAATGCTAGAGATAATATTGCAGCAAGCTCATTGCCTGGTGGTAAAGCTTACTATCAAAACAGAGTAGATCACTACACTACAATCAACTTAACAGCTGACGAGGTTCATCAACAAGGCCTTGAAGAAGTTAAACGTATACGTGCTCAAATGGAAGCAATTATTGAAGAAGTAAACTTTGATGGCAGTTTTGCTGATTTCATTCAGTTTCTAAGAACAGATGAACAGTTTTATGCTAAAACGCCTCTCGAGCTAATTAAAGAAGCTTCATATATTTCTAAAGAAATGGACGCGAGACTTCCACCACTATTTAAAACGCTACCAAGAACACCTTATGGAGTCATGGCGGTACCTGAAAACATAGCCCCTAAATACACTACGGGTCGCTATGCTGGTCCTTCTAGGGAGGGGTTGCCTGGTTACTATTGGGTGAATACATATCGATTAGATCGCAGACCTTTATATGTTTTACCCGCTTTAACTTTGCATGAAGCCGTTCCAGGTCACCATTTACAGATCTCGCTTGCTAACGAAATGGAAGATGTTCCTGAATTTAGAAATAGAACATATATATCAGCCTTTGGTGAAGGTTGGGGACTTTACTCAGAGTACTTAGGTATAGAAGCTGGCATGTACAAAACACCTTATGAAAATTTCGGTCGTTTAACATACGAAATGTGGCGAGCTTGTCGACTTGTGGTTGATACCGGCATGCACCAAATGGGTTGGACAAGAGATGAGGCGATAAACTATTTATCAAGCAATACGGCGTTATCACTGCATAACGTAAAAACTGAAATTGACCGCTATATCTCATGGCCAGGACAAGCACTCTCATACAAAATTGGTGAAATAACCATTAAAAAATTACGTAAAAAAGCGGAGCTAGAACTAGGGGAGAGTTTTGACATACGCGAATTTCATGACCAAATACTAAAAAATGGCTCTATGCCATTAAGCATGTTAGAAGCTGTGATTGACCAATATATTGAACAAGAAAAAGACAAGAAAACTCAAGCTTAGTACCAATAAGAAATTAGGTGTTGGTTGTTAAAAAGGAAAAGGAAGGCGCGCAAAGCAACCATAGAGAATCTATAACGGACTTACCATCAAAAAATAAGCCCCCACTATATTTATAGTTGGTAGTCCCGCTATCGTAGGTTTCCCCTTAGACCGGTAACTTTGCGTCTCTAGTTTTTACTAGATTTGCCCTTTTCAAGCTATTAATAGCTTCATTAAAGTGTAGACCAAGATTTTTAAAAGTAAATAAAATAACTAATAAATTTATCAAAAGTAGCAGAAATATGATTAACATCCTAAAATCATTATGTTTTTATGCTAAATTTAATTTATACCAATTATAATAAGTTTGATATTACTGTAATTAAAAAGTGAGAAAATGAATGAGTAAAGTACTTGATGAACTATTGAGCCTTTTGAAATTAGAGATGATAGAGCCTGATTTATTCAGGGGACAAAGCCAAGATTTAGGTTTTCGTGCTTTATTTGGTGGTCAAGTTATGGGTCAAGCCCTATCTGCAGCTCAAGAAACGGTTGCTAAAGATAGAATTGTTCATTCTCTTCACTCTTACTTTTTAAGACCCGGTGACGCCTCAAAACCTGTAACTTACCAAGTCGAAAGTATTCGTGACGGTGGAAGCTTTAGCACTCGCAGAGTGAAAGCAATTCAAAGTGGCAAAGTTATTTTTTATATGACCGCCTCCTTCCAACTCTCTGAAAGTGGCTTTAATCATCAAGACAAAATGCCTGAAGTGCAAGGACCCGAAGATATTCCTTCCTATCACGACTTTATTGTTAAATATCAAGACGCTTTACCCCCAGTTATGAGGGAGAAGTTTTTAAGTGAAAAGCCTATTGAAATTCGCACCGTTGAACAATACAACTGGGTTCAACCTAAAAAAGTTGAAGGTAAAACGCATACCTGGCTAAAAGCAAACGGCGAATTAACTGACGACTTACGAATTCATACCTGCATGTTGGCTTACGCTTCTGATTTTCATTTTTTACCAACCGCATTACTACCTCATGGGGTTTCCCATTGGTCACCAAACTTCCAAATAGCCACCATTGACCACACCATTTGGTTTCATCGCCCTTTTAGATTAGATGATTGGTTACTTTACTGCATGGAAAGCCCTTCTTCTAGTAATGGGCGAGGTTTGGTTAAAGGGCAAATATTTAACCGCCAAGGCGAACTAGTTGCCTCAACAATGCAAGAAGGGGTTATTCGTCAGCGCTAATATTTTTTCTATAAAATAGCCTAAACTGGCTTTCGCCAATCATATCCGCTAGGGTGTTGAAAAACGCGTAAACCAAAATGCGGAGCCACAGCAAAGAGGTGATCAAAAATATCAGCTTGTATTGCTTCATATGTAGCCCACTCTGTGGTACTTGCAAAACAATAAATCTCTAATGGTAGTCCGTCTGGCGTTGAAGATAACTGCCTAACCATGCAGGTTAACTCGGTATTTATTGTGTCTAAGTTATGCAGGTAGTTGTCAATATAAGCTCTAAAAGTTCCGATATTCGTTAATTGTCGCTTATTTACAGGGTTTATCGCTTCTTCACTCGCCAACTCGTCACTTGCTGTTGGCTGCACTATTTGCTCTTTTTTATCGGTAAGGTAACCTTTTAAAAGCTGTGTCTGCGTTAACTCTTCTATATCTGTTTCGGTATAAAAATGAATACTTCCCATATCGATAATAATAGTTCGTTTAATACGCCTTGCACCTGTATGGTACATATTGCGCCAGTTCTTAAATGAGTCACTTATCAAGGCATAAGTAGGAACCGTCGTAATCGTTTTATCAAAGTTTTTTATCTTTACCGTGCTAAGACCAATTTCAATAACATCTCCGTCAGCACCATATTTAGGTAACTCTATCCAGTCTCCTGTTACCACCATTTTATTTGCTGATATTTGCACACTCGCTACCAGACCTTTTATCGTATCTTGAAACACCAATAATAAAACAGCTGTTAAAGCACCTATACCGCTTAACAAATAAATAGGTGATTTATTTAACAACAATGAAACCACGATAATAGTTGTTAGTAAGTAAAGAACAAGCTTAATAATTTGAATAATAGCATCTAAAGGTAAGTATTTTTGCTTTGCCTTTTCGTGATACAAGGTTTTAGTTACGTTGAGTAAAGCATTGATACTACTTGCAACTTGTATCATTAATAATATTTTGGCTAATAAGATTATTATGCTTGAAACTGGAGAGGATGCAGAGATAAAGAAGGGTGTTAATAACCAGATTAAAATGTAAGGAAGAATCAAAGTAACACGGGTTAACACGCCATGTTCAATAAGCGCGTCATCCCAAGTGTTTTTAGTTTTTAAAATTAATACCTTAATGCCTTTTAGCACTTGGTATTTGGTAAAGTAATAGGCAATACTAGAAAGAATTAACAAAAAGCAAACGCCAATAAAGACGCTAGCTTCTTGCATATAAGATTCATTAAAATTTTGACTTATAAGCCAATCTTGTATTAATTCTTGCATCTAAATTCCTTTTTAGCATATGCAGTCATTTATATGCTAATTACGTTGGTTTTTATTAATAATACTGTCTAATTTCTTATCTTTTTCATGCCAAAAATTGGTAAGCCATTTCTGGAAAAATATTTTGTAATCTCTATCGTTAAAGTAGTCACCTGAAAGCTCTTCACCGATATCTGTCGTATTAATTTCTACATGTACCTTGCCAACTTTGCCAAATAAATAATCAAGCATAGTGGGGGTGCCTTCAGGATAATAGATGGTTACATCAACAATTGTCGTTAAATGCTCTTGCATCGCATCGAGTACAAAAGAAATACCACCTGCCTTTGGTTTAAGTAAATGCTTAAAAGGTGAATTTTGCTTCTCATGCTTTTCTTTTGTCAGTCGAGTGCCTTCAATAAAACTCATTACACTCACCGGCTTATGCTTAAACTTAGCACACGCCTTGCGCGTAGTTTCTAAATCTTTACCTCTTAGATGAGGGTTTTTGCGTAGAAAGCTTTGTGTGTATCTTTTCATAAATGGAAAATCGAGTGCCCACCAAGCTAAACCAATAATAGGCACATAAATTAATTCTTTCTTTAAGAAAAATTTAAGAAAAGGAATGCGGCCATGTAATACCCTTTGCAGCACGATAATATCAACCCAGCTTTGATGGTTAGCTACCACTAAGTACCAATCATTTTTCTTTAAACCCTCTAAGCCTTCTGCTTGTATATCTAATCGTGTGAAAAGTTTTTGATTAAGTGTATTTACAGCAATCCAATTGCTCGCCATTAAATCTAATAAATAGCTAAATATTTTTTGTAATGCACTAAAAGGAAAAATAGCCTTTAGTAATGAAAACAACAAAATAGGTAGCAACCAAACGAGCGTATTAAGCACATACAAAGTAAAGGATAAGAGCCCTATCACCGGACCGGGTAAAAAATTTAGCATCGCAACGTCTTCAAATTTGTATTCAATATTTCAATAACTCTATTTAATCATGTTTTGTTTTTAATTTCATCGTTATTCCTAATTTCACATACATTTTAAATATTTTTTATCACCAAAACGCCCTTAAATTAACGAATACAAATTATTGGTAACATCTATTAAAATTTAATTGTTTATTTTTCATTAAAATATCATAGTTGCTTGTATTTCAACCCTGTTTACATCATGCTATGTACAGGAGACTTAAGGAGATAACATGAACTTTGAACGAGCTGTAATCAAAGTTGGTAGTGCGCTTGTAGCGCCTGACAATAGAGGTTGTAGCGGAAAATATACTTTAGCAATAGCGCAATTCATCACAAACTGTCACCAACAAGGTAGAGAGGTTATTCTTGTATCTTCTGGTGGGGTTGCTGCAGGAAGGAGCTTAATAAAGCACGGAACCCCAAAATTATCTGTGGCAACCAAAAAAGCCATGGCTAGTGTCGGTCAAATGAAAATGATGGCCAATTGGCAACGCCTTTTCGATGTTCCATGTAGTCAAATTCTAATTACGCAAAGCGACTTATCTGATCGCGAGCGTAATATATCTGTAAAAGAAACCATAAATATTCAGCTCAAGAATGGCATTATACCAATCGTTAATGAAAACGATGCATTGGTAACAGCAGATCTCACTATTGGAGATAACGATAATCTTGCTGCGCTTGTCGCTCAAGTTTGCGATGCTGATACACTATACATTTTAAGTGATATAGACGGTGTGTTTACCAAGGACCCTAACATTCATAGCGATGCTGTGCTTTTACCTTCTATAGAAACTATTTCAGACGAAATCTATGCAATGGCAGGGACAAGTAGAAATCCTGCAGCAACAGGTGGAATGAAAACGAAGATTCAAGCCGCAGAAAAAGCGGTAGAGTTTGGTATTAATACTTATATTTTGAATGGTACTAACAGCGAGGTCTTTACTGCGCTTTTGGCCAAAACTAACCCGGGTACACACTTCACCGCTAACACAGATGGATTAACCTCGAAAAAACATTGGTTAAAACATACTCTTAAAAGTAAAGGCGCTATCACACTTGATGATGGTGCTGTACGTGCCTTAACCGAGTATGGTGCTTCATTATTACCATCTGGAATTATCTCTATCGATACAGATTTTAAAGCAGGTGACGCTATCGATCTTATAGCAAGTTCTAACAACACCCGCTTCGCAAAAGGCGTTAGTTTATTTAATAGCAAAGACTTAGCAAAGATTAAAGGCAAGCACAGTGATGATATACACAATATCTTAGGTAAAGATTTATCAGAAGTCGTTATTCGACGAGATGACTTAGTACTTTTGTAGCATGATGAGATAACACTTTATATCCTTTACATTTAACTAATATTTGTCTCATACAGAAAATAACAAATATTATACCCATTCAAGATTAAGTACAGAGAGCAGTATGACCCAATTTAACATGACTGAAATGGCCCAAAACGCTAAAAGAGCGGGTCGTATAGTAGCGCAGTTAACTTCTATCGAGAAAAACCAACTATTAAACGCTATTGCTGATGCTATAGAAGCAAATACTACAAGCATATTAAGCGAAAACAATAAGGACATTGTCGCTGGTCAAGATAAGGGGCTTAGCAATGCGATGCTTGATAGACTTCTCTTAACAGAAAAGCGTGTTAGCGATATAAGCGATGCTATTCGTGAAATTACTGCGCTTGAAGATCCTGTCGGCAACATTAATAAGCTAGCGTTAAGGCCTAATGGCTTGCAAGTTGGTAAAATGCGAATCCCTTTAGGTGTAATTGCGATGATATTTGAAGCGCGTCCTAATGTAACGGCGGAAGCAGCTGCACTGTGTATAAAATCGGGTAATGCGGTTATTCTTCGTGGTGGTTCTGAAGCAATCCATTCTAATTTGGCTTTGTCTAAATGCATACATGATGTATTAGATTCTCAAGGCATAAACCGAAATATTGTTTCTGTGATACCTGATACTAGCAGAGATGTTATAGAGTCTTTGTTAATGCAAAAAGACTTCATCGATCTTGTTATACCTCGTGGTGGAGAAGGGCTTATTCGTTACGTAACAGAAAACAGTCAAATACCGGTGATCCAGCATTATAAAGGTGTATGTCACCTCTTTATTGATAAGCATGCAGATATAAATAAAGCAATTTCTATTCTTGTGAACAGTAAAACCCAGAAACCAAGCGCATGCAATTCAACAGAAACTTTACTAGTTCATCAAGATATTGCTGGTAAATTTTTACCTCAAGCAGCACAAGCTTTAAAAGAAGCAGCCAATGTTACTGTTCATGCCTGTGAAAAAAGTAAACCATACTTTAGTGAAGCTACCCTTGCTAGCAATGATGACTACCACGCAGAATACTTAGCTCAAGAAATTGCAGTGCGAGTTGTTCCTAGTTTTGATGAAGCTATTGAACATATTAATACTTATACTTCAGATCATACTGAAGTAATTATCACTCAAGACATATCAAGAAGCCAAAGCTTCATAAAGAGTATTAATTCATCAGTGGTCATGGTTAATGCTTCCTCTCGCTTCTCAGATGGTCAACAGCTAGGTTTAGGCTCAGAGATAGGCATTTCCACAAGTAAGCTTCACGCATTCGGCCCAATGGGCTTAGAAGCGCTAACAACAGAGAAATTCGTTGTTTATGGCGATGGGCAGATTAGAGAATAGAAGCGGGTTTTAAGCTATAAAGATTTTAGCCCTTTTTGCCCGCGATGGCGCAGAAAAGAGCGGATGAGTGATTAAACACCATACCCTTTAGGTTAAGACCAAAGAAAAGAAAATTTACTTGTTTTGTACTTGAAACTGAAAGCTTAATTTTTACTTTTATCGTCCTTATCAGGGCTTTCTCTAATTGGAAAAATCTCTGAACAAATACGCAACATAATTTACTACGGCCTACGGCACAAGAGATCGCGGCTAAAGCACGCTCCTACAAAAGACATTATCACCGCTACTTGTTGCTTGGTTGTAGATGAGCCTTCAGGCTTATAAGCGTACCGCAAAGACCCTATCGTTAGCCAATAACGCCCTTGCCATTCGGATTATCTTCCCCTTAGTCAGGGTGATAAGGCTTCTTTCAGCCTATCGGGTTTGCCAGCTTCGCTGGGCAAACAAAAAAGCCCGTAACTTTCGTTACGGGCTTTCTCTGCGCTTTCGCGCGAATAGAAGTTTAGCAATGTCCTACTCTCACATAAAGAGAAAAAACCTCTCCCACACACTACCTACCAACGGGCGCTACTGCGTTTCATTCTGCAGTTTACGTTACCTAAAAAGAGGGGCTGGCCATGGAGGGTTTGGTTTTTAACTTATTTTAACCTAATAAAAAAGCCCGTAACTTTCGTTACGGGCTCTCTTTGCACTTGCGTGCGAATAGAAGTTTAGCAATGTCCTACT
>JBMYWR010000026.1:0-26896 GCA_049607625.1 Colwellia sp.
AGCCACGAAGCTTTGGTTCTAGTAGTTCAAGAGATAGAAGATTTTTACCACAGAGCGCACCATCATTTCAACAAATACCCAGCCATGTTAGTTTTGTTACCCTTGGATCAAAAGGTCAAGATATAAGAGCGTTTTTACCACCGAGATCACAGAAGCGCTGCGCTACACAGAGGAAGAGTGATAGAATGTTTCTTCTTTTCTCGGTGAAAGGCGAAGCCTCTCGGTGGCCTCTGTGGTGATAATTTTACTAAGGCTTTCGGCCCAAGAGATCGCGGCTAAAGCACGCTCCTACAAAAGTGATTTAACGGTATTGAAGAACACTCTACTTTCAAGCTTTCCAGCCCTCAAGCCTTTTAATTTTTAGCCTTCCAGCCTTCAAGCTTTTGGTCTCTGTTACCCCTGTGGCATTAAGTGCAAGCTAACCCCTTTGCCCATATGGCTTAACTGATATAGAGCTACTTGTTGTTCATCAACTTCTGTTAATACTTCATCAATTATCAATTTGTTGGTAAGAGAGGGAATAACAGAGTCTGTTAAAGATGCTTGACCAATGTGCTTGGCAAGTTCAGCGGCGCTTAATGCTTCTTTACTATGATAAAGCGTCGTAATAATTTGAGACTCTTCAGAGGTTAATTTAGGTAATGAACCAATGTAAGCGGGATACTGGTTAATTGGTGCTTTACCTGGAATATATTGATAAGCAGCTTGAATAGTTTGAATGTCTTGTTCTTTGTCGCCAGTTAGCTTAAACGTATGAAAAGTTCCTGTTATTTTATTCTTGTAATCTACACGGGCTAAAAAAATGGGTAAATCGCAACCTTGGGCTACATGATAAAAACCAGTTTTCCATTTTGTTACAGCGCCACGCGTACCTTCTGGCGTAAACAAGAAGTAAACCCTTCTGCCTTTTTGAGTTTCAATAAAGTCTTTAATTTGTTCGACTTGGCCTTTACCTTGTGGCGATCTATCTATTGGCATAGCACCAAGATACATTAACCAAGGGCCCAATAAAGGAATTCGACACATGCTGTCTTTGATAGAAAAATAAATCTTTATATCTTGTAAAATTGCTGCACCTAAGGCAAAAGGAAAATCCCAATTAGAGGTATGTGGTGCAGCAATTGTCACACCAGCGCCTTCAGGTGGAAATTCGTCTACCTTCCAGCCTCGCAATTTAAACCAAATAGAAAAAAGAAATTTTAGAACGTATTTAGTAAATACGCCGTCAAAAATGGTGTTCTCGCGAATAGCTAAAGCTTTTTTGGTCATAATATAAGTAAAAAATCTGTATATGGCGTTTAAAGTCGCCTAAATAGGCGGATTGTAGCACGTTAATTTGGCTGCAAACTAAAGATTATTTTAATTTGTGCGTTTTCAATTAATAGGTTTTTCTCGTCTGTTTCAGTAGAGCTTTCGAGTAATTTGATTTGTGCTGCTTTTACCTTAGCGTTATTAATCAGATATTGTTGAATAGCGATAGCACGTTGCTTCCCTAATGCTAATAAACTGGCATTGTCGACAGGTATATCTTTTAATAAAAGTTCAACAGCCTGATCAAAAGTTGGTGGTACCTCGCTAGAGCTTTCTAATGAATTTACCGCATGCTGTATTACTTTTGATTCTTCCTCTTTACTGAGGTTTTTATCGCTACTTTTAACGCTAATGTCTAATTGACGGAGTAAATTAGCATAAGCCATTTCACGACTGTCTATCAACGAACTACCCACCCCTTGAATCTGCAAGTTGAAGTCTGGCTTTAATAAAAGCGCTTGGGCAAGGGTGTCTAGTTTAGCTTGTTGAGACGCTCGGATTTCACTACTATTACTCCTAAATCTAACATAATCTAAGTTATTATCTTTTGATCCGACAAGATTACCGAGAACATTAAAAGGCGAGCTAACCGCTGTTGTAATGACGCTTCCTAAAGCACCTAGTACGACCGTGCCGTAGTTAAAACTGGGGCTATCTAAATCTCCACTCATCGGAATGTTAATATCGATATTGTTATCACTATCTTTAAGTAGAGATATGGCTAAGCCCACTGGTAGGCTAGTCGCTGTTTTACTTTTAACGGTATCACCAAGTTTGATTTTTTTAACGACTAAATGATTTTTTGAAGAGAGGTGGCTATCCTTGATTTTATGGCTCTGCGTTACATCAAGGTGGCCTTTAGCTATTTTGTAACCCGTATATTTGCCACTATAAGGAGAAAGCTCTGGCAGTGATATATCATTAATGTGAACATTTATATCGGTAAGGCTTTTATGATCGAGAGGCTTTAATGTGCCTGCAATATTCAATGGTGCGACTTTATTAATTAAGCCTTTGAATTTTACATTGGCAACAGCATTAGCGTTTGAAGAGATATTGTTAATGCGGCCGTTTATTTCATCTAAGCTAACACTTACTATGGGTTGAATAGATTTATCTTGAAAAGTAAATGTTGCATCAACGACCGAAATTCTTTCAACCGCTAAATGAAAAGCATCAGCCTCTTTTTGATAAGCTTCTGCTTTTTTTAAGCCCGGAATTTCTGCTTCGAGCTCCTCTTTTATATTTAAATCTTCTTTAATAAGTTGGCTAAAGTTGGTTGAGTATTGCTCATCTAATATAAAGTGTAATGCTGGATTCGTTATTTCTATCGTCTCTATGTCGATAGTATTTTCAGGGTACTGAAAAGACATACTATTTATATTTATAGAGTGAAACTCAATAAGTTTGGCCATATCAGGCTCTAAGTTGAGATTAACTAATTCAAAATCTTCCAACGAACTCGTTCCTGAGACTAACGCTTTTGGGATTTCTTGTGAAGCATCGATATCTATTTTAAATTCACCTGAAAGATTACCGTTGGCAATCGATAAGTTGGTGACGGAGCTTAGAATATGTTCAAAGTTAGTAAGCTTTAAGTCTTTAGCTAAGAGATTTAAGTTTAGTTTTTTCTGTTTTGGATTCACCATCCCTGTTAACTGTACGCTCGATAGCTGGTTATAAATTATTGTTGCCTCTAGTTTAGAGAATTCATCAGAATTTGGATTAATTTTTAATAACGTAATAACGGGGAAGTCAAAACGGTGTTTAATCGCAGGGGTATAGCCAATATCAAGAAGCTCTAATTGGGTATTTTTAGGGGCAAACTTATTTAAAGAGAGTTGCCAAGGCGTTTCGGGTTCTATATTTTCTTTACTGTTTTTCTTTAGCTGTTTGGTTGACGCCGAATTATTTTGGCTTTCGCTACTTTGCTCCTCACTACTTTGCTCATTAATATTTTGTATAACAAATAAATCAGTAATACCTAAATGAGAAAGCTTATTTTTAGTGGTGTTTACTTTTATGCCGTCACTGGTAATGCTGCCTAATTGAACCCGTTTTTCTTCTAAGTCAAACTCATCAAGAATAATGGTGAAACGCTTTGCGTCAACAACAGATTGTTGCGTTTTAGCCTCTACAATAGCTAAGTCAGTAACATCGATATGTGTATCGGTTAATGTGAGCGATACATTGTCATCGTCAAAAGCAAACTGATATTCAATCGCTAATGCGACTTGGCCTTTAGTGATTCTGATAAGTAACTCATCTTGCAAATAGTCTGATATAACTTGAAGCCCCCCTTCAAGTCTAAACTTCCCGGTAGAGGCAAAAGGAAAAAGGCTGACTTCGCCCTGCCAGCCAATAACTGTGCCTCTTTTGGTTGTCGCTTCCATTGTATTTTGGATTAGCTGGTTTGGCGCAGTTGAAAAGTTATTAAGCGTAATATTAATGTCTTTATAATGCTGTTCAAACGGGGTGGTTAATTGGTTATTGAGAAAAGATATCTCCCCTTGCTTTAGCATAAAATTACGAACAGAAAACACCCATGGGTTATCAGGCAATTCTTCTTTGATATCTGTTTCACTTTGAGGTGTTTCTTTTAGCAAGTTATCTAGATTTAATCCGCCTTCTTTAGTTACATCTATATCTACATGAGGGTTAACTAATTCTACTTTTTCGAGTAACACAACCTGCTCTATTAAGGGGAATATGGCTAGATTGATTTTTAGTTGTTCAAAAGAAAACATATCATCTTCGTTTTCTGATACTTTATTCTTTTTCGCTTTAAAATGATGTAATGTGACTTCAAATGAAAAGGGGTTAATATCCACCTCTTTAATTGAAGCGGATAAGTTAGTGTACTGAGTTAATAGCCCAACCAGCTGTGGTTTAACTATTTTGGGGAGAACAAAGAAGCCAAATAATCCATAAATTGCGATTAAAAATAAAATAAAACGAAATACTTTTAAAGGTTTATTTAACGTCTTTGTCACGGCAGTCTCTTTTGTTGTTAGCGATGGCTATCAAACCATGCTAATGATGTAGAAATAGCTTTATTTCTAATGTTATCTTTTTCGAAAAATAATTCATGATAAGCGCCCTCAAAAGTGATTGGCACTGCATTTGGGCATACCTTAGCGTTTACTTGATTTAAGGCGTTGCAAAACCTGTCTTGCCCTGAAATATCTACAATCGTATCTTCGCTGCCCTGTAATACAATAACGGGTGTTTTCAATTGATGTGCATTTGAAAAAATGTCTTCTATTGCATTTAAAGACTCATAAACCCATTGGAAAGTTACACCGCCTAACTGTACTGTTGGGTTATTAATATATAGCTCAGAAAACTTTTTATATCTAGCCTTAGAGTGCATTAATTGGTTTTCTTCGAATGTGTCTTGTTTAAAGTTTTCTTGTCCTAAAAAATACCATGAAGTGTCAGTAAATAGTTGTTCAAGAAATTGACCTATTGAAACGATAATTTTAGCTAAAAAGTATGGCAAACCATGACTCGGTATAGCAAGCATAGGTGCTGCTAATACGGCCGCTTTAACAATATTTGGATTTTGTTGAAGATACGTTGTAGCAATTGCTCCCCCCATTGAGTGAGCTAACATAAATGGCTTTTCTTGGCATGATGGTAAAACAATATCATTAACAAAAGCAGATAAGTCTTCTACATAATATTGAAACTTTTCAACGTAACCTTTGTGTGTGTTTTCAAGAGAGCGCTCTGATAGGCCCTGTCCACGGTGATCGATAATAAAAAGATCGTAACCTTCGTTATAAATATCGTAGGCAAATTCTTGATATTTTATGTAACTCTCTCCTCGGCCAGGGACGATAATCAAGCAATTGTTTGACTGCTCATCGGTGTTATGACGGAAAGTGGCATAATTAATTCGGATGTTCTTTATACCTTGAAAACTAGAAAAATGTCCTTTCGCCCAAAAAGGCTCAAATTTAGAAAGGGTATTTTGCTCTAATTGATTTTCAGAAGAATAGCTTTGTGTTTGTTTGTTAGACGGGGTGTCTTGAGTTATAGGGGTATCATTATGCGCCATGGCAGAAGAACCTGTTAAATAAGTCATTAAGAAAAATACATAAATTTTGTACATAGTACCTAATCCATTAATTATCTGTTCAATTTTAATGGCCAAAACAAATAACTGCTGCGTTGTAAAATATAAAATTAGAATAACTAAAATAGCACAGCAATGAGGAAGGATTAACTTAAAATAGCATAAAACTTAAAATTAAGAGTTAGCTTTGTAGGTTGAAAGAAAAGATTTTCGACATATTACTTTCAATAGGTTGATTGTTTAACTTAGCAGGAACATATTTCCACTGCTTAATCGCTGATCGTATAGAGCTTTTAAAGTAACTTAATTTACTTTGTCTGGCGAAATTAATATTTTTGATGCGCCCATCGACATCAATGGTAAAATTAACTTTTACTTCAAGCTCAATGCCTTTTCGTTTTGCTATTTGGGGATAAACTGGATTAACTACCCTTAGCTCTTTAGCGTTTAATAAAACAGGCTTTTTAGGAGTAATTACATCTTTTGCTTCTTTATAAACTGCAGGCTTTAACGTGCTAGATAATGACGTTTTACTTAATTTTGTTCCAATAGCAAACAAGTGTTGTTCTGTGATTGACATTTGTACCGTGTGATTCTCTTGTTGATGAGTCATGTGTTGATCTGTATATGCTGGCTCAGAGACTGATTCTACAATATTGAATGATGCTTTCACGTTTTCAGCTGGTCTGTTGTGGGTAATCAAGCCTTGCGAAATAGAGCTTTCATCAAAGTTATTCGCAGGCTCTGATTTCGCTTTAGCAGCTATTTTATGCGATTTTGTTTTTTGTTCTAATGGGTGTTTCTTTTGTTCTAATGACGCTTTAGGTAAAGGCTTGTCTATGCTTTGTTTAGCGAGCTTTAATGATTTATCTGATGATTTCTCGGATAATTGCACTTGAGACAAAGTTTCATTTGTTACAACTTTATCTTGCTTGGCTACTATTTCACTGTGACTATTTTTTTCAATAGTTAATTTTGTCGGAGTAAGATTACTTGTTTTTTTAACTATTTTTATAGCTGACGCGCTACTTGCTTGCGAGCTTTCGTTAAGTGTTAGTGTCGTTGTGCTATTAAATGATACAGGTGTTATTTGTTCAAAAGGGAAGCTCTCTTTATATGAGCCTATTGCTTCACTATCGTTATAATTATTTAATAAACTCCCCGCAATAGTTGTTAATGCAGGTTCATCAGAGCGGTTATTTGTTATTTCTAAATTTTTTGTATCGAATGCATAAAGGTGATTGTTTGAAGAGTATGATTCTTGAAAAGGTTTAGCTAAAGGTTTCTGGCTTTGGCTCTCAAGGGCAAAGTTACTTAAACTAATGAGCGATTGGCTAGTAACAAATAATACCGATGCAATAATGCTAGCAGCGGCAAACCACTTGCCGATATCTTTATTAGGTGCACAATGATGATTAACCAAGCGTACGATACGTTGTTTTAAATCACCACCTGAAGCAGCCATAGCAAGTTCAGGAATAGTGTGAGTATGGTTTTCGCAATAACGAGGTTCAGCATGACGTAGTGCTGCGGTATCAGCAAGTGTATGAGCATAAGCCACAGCGTCACCACAATGTTGTACAGCAATATCGTCACTACAGTACTCTCTTTCATTCCTCATTTGTCTTGAAATCCAGTGGATACTAGGATGGAAGAAAAATAAAATCTCTACAAAAGTTTGCAAGAAGTTTACGAGGTAATCGTGACGGCGAATATGGGCTAGTTCGTGCAACATTAGCATTTCAAGTTGGGCTGTATTTAACCCCGTAACCATGCTTGCTGGTATTAATACAACGGGTTTTAACCAACCAATAACCATTGGCACACTAACGTGTAATGAAATGAGTAATTTTGGAACTCTTATCAGACCAATTTGCTTTGCCAGTAACATAAAACGATTAGCCAGTTCTGACTCTGGCTCTATGGTACCGGTTTTAGGTAACTTATTGACATTATTAAGCTCAATAAGCAATTTACATGATAAAAATGAAACAACGACAAACCAAGCAACCGAAATATAAGGCAATATAAAGGTGAGGAATTCAGGCAGCCCGGTCATAAGTTCTTGATAGTCAAACCAAGCTCTGTGCAAGTTAAACTCGCTAGCCATATGGGTTAACTGAATTTGCTCTATTAAAGGAGATGTATCGATAGCGATACTCGAATAAATAACATAGAAAGTAAATATGGGAATGATTAAGCTCAGTAACATCGCTACTGAGGCAGCAGTATATCGTATTAAAGATTTATCTTTAGAAACGACAAGTAAAATAGATTTTAAAACGAGTGCAATTAGAAAACCCTGCCACAAAAAATGTAACAAGGTTAATGCTAAGCTATATAGTGTCGGATTGTTAAATAGTTGAGTTAACATATATTTCAGTCACTAGGTCGTTATAAATTTAACTGCTGTGTTTGTTTTTCTAATGTTTACTTTTCTAAACTATTTAGTAATTGTCGAATATCTTGTATTTCTTCAGCACTAGTTGATTCATCAAGTGCTCTCATTACAAGTTTAGAAGTAGAGCCACCAAACGCTTTAGATGTTAAATCTTTAATTAAAGATGTTTGTGTATGTGTTTCACTATTTGCTGCTGCGTATATGTGCGCTCTGTTTGTCTCATCTCTTATTACTAATGATTTTTCGTGCATTATTTGTAAGATTTTTAAAACCGTGGTGTAACCGGTTTTATGACTTAAATTCACCATTTCATGAATTTCTCTTACGGTTGCCGGGCCCATTTTCCATAAAGCATTTAAAAGACTGAGTTCTGCTTCTGTAGGTTTAGTACCTGAAATTACACGTGCCATAAAACTTTCCTTCCTGCTTACTACTAAGTAATGGTTATTATTAATATCTATATATAGCTAGAGCGATAGGTCATACTTTTAAGCTTAGCCTACTTTGTTACGAAATCAATCGTAAACTCATAACTCTATCCTATAGTTAGTTTGATTAATGAGCAACCTTTAATTTTTACATGGCTGTAACATTTTTTTTACTTAGACTTTTAAGCGCTTTTAAAAGTTGAATACGGCCTAGTTTTTTTCAGGGATATTTCCGTATAATTCACCTAACCTTGTAACCGTTTCTGGACCAGCAGATTCTACGAAATCTATCATATTTGGTGCAAACGCACTTACTACCGTAGAACCCAACTTAAATCGTCCCATTTCATCACCTTTTTCAAAGGTTATCGCATCGGAGCCACTTGCTGGGTACTGCCATCGACAAATATCTTTACCAGCTGGCGGTGTAATGGTTCCAGCCCAAGTTGTTTCTATACTGGCAACAATCGTTGCCCCAACAAGGACCATTGCAAGCGGGCCGTGCTCAGTATCAAATACAGTGACAACACGTTCGTTTCGTGCAAATAAGTCGGGTACATTACTTGCCGTTAAAGGATTTACAGAGAATAATTCACCAGGAACATAAATCATTTCTCGTAATGTGGCTGCCATCGGCATATGAATACGGTGATAATCTTTCGGAGCTAGATAAATACAAGAGAACTTACCTTGTTGAAATGGAGCCGCTGTTCGAACATCGCCGCCCAGTAATGACGTTAAGCTATAATCAAAACCTTTAGCTTGGATAAGTTTGCCTTCAACAATATCGCCTTGTTGGCTAATCGCTCCGTCTACGGGATAACAAAGTGTTTGCGGATCGTTGTCAATTGTTCGTGCACCTTCTTCAAGTTCACGCGTAAAAAAATCATTAAAGGTTTCAAAGTCGCTAGCATTTTTAAACTTAGCTTCACTCATATTGATTTTATATGCATTAATAAACCATGCGATGGCTTTCGTGGTTAACCAGCCCATTTTGGCCGCAGCAAATTTTCCTACTAAGCGCGACAAAGCATGTTTAGGCATCATGTATTGCAAAGTAATTTTAATTTTATCTGTAGTACTATTTTGTGAAGTAGGGGTTGTCACTTTTCTTCCTTAATCATTAAATCTAGATGTTAATTTATTTTCACCTAAGCTTGCTAAAATACGCTGAAAACTCGCTAAACGCTTAGGGTTAATTTGGTTGTTTTGTGTTGCTGCAACTAATGCGCAACCAGGATCCTTTTCATGTTTACAATCTCTAAATTTGCATAAACCTAAAAACGCTTCAAATTCTATAAAACCATCACATACTTGCTCTGGTGATAAATGCCATAAACCAAACTCTCTTATACCAGGTGAGTCAATAAGATCTCCGCCCTTATTAAAGTGAAATAATCGAGCTACGGTTGTAGTATGTTGTCCTAGTCCTGAATTCTGAGATACTTGCTTGGTAGCTAGTGCTAGTTCAGGAAGTAAAGCATTTACTAAGGTCGATTTGCCAACCCCAGATTGTCCAACAAAAATACTTGTATGAGCAGAGAGTTGTGTTTTAAGGTTGTCTAACCCCTCTCCAGACTCACTACTTGCATAAAGTATTTGATAACCAATTTTTTTGTAAATATCGAGTTGTTCTTCGACTTCTGTTTTTACTTCGTCACTTAGGCTGTCGTATAAATCCATCTTATTAAGCACAATTACAGGCGTAATATTTGTTTGTTCAGCCGCAACTAAATAGCGATCGATTATATCAGCATTAAATACCGGTAGCACAGAGGAAACGATAAGTATTTGGCTGATATTTGCTGCAATAGGTTTTACACCGTCATAAACATCGGGGCGACTTAAGACAGAACTTCGCTCCTGTACGGCTTCAATAACGCCAGTAACCTTAGAAGTCGATTTAGAAGATTGCTTAATGGTGTCTATCGTTAATTCGGTTTGAGATTCTAGGGTTCTTTGACTGCCATCTTGTAGTACTTCCTTGCCTAAACGCCATAAAACTTTGTCACCACATACTAGTGAGGTAATAGAGCGTCTCATGTTACAGCGATAAACAATACCATCTTGACCTTCAACATCGGCATGCTGCCCGAATCGGCTAATTACAGTGCCTTCTTGAGTTTGTGATAAATCACCTTCATCCCATTGCACGTCACTATCAGGATTTTTATTACGGCTATTTTTAGTTAACCTTTTGTCATGGTTAGCTTTTATTCGCCTTTTTTGACCTTTGGTCAGTTTTTTTGCTTTAGCCACAAGAATTCATCATTTTAATTGATCCTAGTTAATTCTAGCGTATTATACTTATATTCGGTATTTATTGCTTGCTCAATTTTAAAGGTATTTTATGACAATTTGCGACACAAACTTAATTTGGTTAGATCTTGAAATGACAGGATTAGAACCTGAAGTAGACGTTATTTTAGAAATTGCGACGATTATCACCGATAGCGAATTAAATATTTTAGCGCAAGGGCCTACTTTTGCTGTACATCAAAGTGATGAAGTACTTAATGGCATGAACGAGTGGTGTATAGAGCATCATGGTAAATCAGGTTTAACTGAGCGCTGCAGGCAAAGTACGGTAACTATTGAGCAGGCAACAGCAGAAACAATTGCATTTGTTTCTCAATATGTACCTAAAGGAAAATCCCCTATGTGTGGTAACAGCATAGGACAAGACAGACGTTTTATTAATAAATATATGCGCGAATATGAAGATTACTTTCATTACCGTAATATCGATGTAAGTACCGTTAAAGAACTGGCACGTCGTTGGAAACCCGAAATTTTAGAAAAGGTTGTTAAAACAGGTGCCCACCTTGCACTTGACGATATCAAAGAATCGATTGCTGAATTAAAAGTTTATCAAGCGCATTTTTTTAAGCTTTAACTCAACTTGTAGTTTATTTTACACCCCTTACCACTGTTAAATATAATTAACATTTCTCACACGCTCACATAAAAACCTATTAATACATGGGTTTATGCTGGGATTCTGGGGCGTTTTAATAATTGTGTTCCAAATTTTTTACAATATTTGTTAAAAATTAATTCGACCAAAGCGAATTTATTATGCTACTGTGTGTTAAATTGAACACTTGATGTAGAACTTTATATGAATTTTTCAAAATTACCGGTGATTGGTGTTATTTGTGACCAAGAGATTGTCGGGCCGCACCCTTTTCACATTGCTGGCGATAAATACATAAAAGCATTAACAGCAACGAGCCCTTGTTTACCCATTTTAATTCCAGCATTAGCTGATGAGTCAACGATGGATCAATTGCTTGGTATGCTTGATGGCTTGTTGTGTACCGGCGGCTATTCAATGGTTGACCCTCTTCATTATCAAAATGAGCAGGCTCCTGCAGAAACTAAATTAGATAAAGCGCGAGATAATACTTCAATACCTTTAATTAAAAAGGCTATTGCTCAAGGTGTTCCGCTATTAGGTGTTTGTCGTGGTTTTCAAGAGCTTAATGTAGCTTTAGGTGGCAGTTTGCATCAAAAGCTTCATGAAACGAATAAATATATTGAACACAGAGAAGATAAAGATAAAACCCTTGCCGAGCAATATGCAGACAGTCATGAAGTGGAGCTTGTCGCTGGTTCGCCTTTAGCTGATCTCATCAACCAAAGTACTGTGATGGTTAACTCATTACATACCCAGGGAATTGATAAGTTAGCAGATGGTTTAATGGTAAATGGCGTTGCTCCTGACGGTTTAGTTGAAGCTGTTTCAGTAAAAGATGCACAAGCTTTTGCTATTGCAGTGCAGTGGCACCCTGAATGGCAAGTGGAAAAGAACAATCAAAACTTAAAATTGTTTAAAGCGTTTCTAAGAGCTTGCGATGAGAAATCTTCAAAAAACGCATCAGTTTAAAGCAAAAATTAATCATAAAATAGAATGAAACAATAATAAAAAGTCACAAAGAGAGAAAATAATGAGTAACGATATAAGTGGGTCGATGGCATCAATTGAAAGATGGTTAACAGACAATAAAGTAGCTCAGGTACAATGCTTGATCAGTGATCATACAGGGGTTGCTAGAGGGAAAGTACTTCCTGTTAAAAAATTTATTGAGGAGCAAGGCTGTCGTTTAGGTGAAACCATTTTATTGCAATCGGTTGTTGGTGGTTATGCTCGTGGTGACGTTTTATGGTCTTTATCTGATCCCCGTGATGTCGACATGATTTTAAAGCCTGATGCAACGGCATGTTATATGTTGCCATGGTATGAAGAGCCTACCGCTATGATTATTCATGATTGTTTTACGCCGAATAATGATGAAGTTACTTTCTCTCCAAGAAACTTACTTAAAAAAGTTATTTCGCTTTATACAGAGCAAGGTTTAAAAGCCGTGGTTGCACCAGAAATGGAGCTTTATTTAACGCAAAACTGTACTGATGAAAATCAACCTTTAATGCCACCTAAAGGTAAGTCGGGTAGAGTAGAAGCAGGGCGCCAATCTTTTGGAATCGATGCGATTAGCGAGTTCGACCCTTTAATGAAAGATATATATAGTTGGGGCAAAGCACAGGGCTTAGGCTTAGATGTTGTGGTCCATGAAGAGGGCAGAGGCCAATTTGAATTTAACTTTGATCATGGCGACCCATTAATGCTAGCTGATCAAGTGTTTACCTTTAAGAAAACGGTAAGAGCGGCGGCTGAAAAACACGGAATTATAGCAACCTTTATGGCTAAACCTGTACAGGGGCAACCAGGTAGTGCGATGCATATACACCAAAGTGTTGTTGATATAGCTTCTGGCGAAAACATCTTTAATGATGATAAAGGCTCAAGTGTTGGTGAAGGCTATAGCGAGAAATTTGGTCACTACTTAGGAGGCCTTCAGCAATTGACGCCGGAAGTGATGGCAATGATGGCACCGAATGTAAACTCATATCGCCGATTTTTAACGGGTGAGTCAGTCCCTGTTAATTTACATTGGGGTTTTGAAAACAGAACCGTAGGATTACGTGTTCCAGATGCACCTAATCAAGCTAAACGCGTTGAAAATAGAATTGCAGGCGCTGATGCTAACCCTTATTTAGCTATTGCTGCCACGTTGATTTGCGGCTATATCGGCATGATGGAAAAAATAGAAGTAAGTGCAGAAACAACATCGCGAGCCAATGGTAAATTATCAGAAAAATTACCTTTAAACCTTGATTTAGCGATAGCGCAAATGGAGAACAGTGAAAAAATTAAGTCTTACTTAGGAGAAGACTTTGTTCGTGGCTTTATCGCCACACGCCAAGCTGACTACGACCACTATAAAAGCGAAGTGTCTGCCTGGGAGCGCCGATTCTTACTAACAAACGTATAAATACCAAAAGTTAGTTTGATGAATAATTTAAAGTGATATAGGTCTACAAAGGCAATGTATTGCAAATAACGTAAAAGCAAAACAGATTAAATAATATATGGAGTTACTGCTATGTTCAGTGAAATACAACAAAAAGATATAAACCACCACTTCACTCCTTTTAGTGATAATAAAGAATTATCAGAAAAGGGTTCTCGTGTAATCAATAGTGCTAAAGGTGTTTATATTTATGACGAAAATGGCAACAAGTTGCTTGATGCTATGGCAGGGTTATGGTGTGTAAATATTGGCTATGGTCGTAAAGAGCTTGTTGATGTTGCAACCGCGCAAATGTCAGAGCTTCCTTATTACAACTTGTTTTTCAAAACAACGCATGCTCCAGCAGCTAAACTAGCAGAGAAGATTACTTCTTTAGCACCTGCACATATGAATAAAGTATTTTTTACAGGCTCAGGCTCTGAAGCAAACGATACTGTATTTCGTATGGTTCGTCGTTTCTGGGATTTAGAAGGTAAGCCAACTAAGAAAACCTTTATTAGTCGTAAAAATGCTTATCATGGCTCTACCGTAGTAGGCGCTAGCCTTGGTGGAATGGGTTACATGCATGAGCAAGGTGATTTACCTATTGAAGGTATTGAACATGTTGAGCAACCATATTACTTCCAAGAAGGTGCTGGTTTAACAGAAGAGGAATTTGGCATTAAAGCGGCTCAATCGCTAGAAGAGAAAATTCTTGAAGTTGGCGAAGATAATATTGCTGCTTTTATTGCTGAACCATTCCAAGGTGCTGGCGGTGTTATTGTTCCACCGACTACTTACTGGCCAGAAATTAAACGTATTTTAGCTAAATATGACATTTTACTGGTAGTGGATGAAGTGATTTCAGGTTTTGGTCGTACAGGTGAGTGGTTTGCAAGTCAGTACTACGATTTAAAACCAGATTTAATGCCTATCGCAAAAGGTTTATCTTCAGGTTACTTACCCATTGGTGGCGTAATTGTTGGTGATAGAGTGGCGACTTCACTTATTGAAAAAGGTGAAGATTTTAACCACGGATTCACCTATTCAGGGCACCCTGTTGCAGCCGCTGTTGCTCTTAAGAATATTGAGTTATTAGAGTCTGAAGGCATTGTAGATAACGTTAAAAATGATATCTCACCATATTTACAAAAAAGATGGAAAGAACTAGCAGACCACCCAATTGTTGGTGAAACACGTGGTTTAGGTATGGTAGCTGGTTTAGAGCTTGTTAAAGATAAAGCAACTAACGAACGTATTGCTCCTAATTCAAAAGCGGGTGGAGTATGTCGTGATTACTCTATGGCAAATGGTTTAATTATGCGTCCTTGTGGCGATACTATGATCATTTCACCGCCACTGGTTATTACACGTGATGAAGTAGATGAATTAATCGAAAAAGCGAAAAAGACGTTAGATGAAACAGCAAGCTTTTATAACCTAATATAAAAGTATATGCTGTACCGAGCATTTTAAACAGTAATGATAAAGAAGTGATTCAGTTAATAGTTAGAGCTTAGTTAATTGACTCACTTCTTAGATTCGGAATAGGTTTTTATAAAAATAATAAGAGGGCACCAGATGTCGAGTATGCTAAAACCAAGACTATCTAAACAAAGCTTTATAGATCACTTTCAATCATGGGGATTTCAAGGTTTTAAATATTTGGTCTATACATTATTAGCGTATAATGTGTATATGTTTTTTGAAGAAGAGTGGCTGGCAAGTAAGGTAATATTTGCTGCTGGGCTTAATTTAGACAACGTGATAGAAGCTTTTGCCTCTACAATCGATACAGCAGCTTGGTTGGTTCTCCTCTTACTTTTTGAATTAGAAACTTATGTTATAGATGACGAAAAACTGAAAGGCTCAACCAAGTGGGCGTTACATGGCATACGTTCGTTTTGTTATATCTTTATCCTCTATTCACTTTATGGATATATTACAAAGTTAGGCTTACTTTCTTTTTTCTCAGCTACATCAATCACTGATTTATGTACTTTAGGCAAAGATTGGAAATTCATGGAAACCATGAATGTATATAATGCGCTTACCATCGAAACTTGTAAAACTTTAACCGTATCTGGCACAGAATATTTTACTTTTGAAAAGCACAAACTCATAACAGACGCTGCAAGCTTATTAAATGTAAAAGCGCTGGGTTGGGTTGACGTTATTAATGCTTCAGCATGGGTTGCTGTAGTGGTTATGCTAGAAGTGGATGTTCGTACTCAACTAGGCAGTATCTCAAGTAAGTTTTGGCAAAAATATAATATATATTTTAAAGTAACACTTTACGGTATTTTATTAGCAGCAGCCATATACTGGGGGGTAACAGGAAACTTCTTAGAGTTTTGGGATGCTTTCTTATGGATACTTGCCTTTGTCTTAATTGAATTGAACATATTTGAATGGCAAGAAGAAATAGCAGAGCGAAAAAAAGCAGCTAAAAAAGATAAAGCTTAAGTTTAGCATGTTAGTTTTAGGGCGTTAGCTTTAAATCGTTAGCTTTAAGTTATTAGCTTTAAATAATCAGTTACGAGTTTCAATTTAGATGAAAACTTGTAACTGATTTTTTTTGCTTAATTTCTCAGCGAATGAGAGACTAGCGATTCTCATGCGAATTACTCAGATTACGCTAATTAAGAAGCGCTTTGGGTAAGGGCAAGTGAAAAGCCCGTTTTGCCCGCAGATGAACAGGACAAGTGCGGATGAGTGACTAGACCTTTTTAGGGTAAGAGCAACAGCAACAACCACCGCGGTAAATCACTTTTGTAGGAGCGTGCTTTAGCCGCGATCTCTTGTGCCGTAGCCTTAGTAAAATTATCACCATAGAGGTCACCGAGAGGCTGCGCCTTTCACCGAGAAAAGAAGGAAATCTCTTTCGTTCTTCCTCTGTGGTAAAAACGTTTTATGTCTTGACCATTAGAGCTAAGGGTAAGAAAACTACATGGCTGGGTATTTGTTGAAATGATGGTGCGCTGCGCTTGTAAGCCTAGAGGCGTCACCTACAACAGCAACATGCACTGCGGGAAATCACTTTTGTAGGAGCGTGCTTTAGCCGCGATCTCTTGTGCCGTAGCCTTAGTAAAATTATCACCACAGAGGTCACCGAGAGGCTGCGCCTTTCACCGAGAAAAGAAGAAAATCTCTTTCGTTCTTCCTCTGTGGTAAACGTTTTATGTCTTGAACTACTAGAACCATAACTTCGTGGCTAAAGCCAACTTTTAAAAGTGCAAAACACTCCACTTTCAAGCCTTCATGCCTTTTAGCTTTCGAGCTATCAAGCTTTACACTTCGTCCTCATTGTCTAATATTGCTTATCTACCCTCACCGTACCATCTGCTAAATAGACTAAACGAATAGCGTTTTGAGGTTGGAATACCATGCTTGGGTCGTAATCTTGAATAACCATATATTGTTTGCCATCTTCGGCGGTTATCATCATTTCAACGAGTTGCCATGTTTTTACTTGCTGTTGGGTTGAATTGTTTCTAGCAATAGCTCCTCCAGCAAAAGCGCCTAAGATAGTCATAGCATCTCTACCACTACCACTGCCGAATTGGTTGCCGATAAGTCCACCTATAAGTGCACCGCCAAATGTTTTCCAGCCTCGGTTGCGATCTTGAATGATCTCTTCTTTGGTAATATTTCGAACAGATGCGACATGACCAAAAATAACCTGCTCTACGGGAACAGCTTTGTTTCTATCGTAAGTAGTGGCGTATGAGGCAAACGACATAAAAGTGAGCAGGAGGGTGAATGCGAGAAGCTTCATGATATTACTTCCTATAAATTCGGACTAACTAAAGTTTAACTATAAATAAAACAGCCAGTAAATCGATAACTATATAGATCGTTTTACTGGCTTTAGTATATTTACGCTTGAACAGCTGTGTTTAAGCGGTTCAATACAGAAATGTTACCAACTAACATATTCTTTTTGTTTTGTTTTTCTTATTTCAGTTTCATCGGCCCATTCAACCAATCCACTTTGTAAATCCATTAAGCGTAGGGTGAATTTGTAATAAACATCAGATTTGTCTTTATTAGACTTAACAATGCTTGATAAGTTGCCATACAACATGTATTCAGCACCTACTTGACGTCCAAATTGCATTGCTTTATTCGGGTCGACCATGCCACTATTTTGTTGGAAATCTATTTGCTTTCGAGCGGCATCTACTCGGCTCATGTCAACAAAGCGAAATTTGCCTGAACGTAAAAGCTTAGTAGAAATTGAGTCGGTGATAGATTCAGTATCAATATGTTCACTGGTTTTGTTTTTAAGACGCTCTACAAACATAATAGGGCGGCTATTAGCGGTAAGCGTGCCAACAACTGGAGAAGTCAGTAATGAGTCGGTCATTTGGCTAGCGACCGTTTGTAAGTCGGTAGAGCCAAAATTAGTATCAGTGGTCTCTACGGCAGTTGCATCACCATATCTAACGACAGATTTATTAGTACATCCAGTAGTAATGGCAATTGTTAGCACCATACCGGTTGTGATAAGCGCCTTATTAAGCGTATTTCTTGTTAATTTATTCATGAGCTTTCCTTATGTTAGGCAAAATTTGATACTAAAATTTGTAATATTCTTCTGGCACGTCTCTTACATAAATACTAAAAGACTTTGCGTTAACTGTTGGGGCTAAACCTTTTACTGCGGCCGTTTGCATGCCGTGCAATTCAAGAGGTTTCCATGGCGATTTGCCTTCTTCTAGGACAAAACCGTCTTTATCAAACCAAATGAAGTGGTATTGCAATTGTTGTGATTTTTTATAAGTACTGGTAAGCGTTAACTGTACTTCTAAAAGATCATTATTCGTTCTATTTTTTACATCCGTAATTTTAAGTTTAGCGGTTAATTCAGGGTTGTGTGTTTGTAGATGTTTGCTGTAGTCATCATGTTCAGTCATTTTTTCAACACCCACACCAGAAGTCACAGGTGGCACATTTTTACAGCCAGCTAAAAGTAGACTGCCTAATATTATTGTTACAGTAAATATACTTGAAGTTTTTAATGCCATGACGTTATCCTTTTTCAATGCTTTTTAATATTATAGGTTAATTAATTGACCATTTCGGTTTTTATCTTGCCCGTTTAGGTTTAATAATGTAATTCGACCTGGTTTTATAGTGACCTCTATTGAAGCCTTGCGCCCAGGCAATTGAAGGTCTATTTTTTGATTTCCGGCAGGTAAGGATACTCTTAATAAATGAATACTGTCAGGTAAGGTACTCCAGCTTCGCGTGTCGGCACGTTCCGAAATAACATTATAAAGAGTGGCAATAATATTTCCCACATCGCCCCCTTCTTTGCTGGCTTTTTTACGAACTTGTTCTTTTGCGATTAAACGCAATATCTGTCGAGTTACAATGGCAGGCATATCATCTTTTAACTGTTTACTTGCTAGTGATTGTAGTCGAACTATTTCTTGTGATTGTGTACTGCTGCCGTTAACCAACAAAGTTAGTGGGCGGAGTGTAGGTAAGCGATTAGGATAAACCGCTAATGAAAAACTATAAAAGCGTATGTCACCTCGACTAGTCCAAATAGGCAGATTCATTGAAGCAGCTTGCTTATTAGCAACAATACCTTGCTCATATAAAATAACTAGTTCACCATTGTTTTCATCAATGTTAGGTGCCTTACCATACAGCTGGCTAAATTTAGCTAAGTCATCTTGCATACCCAATGATGTAGCTAAGCGTAAAACATCTTGCTGTAAAAAGCGGTTATGCGGATAAATTTCTAAAGCTTTTTTATAATCTATATAAGCGTCATTAGGTTCGCCACCGGCTTCATAGAGTAAACCAGAAAGGTAAAAGGTATACGCATTTTGAAAACCGTTTTTAACTTGGCCAATACTATTTTGCATTGAAGGGTATTTCGAATCAAACGTTTTAGCATCTAGGCCATTGCGCTCCATATTTTTTTGGGCTTCGAAAAGTGCTTCTTGATTACTCGCTAAGGCCCTTTGTTGCACTAAATTTGCACGCCTAACTTCAACTAAAGCAGACTCTATTCCCTGTAGCTGAAGATAATTTAAAGCTTGGTAACTATAAAGCATGCTTTGTTCATAAAAAGGGACTTGATAGGAAATACTATTATCATTACTTACTAAGCTTGCTGCTTTTTGTAGCCCGCTACTTATTTGAATTTTGGCTTGAGCTTCTTGATATTGAACATCACTTATCGCTTCGACATAGTTTTTCTGGCTAGTTTTATATTGAAAAGCAAGTGCGTTGAGTCGGCCTAATTCGAGTAAGTTTAAAGCATAGTTATTATTGCTAGGGTTTGGCTCAGATATATAACTAGCCGCTTTGACAAAGTCACCTTGATTTTGAGCGGCTCTGACAGGCTTCATACTTTGATCATAACTCGAAAATAAACCAGAAGAGCTACAAGCCGATAGTGTCAATAAAATGTAAAGAAAAAGCAGTATTTTTTGCATTAGTGTCAACATGAATGAGTTAATGATTTCTGTTTCTTGGCATAATTAGCTATGATGATATTACACACTTTTTAGGAATTTTATATGTCTATTTTGAACAAATTACTTATTGTCTCATTACTTATAACATTTACGGCTGTATCTTTATCGAGCAAAGCAGAGAACGAACGAAAGATAAACGTAGATCAAAAGCAACTTACTAAGCATAGTACAAAAATAAATGGGAAAAAAATAAGTTACACAGCGACCACGGGAACTCAACCGGTATGGGATGAAGAGGGCAATGCTACTGCAAGTTTGTTTTATACCTATTATCAACGAAGTGGCATTAAAGATAACAGCACCAGACCTTTAGTTATTTCTTTTAATGGAGGCCCTGGTTCAGCGTCAGTATGGATGCATATTGCTTATACGGGGCCACGTATTTTAAACGTAGATGATGAAGGCTATCCGCTTCAGCCATATGGTGTGAAAACTAACCCTTTTTCTATTCTTGATGTTGCCGATATTGTTTTTGTTAACCCGGTAAATACAGGATATTCAAGAGTATTACCTGATAAAGACGGTAAAATGCCTTCGAAAGATAAGCAGCAGAAGATGTTTTTCGGTGTAAATGCAGATGTTAAATACCTTGCAGATTGGATTACTACTTTTGTAAGTCGCAATGATCGCTGGCGATCACCAAAGTATTTAATTGGTGAAAGCTACGGTACCACACGTGTTGCTGGGTTATCTTTAGCATTACAGTCTCGTCAATGGATGTATATTAATGGTGTCATTTTAGTTTCACCAACCGATATAGGTATTAAACGAGATGGACCGGTAAAGTCAGCGAATAGACTCCCTTATTTTGCAGCGACAGCTTGGCATCACAAAGCTTTAAATAAAGATTTACAGGCTAAAGACCTAGATGACTTATTACCAGAAATTGAATCATTTACGGTTAATGAATATATGCCAGCTCTAGCGAAAGGCGGTTTTATTTCAGCGCAAGAAAAGCAGAGCATTGCGACTAAGGTTGCAGATTACTCTGGTTTATCGGTAGCACAGGTACTTGATAATAATTTGGATATTGATAACGCTTATTTTTGGAAGAAGTTATTAAAAGATAGAAAAAAAACAGTTGGCCGACTGGATTCTCGCTATTTAGGTATCGATAAAAAACTAGCGGGTACTCGTCCAGACTATAACGCTGAACTAACATCTTGGTTGCATAGCTTTACCCCAGCAATTAATTATTATTTAGCACAAGAGCTAAATTATAAAACAGACCTAAAATACAATATGTTTGGCAATGTTCATCCTTGGGATAGAACCAATAATAATACGGGTGAAAATTTACGTTTGGCTATGGCGCAAAACCCTTATTTAAATGTGATGGTACAAGCGGGTTTTTACGATGGGGCAACCAATTACTTTGATGCAAAATATACATTATGGCAATTAGACCCAAGTGGTTTGATGCGAGATAGGCTTTCCTTCAAAGGCTATAGAAGTGGTCATATGATGTATTTGCGAAGAGATGATTTAAAGCAGTCAAATCAAGATATCCGTGAATTTATTCAACAAAGTTTACCTGCAAAAGGTGAGCCGGCTAAGTATTAATAATACCAGTTCCATTAAGTTTGTGATCTTGTTGTACGAAGGAAAAATGAATCAGGGCAAGGCGCTCGATTGAGTAATAGCTGGCTATTGGGATTGAGAGGAACGAAGCCATGAATTATTTTAACCAGTACAAGTGAGCAATAACTTAGTTGAATTGGTATAACATCCACACATATCCCATTCATTTGTGGGGAGAACGGGATAGTGGTTAATTTTTTAGACAAAGAGATCGCGGCTAAAGCACGCTCCTACAAAAGTGATTTGCCGCGGTGGTTGTTGCTGTTGTAGGACCGAATTTAATCGGGAAGCTCTTGGGGTAAGGGCAAGTAAAAGCTTGAAAGCTAAAAGGCTTGAAGGTGGAGTTTTTGTACTTTTGAGTAGGTTTTAGATATGAAGCTTTGGTTCTAGTCGTCTAAAAGAGAAAAGGTTTTCACCACAGAGGACACCAAGGCGCTTCGCTACACAGAGGAAGAATGATAGAATTTTTCTTCTTTTCTCGGTGAAAAGGCGCAGCCTCTCGGTGACCTCCGTGTTGGTGATTTTACTAAGGCTTACGGCACAAGAGATCGCGGCTAAAGCACGCTCCTACAAAAGTGATTTACAGCGGTGTTTGTTGCTGTTGTAGGTGACGCCTTCAGGCTTACAAGCGCAGCGCACCATCATTTCAACAAATACCCAGCCATGTTAGCTTTGTTACTTGACCAGATCACGGTATTGTAGAACACTCCCCTTTCAAGCATTCAAGCATTCAAGCATTCAAGCATTCCTTCGTCTCTTGCCCTTACCCAAAGTGTTCTTAATCAGCGTAATCTGAGTAATTCGCATGAGATCACTAGTCTCTAATTCGCTGAGGAACACAAAACGCGACTAAAGCATGCTCCTACAAAAGACAACAACTCAGCTTCTTTTATACTTGAAATACTACAAATAATGAGGCTCTTTATTTAATCTTTACTATACTCAATTGAAAAAGAATGTAACCACTCTAGGCAAGCTAATTTGATTCATCATTGAATGTTAGCTAAGGAGATAGAAAAGGCTATAAATGAATATATTAATTGTGGATGATGACATTGTAGACAGAACCCACGTTAAAAGGACGCTCAGGCGAAATCATTCTCATTATAATGTTTTCGAAGCAGAAGATGCATTTGCCGCCCTTGAAATAATTAAAGAACAAGTCTTCGATGTGATTATCGTAGATTTTAACATGCCTAAAATAAATGGCCTTGAACTCGTTCATTTAATAAAAAGAGAAAATATCATAGGTAATAGCGCCATTATCATGATCAGTACATCTGAAGAGGAGACTCTAGCGCTAGAGTGTTTACAAGCTGGAGTGCAAGATTTTATTGCTAAAACAGATATTAATGGTTTCCGCTTAAGGCGAGCCATATTGAGCGCGAAAACCCGCTTAGACATGGAGAAAAAGCTCAATAAAAGTTATTTACAGGTTAAAAAGCTTGCAGAACAAGACAGTCTCACTCAATTATCTAACCGTTATGTTTTTGATAACGTGTTAAAACGGTCTATTGAAAACTCTTACCAAAATGAAGACAAAACCGCGTTAATTTTATTCGATTTAGACCACTTCAAATACGTGAACGACACTTACGGGCACGATGTTGGCGATAAGCTTTTACAGATGGTCGTTAAAAGGGTCAAAAAATGTCTGCGTGGCGAAGAGGTCTTTGCCCGCTTGGGGGGAGATGAATTTGCAATTATTGTAAGGCACCTGCACGAAATAAAGCACTTGCAAAGCATTGCTCGTAGAGTGCTTGAGTCTTTTTCTGAAACTTTTTATATTAACCAAACTGTCGTTTCTATGAGTGCAAGTATTGGCGGGGCTATTTACCCTGATAATGCCAATGATGCTGAAAGTATCTATAAATGTGCAGATTTAGCTATGTATAAGTCTAAACATACCGGGCGAAACACGGTGACTTTTTATGAAGATAAATTGCAACTAACTGAATCTAAGCGTCTTCCTATTGAAATAAAATTGAAAACGGCTCTGCAAAATAATGAATTCGAATTGAATTACCAAGCCATGTATGTAGGAAATCCGATTAAGGTATATGGCTTTGAAGCTCTAATACGTTGGCAAAACTCAGAAGGCACTATTGTTACACCTGATGAATTTATTCCGATTGCAGAAGAGACTCGATTGATTATCCCCATTGGTAGGTGGATTATTGAAGAAGCTATAAAGCAACTTTCTGTTTGGCATGAAGAAGTAGGAAATAAGCTTTGTATTTCAATTAACTTATCACCAGTTCAGTTACTAGATGAAAACATTATCAGCCATATTAAGTTTTGCTTGAAAAAGTTTGCAGTTGAAGCAAAATTTATAGAGTTTGAATTAACTGAAACAGCTTTACTGGTTAATTCACAAGATATGAGAAGCACTATTGATAAAATAAGTGAATTAGGTTGTACAATTGCTTTAGATGATTTTGGTACGGGTTTTTCTTCGATCTCTCACTTACATGACTTTCCTATTAATACCGTTAAAATTGACAAATCTTTAATGCCACAAAAAAATGAAAGAGGTTTTAATTACAAACTAATACATGGTTTGGTAAGTATGCTGCAGTATTTACAGTTAAATACTGTGGCAGAAGGAATAGAAGAGCAACGACACTTGAGTTTTTGTCAATCACTGCAAGTGAATAGGTTTCAGGGCTACTATTTACAAAAACCCTTGCCGGGCAAAGATATCTCTCTTAAAGACTATGAGTTAAAAGATGAGTGAATTAGCAAGTAAAGCCGAAGAATATGGCATAGCCGATTTAAAAAATAGACATACGCCAACTTCTTCACAATACACGAATAAAAACAATAAGCCTTTGCAAGTGGGCTCTACAAAATACCCACAATCTATATGGATCTCAATTTACGGTTCTATTCTAACCGCTATTATAATCGTAGTATTTAGTACCACGTATTATTATGAAGCGAAACGCCTTTTCCAGCAAATTCAAAAACAAGAGATAGAACTAGACGCAAAAAATATAGCACCTGTTGTAAGAGATACCTATGAGCACTTAAAAGGAGATCTTACTTTTCTTAGTAGAACACCACCGATAGAGGGAATTATTAAAGCGACAGAGAATAATGACCTTGAAAATCTTGAAGTATGGCGTTCAAGGCTACACATAATTTTTACTGAGATGATGAAAACCTACCAAGGCTATCATGAAATATCATATATCAAGCTTGGTGATACAAAGGAGACATTGGTAACTATTGTTAAAAATAGTAAAAACATAAAGGAAGGAGAAGTTAGCCGAAAAGTTATACAGCAAAGAGAGGGGTATTTAGACCATTTAGAGCATGAAGAGTTAAACTTTGAATATAAACACAACGTAAGCGAACATAAAAACAGAATAATAACACCTTATCAAAAAGAATTAAGTTTAACGATACCTATATATAACGATGAAAAAGAATTATTTGGTGCCATCATAATGCGTGCTGATCTTCTCTCTCAATCGAATATAGAGAGGCTTTCTCTACTGGGCAAAAGTATCTTCTTTATGGATAACACAGGTAAAATTTTTATTCGTATTAACGAAGAATCACCTATTGTAGAAAAATCTATATTAATTCAAGACCTATACCCTCAATTGGAGACCTATATTGGCAATAATAGTACCTTTCAAAATGTAGAGTTTACAGGAGAGCATCAAGGTTACGTTGGTTTATACCATACAGTTCAAATGGGAAACGAAGAAGAAAATGAATATATTCGCTTGTTTATAAAACTAAACGATACAAAACTAAATAGAATTCTATCTACAATGCGTAATAAAACAATTTTGATCGCTTTATCATTAATTTTGTTGTCGGCGATAGTCGCTTTTTTTATAGCTAGGAGACTTCTTAAACCTTTAGAGCAAATATCAAATGAGTTAGTGCGTTATGGTAATACAGGCTCGGTAAGAAACTTGCCTGTTTCTTTAAAAAATGAAGTCGGTGTTTTAGCAAGAAGTTTTCATAACATGCTATTGCAAAAAGAAGAAAATGACTTAGCTTTAATGCAACAACAGAAAGCGTTAGATGAACATGCTATTGTCTCTATCAGTGATGTACATGGCAGTATTTTATATGTAAATGATGGTTTTACACGCGTTAGTGGTTACTCAAAAGAAGAGTTAATAGGTAATAACCACAGACTTATTAATTCAGGTCACCATTCTCGTGAGTTTTTCAAAGAAATGTTTGATGTGATTATACAGGGTAAAGTATGGCAAGGAGAGGTATGTAATAAAACTAAAAAAGGTGAACTTTTCTGGGAAAGGGTAACCGTCGTTCCTTTTTTTGATGCACTAGGCCACCCTGAAAAATATGTTTCAATTAGAACAGAAATCACTGAAAACAAAAATAATCAGCAAGCTGTTATTGAATCAAGAGATATATTATCGAAAAAGGTCGCTGAATTAGAAGAGGTAAATATTGAGTTAAATCAGTTCGCTTATATCGCTTCCCATGACCTTAAATCTCCCCTTAATGGGATAAATCAAATTGTTTCGTGGTTAGAAGAAGACTGTAAAGATATTTTACCTAAAGAGTCGCGTGAGCACTTATTGTTGTTACGAAATAGAGCAACTAGAATGATAGGCTTACTAAGAGATTTGTTAGAATATTCTAAAGTAGGCCGTTCAAATTACGATGTTGAAAAAATATATTTACGACCTTTTACTGAAAAAATATTTACCTTACTTGGAGATACAGAAGGTTTTACTTGTAATGCACCTAATGTACCGTTAATTATACCTAAAGTCCCTTTTGAAGTGGTTATACGAAACCTTATAACTAATGCGATTAAACATCATAATATAGGGCAGGGGATAATTGAAATCGAGGTAGATCAAGACGATCATTATTATTTCATTAAGGTTATTGATGACGGCCCTGGTATAGCTAAAGAGTTCCAAGCAAGAGCACTTGAAATGTTTCAAACACTACAATCGAAAGATTCATTTGATAGTAGTGGTATGGGGTTAGCAATCGTTAAAAAAACGATAGAGCATTATGGCGGTACGCTTAGTATAGAATCGGATGGGGTAAAAGGCAGTTGTATAGTCTTTACTTGGCCACAAAAACCCTTACCAGAACATTAATTGCTGTTGTGTTTATACCAATTCCATATTTAATAAAACAGTTATAATCCCTTAATTTTTGAGAATAACTATGAAACGCATTGTATTATATTCGATGGATAAATGTCCTCATTGTTTAACAGCAAAAAAATA
>JBMYWR010000027.1:0-26535 GCA_049607625.1 Colwellia sp.
TTTTGCAGGTAGCCAAGGGTATTTAGATTTTTTAAAGCCGATTGATAAAGCATTACTTGCTAAATACCAAGGGGAGGCCGCTGGGCTTCAGGGGGAAATTAACACCTTAAAAAAACGTCTTGAAAACAAAATCCGTGAATTAGGCCAAGAAGTGAAAAATGCCGAGCGAAACCAAACCAATAACTTGGCCTTTTTACAAGAATACGAGCAATTAGTTGAAGGTTATATAGAAGAAAGTGACGACTGGGTGTCGTTAGAAGGAAGTCAAAGCGCCGCAAGCGCTAATTTAAAAGTAGCAAAAAGTATTGAAGCGCATCAGCAGGCGGTTAAGCAATTACAACAGGTAAAGACAGAGGTTAAAACGCTGTTAACACGATTCGACAATATAGAAAGCTATCTTGAGCAATTACCCAAAACAGCATTAGCTAAAAAACAGTGGCAGGCTTTTAAAAAGAAATATTTAATCACAGAACAAGTTGCCAAAGAGAAAGAAGCACAGTTAGCTGAAAAAGCGGCAAAAAACCATAAACAAAGTGCTCATTTTGGTAAAGCGGTTAATAGTTTACAAACCTCTGTTGAGGCATATAGGGATGCTGAAAATTGTTGTAATAAGCATGTTGCCAGTGTAAAAGCGCAATGGCATGCTGATGAATTAGCAAGAGCACAGGCTAAAGCAGCTAAAGCAGCCAAAGCAGCTAACGTAAAACGCCTCGTGGGTAAAATGGTAAGCATACCATCAGGTAGCTTTAAAATGGGCAGCCAGGATGGTGATGATGCCGAGCTACCCATAAGAACGGTACGTGTGGAAAGCTTTAAAATGATGGCGAATGAGGTGACCGTAGGCCAATTCAAAAAATTTGTAAATGCCACAGGATATAGAACCGATGCAGAGAAAAACACGGGTGGCGTTCAAGGCTGTTATTCAGTAGGTTATATGAATCATAAATCTGACGATAAACTCGATTATTATGCCTGGGCAAGTTGGCGCAATCCTGGCTTTGAGCAAAGCAATAATGAGCCGGTGGTTTGCATCAGTTATAATGATGCTGTGGCATATGCCAAATGGATTAGCCAGCAAACGGGTTTACGCTTTAGTTTGCCGAGTGAAGCGCAGTGGGAGTATGCCGCGCGAGGGGGGAGTACGGGTAAATGGCATTGGGGTAATCGCGAATCAGACCAGTGTGATTTTGCTAATGGTGCGGATGAAACTTCTTGGGAGGGGGCTTCATATACAAATAAAGCAGCTTGCAAAGATGGTTACTTTTTTACAGCGCCAGTGGGTCTCTTTCAAGCTAATGGCTTTGGTTTATATGATATGAGTGGTAATGCGTGGGAGTGGACTAAAGACTGTTGGAATAGCTCTTATAGCGGCGCTTCTTCTACGGCAAAAGCGAGAACTTCAGGTAGTTGTGGCACCCGTGTGTTGCGCGGCGGCGGTTGGTTTAATATACCAGCCGTCTTGCGCTCGGCTTACCGTGGTAGGCCTGGGCGAGCACTCCGCAGCGCCAATGTCGGGGTGCGTTTGATTCAGGACAAATAACGCTTTATTCTTTTACTGTTTATACCTTTAGCGTTAGATACCTGCCGCTCTTGGCAGGTACTTTTGCAAAGCAAAAGCGCCGTAGGCGTCCAAAATTGGCGTAAGCCATTTTGTATCGCTTTATAGTTACTCAACTTATTGTTATTTTGATGTTTTTGATGTTTTTATGTTTTTTTTCGTATGTTGTCATATTATTTATAAAAGGTAACTTATGTGTGAAGTAGGTAATGAATTTAAACTGTGTAGATGTGACACCGATAATATTAACGCACGCAATACGCCATACTGGCAGTTGCTAAGGGTGGTGGGTAACCCGAAAGAAAAAGCAGCCCAACGAAACCCCATTGAACATGATGCTCTGTCGTTGACTGATGATTGCTTAGACAGCGATGAGTTTGAAATGGAAGTCGGTGATATTATTGCCCCACCCATTTTGCACTCTGTTACTTATCAATCATTTTGTGATGAGCTAAATGCTCGACCCTGTTTTGATACCGCCATAGCCCACCAAGAAAGTGATATATTGATCATTCATCTTACAGAAGATGCGTATCGTTATAGATATTCAAATAACCAATGGCACCGTGATTGTGAAGACATGAATGAGCCCCTACGTGTATTAAATGACAGCGGTATAGTTGAAGGGGTTGAACATATTAAGCCCTATAATAATGATGATGGTGCCTATATTTCTTTTTAAGTGCAGTACACATTTTTGTACTTTAGCATCGAAGTGGCGTTCTATTGCTGTATCTAATCCAGTTAAATCATCTATAACAACTAGGTCTGTTTGCACTAAACCTCTTAGCTTAAGGTCTTTTAATATATCATCCCAAACACCTGCTTTCCTCCTACGTCGTCCTGTATAATTCCATGCTCGTAAGAAATAAAATATCATTACTTTAATGTAAAATGTAACGTCTCTTCAATATTATATTTAACCTCGTCAGCAATATTGTATCGCCACTTTTTAAGTGCATTTATCGCTTCCTTTTCAAACGTGCCTTCGGGTAAAGAACTGACTACCTTAATGTTATCAACAGTACCAGCCTTGGTAACATCAAAAGATAAAGTAACATAGCCTTCAACCCCTTCTCTGGCTGCTAAAACGGGGTATTTAGGTGATATTTTTATGATGGGATAAATTTTCGTTTCTTCTCTGACATGCTGCGCAGTATGAGTTGGTTGTGCATTAATAGCGATTGAAAATATAACTGTTGAGAAGATAGTGACTAAGCGCAATAAATTATGTTTCATGATGTATCCTTTAAAATTATTAGTTTATATAACCCTTCTTTATTTTTTCAAAAAGGGGATTAGTGTTCATTAATAGCCGTATTACTCACCCAATCTTTTTGTTGAACAAGCTCATCATCTAACGCTGCGCCATGTTCATCCATTATTTGTTTTAACTGTTGCCCTGTTTGTGGGTTGCGCGCTGTGGCGGTGGCAAGGCCTTCCATATCGTAGGCAAGGGTTATTTCTACCGCATATTTAACAGGGCTGTTATCAGGTAGGGAAAAAATAAAATAACCTAAGCTTTTTTCTTCAATGCAAGCTTCCTTTTGTTGCACTACTTCAATAACCATACGAGGTTGTGCATCGCGGGTGGTATGAAAAGTTACAGTTTCACTGGTAGGTAAGGCAATGTTTTTATCAATCATTACTTGTACACAAGGCTGCCCATTTGCACCAGCAACACGAATACCTAATTGCCAGGCGGTTGCGCGTTGTAATTGTTTCTGATTACTTGCGTCATTAAAAAGCTGATTAGCAATTAATGCTGCGCCGTAAGCAACTGCTTGGTGTGGTTGTTTTAAAAGCAAGCCATCTTTAGGGCGACCTGTACGTAAGGCGAGCTTTTCACGTACCAGTGGGAGCAGGCTTGAACCACCCGTTAGTAGAATGTGGTCGATAAATTCCCACTCCATACCACCTGCTTCAAGGCAGCGTTCACATACGGTTATCGCTTGGTCAACTAACTTATCCACTAAACGATTAAATTGCGACTCGGTAAGTAAAAAATCAACACTGCGTTTATTTAATAATAAGGTTTTACGTATTTGATTAACACCGGGTTTGCATAATGCTAATTTGGCTTCGGTAGCAAATTGCCTTAACTGTACAAGAGCGGTGCGGTTGCTGCGAGGGTCTTCACCATGGATGCGCTCATATTCATCTGCAACCTGTTGCATAATGGCTTCGTCAACGGTTTTTCCACCAAGGTTGTGTTGGCCGTCGGTTGCTAGTACATATAACCCATCGTCTGAAGATTGTAGCAAAGTGGCGTCAAAAGTACCGCCCCCTAAGTCAAATACAAATAAAGTTTGATCACCCTTAACATCATTCATCCCGTAAAAAGTTGCAGCGGCAATAGGCTCCTCAATTAAGGTGGCACGAGGAATACCAGCGAGTAGGGCTGCTTGTTTAGTGGCTTGGCGTTGACTATCTGAAAAGTTTGCGGGCACGGTAACAACAGCGCCACCTAAATTTTCAGGTAAAAAATTGGCTGCATCATTAATCAGTTTTTTTAGGATTAAAGCTGAAATCGCTTCGGGTCGCCAACTTCTGTTAAGATGATCACTAAAGTGTTCGCTTTCGCCCATGGCTAATTTTACAAAGCGCACATGTTCACCGGCAGGGTTTTCTAATAACTGTGCCTCTACAGAATCGCCGACGTAACAACCATTAGCACTTATGTGTACTAACGAAGGTGTGCGAAAGGTATTTGCATCGTATTTATCGGGCACTAAAGCTACTTGGTTTGCAGCATTGATAAAGGCGGCTAATGAAAAGGTGGTACCGAGATCTATTCCTAAATAAAGCATGTTGTCATTCTATGTTGGTATGGTTGAGTAATTTGTTAGTTTTTATCCAAGTTTTTAGACGGACAAATACATATTAATTATGTTGTCATACTGAGAAAATAAAAGCTATTTAAAATAATCACGTAATGATTTATAGTTTATTAAAAAGCGAAACAGATAAACAGGGATAGAACATGCAACTTGATACCGCTTATCAAACATTAGGTTTAGCACAAGACGCTAGCCAAGAAGCAATAACACAAGCTTACCAAGCTAAATTAAGTGATGTAACCGCTAAAAAAGAAAAAGCACCTACCCCTGCGCTTGAGGCAAAGTTTGAAAAGATGCTAGAGAAATTAGCAAGAAAAAAAGGTGGTTGCAGTCAGCGAATGGTAAAAAAGCGGTCAAAAAAATAAATAAACAAATAAAGGCAATTAAAGAAGGGCGAGTTACTTTTGAAAAATACAACCAAGTATCAGGGCTTGGGTTGGTCATGCACAACACGGGCAAACTTATGGTTTAAGATGTAAGTTATTTAAAGAGCAATATACTTAAATACTGCCAGTTTTTAGCTAAAATCGACAGTAAGCGTGGTGCAATTATCAGCGGTATTATTAGTTATTGCATTGTCGGTTAGTGTTTTTGCCGATTGCTTACAACCTGCAAGCAACGCTTCTTTGTTTATATAACCATATACACCATCGGTCATTAAAATAACGCGGTCTTTGCTGTTTAGGTTAAGTTCAGTGTAACCAATATGCTTCAAACTGTTGCTTTTGCCACCAAGGGCAGAGGTAATTAAATTAGCCATGGCATGTGCTTCTGCTTCTTCTCGGGTAAAAATGCCTTGTGCGACTTTTTCATTCACAAAACTATGGTCTTGCGTTAAAGGCTTTAGTTGCCCTTTTCTTAATAAATAAGCTCGGCTGTCACCAGCCCACATAATAGCAACTTGGTTTTTACAACCTACTATAAGCACAACGGTGGTTGCCATACCTTGGGTTTTAGGATGCTGTTCCATGTGAGTTAATAAGTGTTGGTGGCATTGTTGAAGTATGCTTTTGAGTTGTACTTTATTTATTGATTCAACCTTTTTTAAAGCGTCTAATAAAAAATCACTCGCTAAACGTGATGCAACCTCGCCAGCATTACCGCCGCCTACACCATCACATACAATGGCTATTTTTGCTTTTTCATTGCAGGCAAAGGCGTCTTCATTAACGGTTTTATTTGGGCCACACTGACAGCTTACGTTAATGTTCCATTGTAAAGGCGCGTTATTAAAAAATTGGCGAATAGTTGATAATTTCATAAAAGCGTGGGTGTTATCATTTTATATTGTGCTAATTAATACGTTTTAATGTACCTGATGAAGTCGCATGTGGCAATTGGCTTATGCTCGTTGGTATTAAGGTATTGGATAAAACGTCGGTTGTATCTTTTCATAAGCAGGTTGTGTCATACCTAAACTGGCACCTTGGTAAGTCGGGTCGGCTTCTACCCAAGCGTTTTTTAATTTAAAAGCTCCACTTAAATGGTTCGGGTATTCTAATGCGGAAAAGCGTCCTTGCGGGATTACTTGGTTAAAGTAGGCTAACGCATATACTCTGTCTTCACAGTCGCTGTAGGGATAATAAAGTAACTCGCTTAACGTTAAAGGCCGTTCTTTACCAAATTGCGTATCGTCAATTTGATAGGGTAAGTACTGTAAAAGTGACAACCATTGGTTAATACGTTGCACTTTGGTTTGAGCTGGTGCTTGAGCTGGTGCTTGGGCTATTAACCACGCGTTAATTTGCTTGCTAAGGTTGGGCGGCGGAATGTCTTGCAGATAGGTTTCAGTGCTTAATACGGGCAGGGTATTTAGGTAGGCTAGGTGGTCAATATCTAACGAGAAAGCTGTTTGCCATTTTTTTACCGTTATTTTATTTTTACCCGGTGGCTTAAAACCTTGGCTAAGTTTACTGCGAACTATATTGGTTGCTTGTAAGTGTTGAGCGGTTTGTATATGCGTGTCTTGGTTTTCTATGCGGTAATAGTCTTTTTGGTTAATAACATAAAAGTGCTGTTGTTCTAATTCAAAATAAGCATGCGCATACCATGTTTGTTTGCTAGGTAATAACAATAAAAGTTGTGTAGCTTTTGCGTTGTTTAGCTCTTGAACGCCTAAGCGAGCATCAAAACCTTGTTGCTGTAATAAAACCCAAGCGCAACCAATTTGTGCATTCTTCAAAAGGTAAAACTGCTTACACAATGTTAAAGCAAGTTGTTGTTGAACAAAACTGTCGGCTTGTGTTTTTTGAACCATAAAACCGAGTAGGGCGTAAAGTTCAATAAAGTCGCTATTGCTTAAAGCACGTGTTCTAAATTCAAGTAATTGCTTTTTACTCGTCCCCTTTAGTTTTGGCAGTGTTGTTAGAGGTAAATTAAGTAAAGGATAGCCAAAAAAAGTTTGCGAAGCAGACGTTGGCGGCTTAATGTGCTTATATGTGGCAGGCGAGGTATTCGATGTATTTAAAGTGCTATTTGTTTGGTTTTCGGTAGCAGAAACTTGGTTTATAAGAGCTCTGGTTTGAATGCTTGGTTTAGGCTTTCTAGGTTTTTGTTTGGTAAGAGCCTGATTAAAAGTTTGCCATTGTGCTACAAAGGCATGGTTAAACGCCTGCTCGTTAGCTTGGCTGAAATGATTAAAAGTTTGCTGTGATTGCTGATTAAACTGAGAAAAGCTCTCATTAAATTTATCTTCAGAAAAAGGCGCTGCATTTAAAAAGGCCGTAAAAGAGCAAATGCTAGAGAATAAGATAACTTTACTTAGCTTTCTTTTAATAGCTGTTATTGTGCACGTTCTTTTTTTGGTGCTTTTTTGTCTGATAGTTCTGCCCATGAAAATTCTCAATTAGATAAGCCCTTTTAACTAATACCAATTCAATTAAGTTATTGCTCACTTGTACTGGTTAAAATAAGTCATAGCATAGCCAATACCTTAAGTAGCAATTTAAGCAGCAATTTAAGCAGTAATTTAAGTGATAACTTATAAGGAACGAGTAAGCATAATGTGCTCCATACCTTGTTATTTCAGTGCTTTATTAATAAATGCCATTATGAATTAAAAATAAATAAAGTAATGTGAGAAGAACACTTGTTAATGTGTGCTTTGTCTTGATGGACAGATAAAAATAGCGAGTAACTTCTACTGTTTAGTTACTTTAAAACAGGGCAGTTGGTTGGCAACACTAGCTTGATAGCATTGGCAACCACTTCATAATGAAGTTGTTTTGCTTTTATAGGCTCTCCATCAAGGTTCGTTGGAATGAAGCTAGATGATTTCCATTTCACCCAAGGCACCTGGTAACGTTTAACGTAAGTACCGCTGATCTCAGGGTCTAGCAATTCATTGGCAACGGTTAAAAGCTCTTCACTTGGAAAAGAGTGCAAGGTAACTACATCAATTAGACCGTCATTGATAAATGCTGAAGGGGCTAACTGTTGACCACCGCCGGCCTGTCTTGAATTACAAACAGCACTAACAATGATGTCGTCTTTAATGGTAGTAGTGGGCATTATTATCTCACCTTGATAGGGGGTAAAGTTAAGTGCTTGAACTAAGCCATTTAAAGTATATGCCCCACCACCCAGAAAATTCTTAAGTTCAACCGGCGTTGTAGTGGTAACTTTCGCGCCAAAACCACCACTGGCAGCATTGATAAAATGTTCATCATTAGCTTTGATACAGTCAACCATTGTTGCTTTACCTTGTTGTGCTAAGGAAATGGCATCTATAAATTCAGTTGGAATGGTGCAAGCGGTTGCGAAATCATTTGCGGTACCTAAAGGTAATATCGCTAATTCAGGTCGTGCTTTACAAGGGTATTTCATTAAAGCATCTACGACTTCTTTTACCGAGCCGTCACCACCTCCAATCATTAATCGAGGTACTTTTTCAGTCATTGCTTCTGCGACGAACCTTTCAACATCACCAGCTTCCCACGTAACCCTTACTTCTATCGCTTGCTTCTTTCTTGCCGTAAAAATAGCAGCGCGCAATGGCTCTAAACCTGCTTTTTTACCATTTAAAATGAGTCTTATGTTTTTCAATTTGTACACCCTTGTTAGTAGATGTTATAGACACTCTGTTTCTGCCACTTTTTTTGGCGTGATATAGGTTCTCGTCTGCTCTTTTTAATGTTTGTTCAAAGTCCCTATCTTCTTTTTCTACTTGGCTTATGCCAATGCTGACAGTTATGTTAATAGTTTCTTCTTGATATTGTGTTTCGCAATCTTCAATAGCTTGCCTAATTCTTTGTGCAATGCTTTTATACCAATTCAATTGTGTTATTGCTCACTTGTACTGGTTAAAATAAGTCATGGCTGCGTTCCTCTCAATCCCAATAGCCAGCAGATATACCATCCGAATCAATCATGTGATCATTTCTACTTGTTAAAATCACCAACTACTTCGTTATTTCTTTAATAATTAATGCTACACGGATGTAGCTTATTAGACAATGCAGACGGTACAGGAAGTACCTTATTAGATAATGTAGACGGTATAGGAAGTACCTTATTAGATAATGCAGGAGCACATTATCCTGAGCACATTATCCTGAGCACATTATCCTCAGCATATTATCCTGAGCACATTATCCTGAGCACATTATCCTCAGCATATTATCCTGAGTTTATTGTCCTGTACAACTAGTTACTTAAAAAATGCCTCGTATTTGACAATTTTCTCTACGTAACCTGAACTCGGTTTAAGAGATAGCTTAATTTTAGGTAGTTTATTGATATAACATATAAAACCATCTCTAGCTTGATAGTTTTTCTTGATTCAAGGCAAATTCATGCGTCAATAGCTTGCCTATTGCAAATGAATTTAACGCAGAAGCTAGGAAAAATAGCTGCTAGAGAAGTATGTATTAAGCCGAGTTCAGGTTACGTATAAAGTAGATCACATATTTAATACGAATGGTATTACTCAATCGTTCGCCTTGCCCTGATTCATTTTTCCTGTCTATAACAAGATCACAAACTTAATTGAATTGGTATAAGACTTAGAACAGGTATAGGGTTTTTTGAATATCGGAACTCCGATTCGAGCGAGTTCTAGAAGAGGTTAACGATGGCATCATCAGAACACTAAAAGGTTTTGGTTATTTAAAGTCTAACCAAGTCGCTTTAAATTCATCAGCTTGCATAGGATGGGCAATATGGCTTCCTTGCATTCTATCTACTGATTGTGACTTACAATAAGTGGCTTGGTATTGGTTTTCCACGCCTTTAACCACAGTGGTAATATTTAACGTTTTTGCAAACAATCCTATAGCCTTTATAAAGTTACCTTTGCTCTCGTTGTTCACCGAGTTAATAAATGACTTATCTATTTTTAAAATGCTAAAAGGGGATTTCTTCAACTGATACACAGAAGAGTATTCTCCACCGAAGTCATCTATTCCAAGTGGAATGCCTATTTGAGCGAGTTCTTCTATAGAAGTTATAGTATCAGAGCTATACTTTATAGCATTGCTAGTTAGTGTCAATTCCAAGTTTTTTGGATATATGCCGTTTTTATTTATCAGGTTTTTAAGCGTTTTCACAAAGTCATCTTGGTCAAGTTGTGTTGCAGATAAGTTGATTGTAATGGGGAGCGGAATTTTATTTGCATTTTCATTTGATTGAAGGTTCCATTGCTTTATTTGAACGCATATCGCTTCAATACTCCAAAGGCTAATATCGTTGACGAGACCAATTTCTTCTGCGACGGTAATGAATTCAGATGAGCCAATAAGCCCACGAGTAGGGTGTTGCCATTGAACTAAAGCTTCTAAAGCTACTAAAGTTTCATCTTGGCAACTAACTTGAGGTTGATAATATAAAATAAATTGGTCGTTTTTAAGGGCCTCACGAAGTTCAAGCTCAAATTGAACCCTGTTAGATACTTCATTATGCATACTTTTGGAATAAAACTGCGCCTGATTACGGCCTAATTCCTTAGAGCGGTACATGGCAATGTCAGCACACTTTAGCAAGTCTTTGGCATTATCCGCACACTCAGGAAAGGTGGCGACGCCAATACTTGCTGATATGACAAAAGGGGTGTTTTCTAATGTAAAAGGTTCTTTAAGTGAAGAGATAATTCTATTTATTAACCCCTTAACTTCTTTCACACCTTGATAGCAATGTACTAAAATAGCAAACTCATCTCCCCCTAATCGACAAAATATTTCTTCCTCTCGTACTACTTTGGTCAAACGGTTTGCTACTTCTTGCAACAAGGTGTCGCCTGCAACGTGTCCTAGCGTGTCGTTAACATTTTTGAATTTATCTAAATCCATCATAATTAAGGCAAGTGAATGATTTTGCCTTTTGGCTAACAGAATAGTCTTTTTTACTGATTTATCGAAGGCATAGCGGTTTGCTAAGCCCGTTAACGCATCAATTTGTGCAATTTTGCGTAACTTTTCATGACTCTCTCTTAGTTGTTCTTCAATTCGAGAGCGGACTTGGGCATGATAAATTGCACGCATTAAGCGTGAAACAGAGATTTCATTTTTTTTGATAAAATCTTGCGCACCATTTTTTATACACTTAAGTGCTAATGCGTCGTCATCACTGTGGCTTAACATGATAATCGCAGTATTATTGTTTTTCGTGTCGCTTATCTGTTTTAATACTTTTAAGCCGTTTGAACTGGGTAATTGATAATCTAATAAAATTAAATCAAACGAGGTCACTTCAGCAAAACTAATACCTTCATTTGCCTCTGACGCTTCAGTGACTAAAATAGATGGATCTGCCTTGCTTAATGTACGAATAATATTCATACGATCAAGCGTGTCGTCGTCTATCAACAAGATTTTCATAATGTCCTAAGCTATCATTTAGATTAATGGAAGGTTTTTATGTAAATAAAGTACTGTTTTAATTAACTATAAATTTTTTTGTGTAGCAATTAGTTTTTTACAGGTAATTCAACTATTCGCCAATAATGATCTAATAAAAGTAATAGCTCTGTGAAGTCCGTGTCTAAATTAGCTTTAACGATATATCCAGCAATATGTTTTTTATAGGCTTGCACTATATCATTATCGTCTTTTGACGTTGTTAAAACAAAAACGACCGAGTCTGAAAGTTCTTCATCTGCACGTAACTCCTGCAATAGCTCTAATCCATTCATACGCGGCATATTAAGGTCGAGTAGAATAATATGAGGCCGTTTAATCTTTTGTGAACGCAACATTTCTAATGCTTCTATACCGTCCCGGGCACGATGAAAAGGGTTGGCCATTCTCAGTTTTTTTAATGCTCTTGATATGCCCATGGCATCTACATCGTCATCTTCAACTAATAAGATAGACACTTCTTTGTAATTTTTATCCATTAATATATTTCCTAAAAGTATTTTCACAAGGCCATGAGAAGCATATGTCTGTACCACGTACACCATCAGATTTAATATCAATTTTACAACGATATCTGTCAAGTATTTTTTTTACTATGGCCAAACCCATACCACTGCCTTCAACCTCGTCTCGCGGTTTTAATGTTTGAAATATTTTAAAAACCTTCGTTTGATGCTCAGGTGGAATGCCAGGGCCATCATCGCTAACCGTTACTTGGTACTCGCCTATTTTTTCTTCTATTTTAACTGTAATAAGGCCTGCTTCCTTATCATGATGTTTTATAGCGTTGTTAATGAGGTTTCGTAAAAGTAACTCGAAAGGTACGGCTAAAGTCACGATTGAGGATACAGTAGTCATTAATTTCAATTTAAAGCCCTGAGGAGGGTTCAATAATTGAAAAATATCATTAGTCAAATCATTAAAGTTGGTTTCTGTTAAACCGCCTTGTTCTCTTCCAACACGAGAGTAAGCGAGTAAGTCGTCTAAAAGCTTATTCAGGCGATTAATACGGCTGCGCATTAAAATCAAGTATTCTTTGGTTTGCGCATCTAAAGAGCTAGCTAAATCCTCTTCAATCCAATCGGCCAGTTGAGCAATACCGCGAAGGGGGGATTTTAAATCGTGTGATGCAACATAAGCAAAATCGTCCAATTCTTTATTTCTTTGCAGTAACTCTTGGGTATAGTGCTTAACAGCTTCCTCAGCCTTTTTTTGACTAGTAATATCTCTGATAATACCAGAGAAAAAATGTTGTTGTTTTGTTTTTACTTCAGCTACTGCTAGGGTCATAGGGAACTGTTCGCCATTACAGCGAAGGCCAACAACCTCTCTACCAGAGCCTATTATTTTTGGCTCACCACTACAATGATAGTTGTGTAAATAACCATCATGTTCACTATGGTAAGGCTCAGGCATTAGTATACGAATATTTTGCCCCATTACATCATTTTTTGCATATCCAAAAGTAGTTTCAGCGGCGATATTAAAGTTGCAAATAGTGCCTTTTGGATCAATGAGAATAACAGCGTCAACCATGCTTTCTAACGTAACTCGCAATAACTCTTCTTTTTGAGCAAGATCTGATTCAAGTATTTCTCGCTTACTCGTTTCTGATAATAAAAGCACTGTTTTACTTAAGGCTCTTTGTCGTAAAACCAACATAATCAATAGCAAACTGATAACGGTTAAACCTGAAAATAGCACTAATTTAGGGAGGTTAGAGCGTAATGACTTAATGTATTGCGTGGTTGGTACTAATTCGGTTTGCCATTTCACTCCTTTAAAGTTTATGTCAGAGTTAGCTTTAAATTGTTCATCAATATTTGACACCTGGCCTAATTTTGCAAAAATTAAATTATTATTATGAAGTGTTAATTGATAATTATCTTCAAAAGTATTGGGTTTAGGTATCACTTTTAGCATTTTTCCTAAATCAACCACAACTTGTAAAAAACCTTCCATGTTATCATTATTTAAGAGAGGCACGAAAATAACTATACCGAACCCCCTCCCTTCAAGTTGAATTGGTTTGGAAGCGATAACTAATTTTTGAGCTTTTGCTTTCAATAAAAAATCATCATAATTTTCTTCTGCAATATTGGCTTTATTCAAACCCTGTATTTTACTATTTTGAGGTACCACCCAATTTGTATTTAATAAATTGTCAACTTTAGAGATTGAATGAAAAAACTTAAAATCATTATAATAATTTTGTGCATCAGCTTGCCAAAGCGTTTTTGACAATGCTTCTTGGTTACTCAACCTAAAGGACATGCGGTTTAAAGCTAATGACTGGCTTTCTAACTTGGCTATGAATGCATCATCTAAACGAATTAGTTGGTGCTGAATTACTTGCTTTAGTCTGTCATCTTCAAAGCCGTTTAAAACTTGCCAAAGGGCAATCACTAAAGTAAGTAAACTCATACCAATAGTGCTTATTAAGATTGGATGATTAGATTCATTGGCTTTAGTGATTAATTCGAAGCCCCAAATTAGTATACCAACACCAAGTAATGCAAAGGCAATGGAAGTATGTACGGCCATTTGGGTTAAGTGTCCCCAACCATATGTTACATTGACACCCGTAACATAGCCAAATAAAGCAATGGTGCCTAACCCCGTAATTAAGGCACCTAAAACAGTCAGTAAGCGCAAGCGCGGTAAAAAATTAACTAATGATAAAGTAATGCCGAAAAGGAAAAAACAAAAAGCAGTATTAGGAGCCATTCTGCCAGGGTGTAAAGATTTTGTTGTGATGTAGTGTTCCATGAACAGTTGGTCAATGCCAATATCAACACCCCATACATACTGTATTATAGTGAGCAACCCAATTGATGCCACGAAAATACCCAGTATTGATGCGATTTTTTTATCACCACGAATAGAAATAAATAAGCTAATGCCAGCAAGAAAAAATCCAAGTGCAGTGTTAAATTGCATAGGAACAAAAGAGGGCAGTACTTGTATTAACTTACTTGACTGTGTAGCCCAGCCAAAAAGAACAGTAATACCAATGATTACGACTATTAAGGCAAGTAATTGAATTACTTGTTTGCGATAGACAGAATATTGCTTCTTATTTAGTTTCTTATTTAGTTTCTTATTAAGCTTTTTATTATCTAATGATATTGTTTGATTTTTCACATTAAGAATACCCGTTGCGCACTTACACATCTTTATGTATATGTGCATGTATACATAAAACTTATATTACTTTTCTTTAAATAGCTAATTTTCATGTAATAAATATAGCTATTATGTTACCTATATTAATTCAATTAAGTTCTTGTTCACTTGAACTAGTTAAAATGAGCCATGGCTTCAAAACTCAAAACTCAAAACGCAGGTAGGAATAATTTTAACAAGTAAGACTGAACCTCTTTTTAGTTCCTTTAGTATAATGTGGCCTAATGTTTAATAAGTAACATATCACAGGGGGGATTACTTAATAATGCTGTTGTTGTGCTGCCAACCCATAACCTGTTTAACTGATTTCTAGCAACTAAACCTATAGTGATAATATCAACGTGATGTTGGTGAATGTATGATGACAATGCATTTTCTGGAATACCTTCTAAAAGCACACATTGATCATGTGGGATCTTAAGGTTTTTTGCAAAAACATCTAAGCCTTCTCGATGCATGGTTCGAACATTGGTTTTATATTTAGTTAATACCGAGGCAATGTAAAAACAATGTGCGACTGTCCATTTAGCCTTAAATTTTTCTGCCCAGCTTTTAGTCAGTGAAACAATATTAGTATCTAGCATTTCTGGACGAGCATTTTCATGTAAAGGGTCAACAGCAACTAAGAAATTTATTGGGTGTTTCCATCGTTTTTTTGTTAAGAGTAATACGGGCGCGTTTATATCGGCTAAATGTTGAAATATAGCGTGGCGTTTATCAGCACTATTATCTTCGATAATGACGATACTATTAATATTGCTTTCTACATTGGCATTTAGCGTTGTGAGGTAATCGTCCGATTCGTTAATAGCCACTTCCACTTTGATAGCACTCATGGAGAAGTACTTAAGTAATTGATTTTTATTATCTTCAACTGTTTTTATTAACTCTTTTTTAAATGTGTTTTTTTCAGAAAATAAATGCTAATATCCATGACCAGTAATTTGGGCACTTACATCTATAACTATTTTAATTGATTTTTGGTGAATGTTGGCAAGGCGCACAATTTTATCCAGCGTCGTTGTTTGATGATGAATTCGACTGTCTATAAACCAACTTAATTGCTCTGTGATCATATTTTAGTTACCTACACCTACAGGGTGATTTATTCGAGTATATCGTAATTGTTAGTATTTTTTACTATCTTTCAACTGAGTGTCTTTGTATATTTAGCCCATTTATGAAGAAGATATCAGTATACTTTTTATAGTGCTCGCGTTAAGTTTTTTACCAGTGCTATGTTGCCGCTTTAAAGGCAAATAAAGTAATCATTTGTTGTCACATTTTAAGTAGACGCCATGGTTTATAGCCACCGTTTTTTCTTAAACAATACAATTAAGCTTGTCGCTAAAAAGCCCATAAAGCCGAGTAGATAAAAGTAACCATTTGTGAACTTTAACTCAGGGATATGTTCAAAGTTCATACCATATAGGCCCGCTAAAAAGCCAAGAGGGATGAAAATAGCGGTTATTACAGTGAGTACCCGCATAGTGGCATTTAACTGATGCGAGGTAACGGATAAATAGCCATTGATTAAATCACTGCAAATATCATAATGCATCTGAGACAAGCTTAATAAACGCTCAATTCTTTCATGCACGTCAATAACGGTATGTAGCTCTGCTTCATTGATAATAGGGGTATCATCAGTGACTAATGTTCTTAACTCGCTGCCAATATTGCTGTGATAACTAAAGGTTCTTTTCAATTTAGTAAGCCTAGAGCGATATAAGGTGATTTCTTGCATCATTTTATCGTCACCGCCTAACTGAAACTTATCTTCAAGTGCTTCTAATTTAGCTTCAAATTCAAATAATTTGTTTAGATAAATACCACAACTATAATGAAATATTCTTAACGCTAATGTAATGGGGCTTTTACCTAGATACTTTTGACCTTCAGCGCTAAATAAATGTGCTATAGACGTAGAGTCTTTGGCATGGCTGGTAATTAAAATATTAGTACTAACAAACATACTAATTTGTAAATGTTCAAATAATAAATCATCTTTGGGTTCGAAGATGCCACGATAAAGCATAAAAATATAATTGTTAAATAGCTCTATTTTGGGCGGATGACGATCTCTTTGTGTGTCAGATATCGCAAGGGTATGGCACCCCAACTGCTGTAATAAAAGGCGCTCTTGTTCTTTGTCGTGTGAATCAATATCTAACCATAAGTATGAGTCAGTATGCTCACGCCACATATTAATGAATTCTTCGCCGCCATAAACACAAGTTTTGTCAGCTTTTAACAGCATACATTTAATCATGTTGTTCTCTTTTTTAAATATTATCTTTACAAAGTAAATTGAATAAACTTAATTCTACTCGATAATGAATTAAATAGGTTTTTTAGTTCGAACACTTATTTTTGTCACTTTAGCTAAAATAATTAATTATCTTTACAGCTTGTTTATATATACACTTTAGGCAACTACAAATTTAACCACAAACAAACATTAATATAACAAATATTAGTCACTTGGTGGACATATGTCATTAGGTATTATTACTTGGGTTGCTATCGCTTTATGTATATCGCAATCTGCAATATTTTCAGGGTTAAATATTGCTTTATTTTCGTTAAGTCGTCTTCAGCTTGAAGTTGAATCTGGAAAGGGCGACAAGGCAGCAAAAAAGGTTTTGGCTTTACGAGACGATTCTAATTTTTTATTAGCCACCATTTTATGGGGAAATGTAGGGATTAATGTCTTACTCACGTTGCTGTCAGATTCGGCCTTGGCTGGCATTAGCGCTTTTTTATTCTCTACTATTGCCATCACAGTGATCGGCGAAATTACACCACAAGCTTATTTTTCAAGGAATGCATTAAAAATGGGCAGTTTACTGTCGCCAGTTATTAAGTTTTATCAAATATTATTTTACCCCGTGGCAAAGCCTAGTGCATTAATACTTGATGCTTGGTTAGGTAAAGAAGGTATTACGTACTTAGCAGAAAGTGAGCTGAGTAGTATTATCCGTAAACATATTGAATCTGAAGAAACAGATATTAACCATGTTGAGGGTATTGGCGCATTAAACTTTTTTAAACTGGATAAAATACCCGTCTCTGAAGAAGGTGAATTGATTGATCCTGACTCTGTCATTGCGCTTCCAACGCAAATGGATTTACCCATTATCCCCAGTATAACCTCAGGGCCAAATAATGAATTTTTACAATTAGTAAACAAATCAGGTCATCGCTGGGTGGTGTTAACTAATGAAAGTGGAGAGCCTTTAATTGTGGTAGATTCAGATGGTTTTTTACGCGACGCATTTTTTGATCCAGAGAAGTTCGATCCCTATAAATACTGTCATCGTCCAACCATTATCACTGATGAGACAACGATGTTAAATATCGCTATTATGAAAATGAAAATGAGTGAATCGACAGATAAGTCATTTGACGGCGTTATAGAACACGATGTATTACTCGTGTGGGGCGAGAGTAAGCGAATTATTACGGGTGCAGATATTTTCGGTTTATTATTAAAAGGCATGCAACCTCCAGAATTGCAGGGTGCTTAGTGACACATTAACTTACACTGTTAAGAGCAATATACATGCAAAAAAAACAATGGTGGGGAGCTATACCTCTTCCAGATAAAAATAGTATTTTATTACAGAGTAATACGTTTAGTGTCGCAGTTGAGCATAAAGGGAAAGAGTTATGCATACATGTGCTGCGAGAGAGTATTTCTGACGATGAGCACGATAGCAATGAATTACAATGTTCAGTCGGCAGGTTTTCACCTGTAAATTGCGGGGAAATTAGTCGACATATCATCAACAATAAAGAAATAACTTTAGACGTTAAACCAAATTTGGCGGATAGAACAGTGGTTTGCCGACCTAAATCGCCAATAACAATAGCCCCTGGGGCAAGTGTTGTTGTTTATTTGAGCACACCTATTTGGTTAACATTAGGGGTAGCCGATAAGCAATACACGTTATTGAAAGATGTGGCAACCCAACAGTTATCCGACACCTGGTTTGGGGCCTCTACAATGGAGGGTGAATTGTGTTATGCCAGTCAAATAATTGGACGTTTAGAGCTTGATAAACTTACCTACACAGGACAGCGCGCAATCACACCTTTGCTTATTGAAAATAATGCAGATAACGATTTAATTTTTGAAAGAGTCGCTTTACCCGTTCCTTCACTTTCATTATTTACCAGTAAATCGGGGCAACTTTGGACACAAAATGTAGGGTTGATTCGAGAAGATGATGGTGATTTTGCCAAATTAAAACTTGGCGTGCCTCAGCCAGGTTCAACGTTAATTAATGGGCCAAGAATAGAATTAGGCCAAGGGCAATTAGTTCGAGCCTTTAGTGCAATATTTAATTAGAGAGATACGATGAACGAAATGTGGATACACCTCAATGAACTATTTAATAGCGATATGCTCTTAAAGCTACTGCGTGCTTGTGCCTTACTCATTGTTGGTTTTTTTATAGCGAAACTATTAAGCCGAGTTAGTCTGAATTTCATTCAAAAAATATTTACTAAGCATACAAGCCAGTTCATGCAACGAGTGACTTATTATGCGATTTTTACACTATTTGTTTTTTCAGCGTTATTAGAGCTAGGTTTTAACCTTAGTATATTGCTAGGTGCTGCGAGTGTCCTAACGGTAGCTATTGGTTTTGCATCACAAACATCGGCATCAAATTTTATCAGCGGAATATTTTTAATGGCAGAGCGTTCTTTTGTCATTGGTGATGTGATCAAAGTAGGTAATACGGTAGGAGAGGTATTATCGATTGATTTACTATCTGTAAAAATTAGAACCTTTGATAATTTATTTGTACGGTTGCCAAACGAGTCATTAATTAAGTCAGAATTAATAACGCTTTCTAAGTTTCCTATTCGTCGTTTAGATATGAAAATTGGTGTTGCGTATAAAGAAAATATTAACAAAGTAAAAAGTATTTTAGAAAAAGTAGCGTTTGACAATCCACTTTGTTTGGAAGAGCCAAAGCCACTTTATATCTTTCAAGGATTTGAAGATTCATCGCTCGCGTTGCAGTTTTCAGTGTGGACTAAAAGAGAAAATTTTTTAGCCTTGAAAAACAGCATGTACGAACAAATTAAAAATGCTTTTGATGAAGAAAACATCGAGATCCCTTTCCCGCATTTATCACTTTATACGGGCAATAATACAGAGCCTTTTCCTATTAATATAACCAAAAGCGATCAAACCCGGTAAAATAGATCTACTTTATTTTTTTATTAAGAGCAGTATTATACCAAGTCCATTAATTACCAGATCATTTTTAATGGAATTGGTATTAATGTCGCTCTTCTACTCAGTTTACACGTGTATTAAAAAACAACGTTTAATGCTTAACAAAATTAAAAAGCTCAATGGCTTGCTTTATAACATCTATTTTTTGGCTTTTTGCCAGATAATTAGCATAAATTTCACGCGAGTATTCAGGAGCGTTTTCAACTATATGTAATTTCTTTTTTCTGATATATTCAAAGGTCATTTGTCTTGGTAAGTAGGCGCTGCCACCCATTTCTAAAATAAAATTCAAGGCAATAATTGGTTGACTCATAAAGTGTTTTGCCACAGGCGCGTATTGAAACTCTCGCATGTATTGAGAATTAACCGCTTCACCATAATCAACCATAATGAAGTTATCTAATTCATAAGCATTATTTATATCCGAAACTTCTGTAGAAACTAAATGCAATTGCACATTAGCCACTTGTTCGGTGACAAGGTCTTCAATAAAGATGGGTTCAAAGAAAAAGCCGATATCTATCACACGGTTCAATAAACTTTTTTGCAACTCTATTTGGCTATATGTTGTTGTTAATAAACTACAATCATCCATGTTTCTATGTATTTTTTGTAACCAATCTTGTAGGGCTATATCCCAGATAGACATGATAGAACCAATAACTAATTGCATACTATTACTTTGCGCAATGCCAACATCTTGCTTGGTTTTTTGCCACATAAAGATGAGTTCGTTAGCGTGCTTTATTAAGCGGTTCCCTTCAGCAGTTAATTTTAAGTGTTTTTGGCTACGATCAAATAATAAAACGCCTAAATCACTTTCAAGTAATTTTATTCGAGCACTAACGGCTGACTGAGTAATAAATAAGTTTTCTGACGCAATTCTAAAGTGAAGTGTTCTGCTGACTTCTAAAAAAGTGGTTAATAACTCTATTTTCATTTTACGCCCTAATTTCACTAATCACTTTTTTTGATTGAACACATCAAAATATAGCGTTTTATTATTCTCAAATCTGACTATACACTAGATAAAAATTAATACATCACTTTATATCGATAAAGTTATCACCAAAAGGCATTCATTATGAAAATAGCAATTTTATCTAGAAACAAAAACTTATATTCTACCCGGCGTTTAAAAGAAGCTGGCGAAGCCATGGGTCATGAGGTTGATATTATTGATACCCTACATTGCTATATGGACATTACTAGTACCAAGTCTACAGTGCGATATAAAGGTAAAGAATTACCACATTATGATGCGATTATTCCTCGTATTGGCGCGTCAGTTACTTTTTACGGAACAGCCGTAGCAAGACAATTTGAAATGATGGGTACTTTTAATATTAATGAATCTGTTGCCATTAGCCGTTCACGCGATAAGTTACGTTCTTTACAATTATTATCACGTAAAGGCATTGGCTTACCACGAACGGGTTTTGCCAATAAGCCTGATAACGCTAAAGATTTAATTAAGAACGTTGGCGGTGCCCCCGTTGTTATTAAATTATTAGAAGGTACTCAAGGTATTGGTGTGGTACTCGCCGATACAGCAAAAGCGGCTGAAGCAATTATAGAAGCATTCATGGGCTTAAAAGCCAATATTTTAGTACAAGAATTTGTGAAAGAAGCGGGTGGTGCTGACATCCGTTGTTTAGTCGTTGGTGGCAAAGTTGTTGCCGCCATGAAACGTCAAGGTGCTGAAGGCGAGTTCCGCTCTAATTTACATCGAGGCGGATCAGCTGAGGTGGTTAAATTAACAAAAGAAGAGCGAGAAACCGCTGTTAAAGCAGCCAAAGTAATGGGCTTAAATATGTGTGGTGTTGATTTACTTCGCTCACAAAGTGGTCCAATGGTAATGGAAGTTAACTCTTCACCGGGCTTAGAAGGCATTGAAAATGCAACAGGTAAAAACGTTGCAGGTATGATCATTGAATTTTTAGAAAAGAACGCAAAACCAAACAATAATAAAACACGTGGTAAAGGGTAGTAGTGGGCATAAATATGGAAAAATTAACCATAGGTGGGTTTGATATATTGCCTGGTGAGCAACGAAAAATAGAATTGCCCGTCGCTAAATTATATACCGATGCAGATGTTTCTTTACCGGTTCATATCATTCGATCCAAAAAGCCAGGCCCTACTATTTTTATTAGTGCTGCGGTGCATGGTGATGAGTTAAACGGTATTGAAATTATTCGCAGGTTAATTAATGAAAAGAAATTAAAAATAACTAAAGGTACGTTGATAGCAGTACCTATGGTAAATGTGTACGGTGTGGTAAATCAAAGCCGTTATATGCCTGACAGACGTGACCTTAACCGTTGTTTTCCTGGTTCTTCAAAAGGGTCTTTGGCTGGACGAGTCGCCTATATTTTCTTGAATGAAATAGTGAAGTATTGTGAGTACGGCATTGATTTACACACTGGCGCTATCCATCGTTCTAATTTACCGCAAATAAGAGCTGATATGTCGGATGCTGAAACTAAAGAGTTAGCAGAGGTTTTTGGTGTGCCAGTAATATTAAACTCTAATTTGGTTGATGGCTCACTAAGAGAATCTGCCGTTAAAAACCAAACCAAAATTTTATTGTATGAAGCGGGTGAAGCACTGCGGTTTGATGAGTTTTCAATTCGCGCTGGTATGAAAGGCGTCTTAAATATTTTACAGCACTTAGACATGATCAGAAAACCCAAAACAGCAAAAAAGAAAAAAACAGTGCCCTTCATTGCGAATGGTAGCCAGTGGGTAAGAGCAAATGCCAGTGGTATTGTTCACAATATTGTTAATTTAGGTGACCAAATAACCAAAGGGCAAGTATTAGCGGAAATTGGTAGCCCTTATGGGGATGTTATTGATAGTGTTAAAGCATCACGTTCAGGTATTTTAATTGGCAAACAAAATATCCCACTCGTTCAAGAAGGTGAAGCGATGTTCCATGTAGCTTACTTTAGTGAAAAAGATAAAGATATTGCCGAGCATATCGAAACGGTGCAAGATCAATTGTTACCTGATAGTGAGTAAAACCAAAATGTAAATTTGGTAAGCATTTACATTTAAGCCTTAATTCAATTTGAACTAAGGCTTGAATGTATTCTTAAACTAAAAAAAGTAATTAAATATGAAAAATAAAATGATTATTGGCCGGTTAGAATCGATTGACTTACCTGAATTAGGCATTAAAGATTTACAAGTCAGAGTTGATACGGGCGCCAAAACATCATCGCTACATGCCGATAATATTAAAAAAGAGATAATTGATGGTGTTCATAATGTAGTGTTTGATATTCATCCTGATTCTCATAACGTTGCACATATTGTGAACTGCAGTGCGCGAATCAGCGATATTAGAAAAGTTAAATCATCAAACGGAACGTCAGAGGAAAGGTACGTTATAGAAACTACCGTCGTATTAGGTGAAGAGTCATGGGCAATTGAAATCACCTTAACGGATAGATCTGATATGAGTAATTTAATGTTATTTGGGCGTGAAGCAATAGGTACTAGGTTCTTAGTTGATCCATCAAAAGTATTTTTGGGCTCGAAATAGAGGCAACATGATTATTAACTTTCAAGCGGTTAATGCACTTTTTTTATCAGGTAGTGCTTTTTTTATAAGTAACCTGTCGGCGCTAATTCGTTGATTTTCTGAAAGTCACTGTATCCACTTAAACTTTAATGCGGTTTACGCATAACGACAGCACTTTAACTTGTTTTTACTAGGTGATTTTATTTAAAAGAATTTTATCATTACCTTCCTACCAAGTGATGTTCATTTTGATAATCCATAATGTTAATAAGCACTAACAATACCAATCATCAAAAGTTTAGCGATTAATTCGTTACACTATAAAGGCACTACTTATGTTAACCCTATTGTTATCTAAACCTATCATCACAATAATCGTTATTTTGGTAAGTTTTTTACTTAAAATATTAAGCATCAAATATATAAATCGCATAACATTAAAAGAAGGTGCTGATAAAAGACTGTATATCAACACATTAAAGAATGTTGTTAATTTATTGGTCATTGTGTTGGTGTTTTATATTTGGCATGTTGAACTAAGAGAGTTCGCTTTCTCAATAGCCGCATTTGTTGTGGCAATTGTGCTAGCTACACGTGAGCTAATACAATGTTTTATCGGTTTTATTTATTTAAGCAGTACAACCATTTTTCGTATTGGTGACTGGGTACAAGTTGGCGGCCATGTAGGTGAAGTTACCGCAACCGACTGGGCTAAAATTACCTTATTGGAAGTTGATACTCACAGTTATGGCTACACTGGAAAATCAGTATTTATTCCCAACTCACAGCTAATGACACAACCGATTAAAAACTTAAACTTTATGCGTCGTTATGTTCATCATTCGATAACCGTGGTAAAAACAGATAATGTAACGAACCCGTTTTTGATCAAGCAAGCGCTTATTGATAAAACAAATAGCTACTGTGAAGCATTTAATGTTGTAGCTGAGCGATATAATGAATTGATTGAAAACCGGCTTGGTGTAACACTTTCTGGTGTTAATCCTAGTATCGAGTTTTCAAGTAGTGATTTGGGGCGCATTAAAACAACGGTTAGTGTTTTTTGCCCTACCGAACGGGTAAAAGAAATCGAGCAACTAGTTACGGAAGATATTTACACACTTTGGCAAACCATTACAGTACCTGTTACGCATAAGGAGTTAAACGATGAATAATACGACAATCCCTGAAGTAATAAACAGCGTGGATATTGACTTTACTCCTTTTTTTGAAGCGTTACTTGAGCCCACGTATCTCTCGCCTGACGTAGCGAAAAAAATGGCATTATCTGATTGGAGCTTCTTGCTTGAATCACTCAATAATGAACAACGTAATGTTATTTGGCCAACCATTCCAAGAAAAAAACGCGGTAATATTTTAGCAAGAATGAGGCCTGATTCACGGGAACAGTTTTTAAAACACTTATCACTTTCTAAAATAACACAATCCATACAGTCAGCGTCGAATAACGACCTAACAAGTATTATGGATGCGTTACCGCAAGAAAGAATATCGCGTATTATTAATAAATTATCGCCAGAACAACAACATACTGTTCACGTAAGTCAGCAATACAAAGATGATGAAATAGGTCACTTTAGTAACCCTGACGTGATTACCATTAATATTAATGAAAAATTATCGACTATTTTAGATGAATTAACCGAGTTAGGCCTCCCTGAATATACAGATGCGTTAGTGGTTGTAGATAGTGAGTACCGCTATCTAGGGTTGATAAACCTCGATCAATTGTTAACAGGTAATGAAAGCCAATCTATTACAGAATTAATGTATGTTGAGCCACCCATTGTCGCTAATAGTAAATTGATTGATGCGGCTGATTTTATTAAAAACAGTAAACGCAGTATGTTGCCAGTAATAGACGAAGCAGGAAAGCTTATTGGTCGTTTATCTATCGTAGATGCATTAACTATCTTTCAAGAATATTACGAAACGCAAATATCACACTTAGGCCAAGTAAGTGATGAAGACTTATTTGCACCAGTGCTTAATAGTGCCAGACGACGTGCAGTGTGGTTAGGTATAAACTTATTAACTGCCATTATGGCGAGTATAGTCATTGGTGTGTTTGATAAAGTAATAGCTGAAGTAGTTGCTTTAGCCATTCTTATGCCTATTGTCGCAAGCATGGGTGGGATTACAGGAAGCCAAACATTAACACTCACTATAAGGGGGTTAGCTACTGGGCATCTAGGCCTTCACAATATTAACGTGTTGAGAAGTAAAGAGCTTAAAGTTGCCTTTTTAAATGGCATGTTATGGGCTTTCACAGTAGCGCTGCTAACGGGCTATTGGTTTGAGAGCTCAAGCTTGTCTTTGGTAATAGGCATAGCACTCATTGTAAATATGTTAGTGGCAGCATTAGCGGGTATATTAGTACCAGTAACATTAGTAAGAATGAAGATTGACCCAGCCTTAGCTGGCTCTGTTATTTTAACAACGGTTACTGATGTAGTGGGCTTTTTCGTTTTCCTTGGATCAGCATCTGTCTTATTTTTATAAAACTGGGTTCAATGAAAAAATTAATTAAATTTAAGTAACCACACTATAAATTATAATATATCAGTGTAATGCACTGATGTTCCTTTTATTTTAACTCGTGAGCAGTTCAAAAATGCCATCATGCACATGCAGGCTATTATCTTAAGGGAGACAAAAACATGTGGAAAAGTAAAGGAAATGATCAGAGCGAACGGCAGGCATCTCTTCAAGAAATTGAAAACTGTATGTACATTTAAATTCGTGGGGATCCCTCAGGAGCTATCCCCAATTTATTCGTTAATTTCAGTAGCACAAGTTACTATTTTATAAGCAAGTTCTTTAATTGAGTAACCCTTTGTAGTTATGCCTGTTTGTAATACGGCTTCCGGTAATATGGAGTTTTCGCAACTACTAGGGCTTTGCACGAAAACAGTACCGCCTTTTTCTCTAATCGCTTTGAGGCCTTGTACACCATCATTGCCTCCACCCGTCAATATACTAGTTATATAGTTTATTCAGCTAAAATAAAATTATTTGTAAATTACCATTACAAAACTACACTCTTTATATAAAGTACTCCAATAAAGTAAGTATGAAAAACTTATTAACTGGCCTACTTAATCTAAAGGATTTACAAACTATATGTTTATTTTATTAGTCGATGATGATAAGTGCGATACAATTGCAGTATCTAATACCCTAAAAAAAAGTAATTTGAATGTACATATTAAAGAAGCGTCATCAGTTGATAAAGCATTAGCCCCCTGTGTCAGGATAGTTGTCGCCTCAATTAATTTTATAAATAAACAGGGAGC
>JBMYWR010000028.1:0-26525 GCA_049607625.1 Colwellia sp.
AATCCTTCTGGCAAGATTTCTTTCTCAAAAAAATACACCATAATCAAGTTAACTACCTTAATTATAGTGCATTTTTATAAAAAGTAAGCAATTAGATCCATTTTAAGTAAACGGCTTGCTGATTAAGTAGCCTTTTTTATATCCTAAAAATATCCCCTCCTCTTTCTTACCTATTGCTTTAAAGCGTTTTAAAACTTAAAGTAATAAACTCGTTATTGATAATAACATTAAGAATAAGAAGGGTTTATTTATGCAAAGTCGTCGTCAAATAAGAGCAATAGTTCGTGAAAAACGAAATGCTCTAAATTCGAATCAAGCGATAGAATTTAGTGCGTTGCTTGAAAAAAGGCTGACATCGCTAGAGACTGTTACTCAAGCCAAACACATTGCTATTTACCTTGCTAATGACGGTGAATTAGATCCAATACCTTTTATCAACTGGTGCTTAAAGCAAAATAAAAAGGTTTACTTGCCCGTTATCCATCCTTTTTCAAAAGGTAATTTGTTATTTCTTCACTTTGATAATACAACACCGATGACTAAAAACCGTTACGGCATAAGCGAGCCAAAACTTGATGTTACTAAGGTATGCCCTGTTGAACAACTCGATATTATTTTCACGCCTTTAGTGGCTTTTGACAAAAACGGTGAAAGATTAGGTATGGGAGGAGGTTTCTATGATAGAACGTTAGCCACTTGCCAAGATAATAAAGGGATCAGCATTATAGGCTTGGCACATGACTGCCAAGAGGTAGAAAACCTTCCTGTTGAGTGCTGGGATATTCCATTACCTGCAATAGTAACCCCAACAAGAAGTCTTCTTTTTAAATAAGGCTTTAAAGAAAACTTTAAATAAAAAGCTTAAATAAATTGACTACCACATTAAATCGTCTGGAATTTCATAACCAGCATATGGGTCGTCTTCATCAGGTGTATCAGACTCAACTTTATCATTTTGAACTAAAATGATTTTGTCATCTAATGTCGCTAATTTTGCCGCTGTTTCACTGGTAACAATATACGTAACATCATCAAAACCACACAAAGCTAAACGTCCATTAACTAACGCCCTATGGGTTACATCATCAATAAGTACTTTTTTAATTTTACTACCATAAGTGTAGTTATATTCATTTTCGCCAACGACGTTTTTAATATTTTGATGTTGTAAGATTTGTAATATACGTAAGCCTTGCTCTTTTTCTGCAAGTTGCTGTTTCTTCTCTGCGTTTAACGCATTATCTTTGGCTATTTTTTCTTGCTTACTTTTAGCTAAGTCTTGCTTTACCTGCTCTTGCAAAGTGGCATCGTGTTTAACACCACTTCTTTTTTGCTTGTTTTTTTTACGTGAATCAGCATTTGCCTGACGCGCTTTTTGCTTAGTGGTTAAACCCGCTTTGAGTAATTGGTCTTGTAGAGATGCCATAATTTATCGCTTAATGATTTCCGCTTGTATAATTTAGGATTAAATAATTTCGGATTAAATAATTTCGGATTAAATAATTTCGGATTAAATAATTTCGAATTAACTGTTCACTTTAATATAGAACGTGTAGAGCAGTTACCGAATAGAATTTGTATTACTGTTCAACATTCTAACAATTTACATATTCTCAAGCTAGCTAAAATAAATACTAAAATTTTATCCAAAGACGTTATAAAAGACAGTCTATATAAATAGCCCTTAAAATAAGAATAAAAGTGACTAAGGTGGCATATTCAGGTTGACTTTATTTAACTAAACTCGTTAGAGTAAGCGCTCTATAAAAGATAAATGTAGCAATTAAAGATATAAAGTATCTCAATAATTTGCAATTTAGCCCTATTCAGCAAAGCAGGTAACAAAGTGAGCGATAAACTAGATTTAAACGAAATAAGAAAAGAAATTACCACATTAGATCAAGATTTATTGACCCTTTTTGCCAAACGTCGTGAGTTAACGCTTAATGTAGCGAAAAGTAAAGTACAACAAATACGCCCTATTCGTGACCCTCAGCGAGAACAAGAACTCCTTATTCGCCTTGTTAAGCAAGGCAAAGAGTTAGGTTTAGATGCACACTACGTAACTAAAATCTTTCATACTATTATTGAAGATTCTGTTCTTAATCAACAAGCCTATTTACAAAGCTTGGCAAACCCGCTTTTGCAAATGCCGACAGTAAGTGTCGCTTTCCTTGGTGATAAAGGCTCATACAGTTACCTTGCCAGTCATCGTTATTTCTCAAGACGCGCTGAAAAAATCATCGAATCGGGATGTAGTAATTTCTCAGAAATTTTTCAACAAGTTGAGTCAGGCCAAGTTGACTACGGCATGCTGCCTGTGGAAAACACTAGCTCGGGTAGTATTAATGAAGTATATGATTTACTGCAGCACACTAATTTATCCATTGTCGGTGAAATAACTCAACCTGTTGAGCACTGTCTATTAAGTGCAACGACAACACGTTTAGATAAAATTAAAACCATTTACGCTCACGGACAGCCTTTTGCGCAGTGCAGTAATTTTTTAGATAAACAAGATGATATTCGTATCGAGTATTGCGACAGCACAGCAGATGCCATGGCAAAAGTTGCTGAGCTTCAAGACGATTCTATTGCTGTTATTGGCAGTGAAGAAGGCGGAAAGCTTTATAATTTACATGCCGTTGAAAAGTCTATCGCCAATCAAAATGAAAACCATAGTCGTTTTGTATTGGTTGCTAGAAAACTCGTTGAAGTCGCCGAACAAATACCTGCCAAAACAACCATTATTCTAGCCACGGGTCAAAAAGCTGGTGCCCTTGTTGAGTGCTTATTAGTACTTAAAGAAAAAGGCATTAATATGTGTAAATTGGAATCGCGCCCCATTCAAGGCAGACCTTGGGAAGAAATGTTTTATATCGACGTAGAGGCTAATTTAAAGAGTTTTTCTTTACAAGAAGCCCTTTCACAAATAGCCGAACATACCAATTTCATCAAAGTATTAGGTTGTTACCCTATTGAACATATTAATCCTACTAGTATACCAAGTAGCGAAGTCTAAGTTCGATACAACGTTAAAAATAGCTAGCACTATCTAGGGTGTTAGCTAATCTATCTTCTTAGTTAAATCAAAAAATACCTGAATATATTCAATAATTCATACTTATTTACGCGTATTGATTTCAATTTCATCACACTCAAAAAACGTTTAGCCGTCTAGGCGTAAATAATGCTAGACGTTTATTGATGATACGCGTAGAATTCACTTATTATTTTTAAAGCTAATCTTTAAACATCAGTAGAATAAATTTCGATAAAATTTTTATCATGATTTTATGAAATTGTATCTTTTTATATTTTGATAAAAACTACATTTTATCCTAGTGTTGATGTAATGAATTAGCGTACAAATGCTTATGAGGACCTATGTCTAAACATTATTTTACTTCTGAGTCTGTTTCAGAAGGTCACCCAGACAAAATCGCGGATCAAATTTCTGATGCCGTATTAGATGCTATTATTGCTCAAGATAAATATGCACGTGTTGCCTGTGAAACCATGGTAAAAACTGGTGTTGCAATTATTTCAGGTGAAGTTTCGACAACGGCTTGGGTTGACCTAGAAAAAATTACCCGAGAAGTTATAAGTGATATTGGTTACACCTCTTCAGATGTAGGTTTTGATGGTGAAACTTGTGGCATTATGAATTTAATTGGTCAACAATCGCCTGAAATTGCACAAGGCGTAGATCGCGTTAAACCAGAAGACCAAGGCGCTGGAGACCAAGGCTTAATGTTTGGTTATGCTACAAATGAAACACCAACCTTAATGCCTGCTCCATTATATTACTCGCACCGTCTGGTTGAAAGACAAGCAGAGGCTCGTAAATCAGGTATTCTTCCTTGGTTACGCCCTGATGCTAAATCTCAAGTTACCTTTGTATATGAAGATAACAAACCTGTTGCAATTGATACCGTTGTACTTTCAACGCAGCATAACCCTGAAATTAAACAAGAAGACTTAGTTACTGCGGTAATGGAAAACATTATTAAGCAAACTTTACCTGCTGAGCTTTTAACACCTGAAACAAAGTACCATATTAACCCGACGGGTCGCTTTGTTATTGGTGGACCTGTGGGTGACTGTGGTTTAACAGGCAGAAAGATTATCGTTGATACTTACGGTGGCATGGCTCGCCATGGTGGTGGTGCTTTTTCTGGTAAAGATCCATCAAAAGTTGATAGAAGCGCAGCTTATGCAGGTCGTTATGTAGCTAAAAATATCGTTGCAGCCGAGTTAGCTGACCGATGTGAAATACAGGTTTCCTACGCTATTGGTGTTGCTGAACCAACCTCTATTTCTGTTGATACCTTTGGTACAGGAAAAATAAGCGAAGAGAAGCTTGTAGAGCTAGTACGCGAGCACTTTGACCTAAGACCATATGGCATTACTAAAATGTTAGACTTACTTCACCCTATGTACCAACAAACCGCTGCTTATGGCCATTTTGGTAGAGAGCCTTATGAAATGACGGTGGGTGATGATACTTTCACTGCATTTAGCTGGGAAAAAACCGATAAAGCGGATGACTTACGTAAAGCCGCTGGTCTTTAAAAAGAACGACTTGCTAGTTGCTCTGTTTAAAAGTCATATAAAAAAGGAAGCTAATAGTGGGCTGATACGCGATTGGGGATCTAAATTTTAGTTCTCCAATTTTTTTACATATAACATTCAATAACTTAAGAATCACAATCGTCAATTTAAAGTTACAAAGTACCCCCGAAACCCATATATACCGAGGCTTTGTATGAGTTTAATTAGGTGATTTAAAGAAGTCGCCAACTTAGTATTTGACAACGGCATGTTTATCAGTAAATTGATAGACAATAGAGCGGATGAACTTCCGCTTTGAGCGATAAGCAGCCGCACGAGCATCTTCTGATAATAATCATTTCTTCCCTATAACTGACATTCGAGCGTGCTTACCTAATGTTTACTACTCCGGCTAAAGAAAGCATAAAACACCAGTCTTGTTAGTTTTCTTGTATTAAAGCTTTTAATTTTTTAACTTTAACATCAACTTTTTCATTTGTTTTCTCGCATAAGTATTATCCGGATTTAACTCAATAACCTTTTCATAACTTTTAATCGCTTTTGAGTAATCTCCTAAATGCCAATACCCCTCTGCTAAGCTATCATACGTGTTGTAACTCGTCGGAAATAGGTGAGTATTAAGTTTAAAAATCTCTAATGCCTCATTTAGTTTCTTTTGCGTGATTAATGAATACCCCCAGTTGTTTAAATCACCTTCGCTAAATATGATATTTTGCTCTTGGTTCAAAACTTTTGCTGTATCAATCGCTTGACGATACCCTTTCTTTTCCAGTTGCTGCCACAATAATTTGACATTTTGGGGTAAGCCAAAGCCATTTTCTTTCTTCATTTCAGGAATGTATAATCCCGCTATTTCATCAACAAATTGCGATGGCACTGCTCCCATTAAATTAGTCAGTATTACTATCGCCATTCCATCTTTAGCGTAAACAAACACACCGGCTCGATTTCCGCCAACAGCAGATATTGCGGGGTGTTCTTCCCTTATCATTACAGGCCAACCAATGGCATAACCATTTATTAGACGATTGAAACCTTGGGTATTTTGATTTTTTAGGGCAGTGGGAGCCCACATTTTTTCCAAGCTCTCTGCACTGATGAGTTTTTGCTTGTTTAAGGCAATCAACCAATTGGCTAACTCAGTAGCAGTAGAACTCATACCTGCAGCCGATTGCAATAATGGAAGGTAGGACTCAGTTTTAATGTGTGAAAGTTCTGAACCGTAATACATTGTATAACGGCGTGCTGAATGCTTGATGACATTATTGAGGTTAAAAAATCCAGCTTCAATTGTTCTTGGCATTCCTATTGTTTCAAGTTGGTTTTTGACAATGAATTCTTGGAAAGATAACCTAGACAGCTTGTTGATAAGCTTACCAATAATAACGTAATTCGTTTGGTTGTATTTGAACTTGCTTCCTGTTTCAAATTCCATAGGTAAAGTTTGAACAAGCTGCCATGAATCTTCAGCACCTTTATTTGATAATAAATTACCAATGTCATCTTTTAAAATTTCAGGTAAGCCTGAAGTATGGCTCATTAATTGTCTCACCGTGATGTGCCCCCATGCCTTTGGAAGTTCTGGCAAGTACTGAGAAATTGGAGAATGTAAATTCAACACACCTTTTTCTACTAATTGCATAATAGCAACGCCTACAAAAGCTTTAGTAACGGAGTTGATTGAAAAAAGAGTACTATTGTCTACTTTTATTTCATCTTCTAGGTTGGCAAAGCCATAACTGCCAATTTTTGTTACTTTGTTATTAAGAATAATCGCCAGCTGCAATCCAGGTATATTTCTTTTGTGCATTTCAGCTCGTATCCAATCATCTACATTATCTGCTCTTACAGAGAAAGTATTTAAAAGAAAGGTAAGCATAATAACTGTTGTAGCTAAGTGCATAAATTGGTTCGTTTTAAAATATTTCATATATCTTTTTTAATGGGAAGGTGGATGAAAAACTCATGCCTTGCTAAGCGGAAAATAATGGTTGGTTATAATAGTGGAGCGATAGCCAACTTTTATTTTCTTCATAAGCTACTTTTTATGCAGTCTCATTTTCAATTGGGATTAGTAGGAATTTACTGCTAGACCCATTTTGTCTAGCAGCCTTATATGGCGCATATTCTTCGGAAGTATAAAATGCGAGGGCATTATCTTTTGAAGTGAATTCCGCTACCAATGAATATTGAGGCTTATTATTACCTTCAAGAACTTCAATATTCGAGGACCTAGTGAGATATTTTCCTGAATATTTTGCTAGTAATGGCGTAACGTTTACTAAGTACTCTTGAACCCAAGATGGATCTGTAATTTTTGTTTCAACGATTAATAAATGCTTCATATTCTCTCACTGTTTGAAATAATAAATTTTTAATTATGTGTGCCGTAGCTACAGTTGACAGCATAACTTTTAATATCGACTCAATGGGGCGTTTTTCAACGAGCATTGGTTCGCTTTAATCTTACCACCATTAATAACAAATTTACTTTTATTTTTCTATATCGAATAAGTAACAAGTTATTTATAGAATTGATTGTATTTAGCAAGCTAGATGGGCTTTGTAAAAACCTTATAAAAGTAATACCATCATTACTCTTAGACATATTCACAAGGGCGAAAGCAAAATACCCTCAGACTGTTCTACGATGGACTGAAGATCATTTTTGGATTTGGGCACATTACGCAAATATCAACTGATGAATATAAGTATGAGAGACCGCTATGTTGACTTAGTGTACGACTATACCCATGATACAATATTAACTCCAACGACAGAAAATGGCACTAAGCGGCCATAAGCACCATGATAAAGTTTCATTCTTAAGTTATCAGTATCATTACTACACGAAAAGAGTTAAGTGATTGTATTTATTATCAAAACACCTTTACTTTGTAATTATTTTTAAAGTTTTTCGTTTTTTAAGCTGTTGATTTTACTGTATTAAAAATATAAAAAGGGATCGTACAGATCCCTAATTACGTATCAGCCCAAGCTAATAGCTTCCTTTTTTCTTAGTTTCTTTTAAGTTTTACTTAAAAACTAAAGTCATCTTGGCTAAGATCCATCATTGAATCTGCACCATTTTCTACACATGACGCATGGCCATTTGCTCTAGGCAGAATACGTTGGAAGTAAAAACGTGCTGTTTTGATTTTAGCTTCATAAAAGGCTTTTTCACCTTCGCCTGCGGCTAGTTTATCTTGCGCCACTTTTGCCATTTTCGCCCAGAAATAAGCCAGTGTTAAATAACCTGAATACATTAAGTAATCTACCGATGCAGCACCTATTTCATCTGGATTTTTCATCGCTTTCATACCAACGGTTTCAGTCATTTTTTGCCAGTCTGTACCAAAACTCATAATAGGCTTGATAAACTCTTTCATCGCTTCATTTTCTGCGTTTTCTGTACAGAACTTAGTAACTTCAGCTCCAAATGGTTTTAAAATCTCCCCCTTTGAACCCAGTATTTTACGTGCTAATAAATCAAGTGCTTGAATACCGGTAGTACCTTCGTATAAACAACTTATTTTAGTGTCGCGCATTAATTGCTCCATACCCCACTCTTTAATAAAGCCGTGTCCACCAAATACCTGAATACCATGGCTAGTACATTCTAAACCAAGCTCTGTTAAAAATGCTTTTGCAATAGGTGTCAGTAAAGCGAGTTTAGATTCAGCGATTGCTTTCTCTTTCTCATCCTGACTTGCGTGAGTTAAATCTACTAGTTGTGATAAATACGCGATGAGTGCTCTACCGCCTTCGGCAATAGATTTCTGTGTTAATAACATTCTACGTACATCAGGGTGAACAATAATAGGATCTGCTGGGCCGTCAGGGTTTTTAACACCCGATAAAGAGCGCATTTGCAATCTGTCTTGTGCATAAGCAAGCGCGCCTTGGAATGAAGCTTCTGCAGCGGCAACACCTTCTGCTGCAACACCAAGACGGGCAGCATTCATAAAGGTAAACATGCAGCGCAAACCTTTATTCACATCGCCAATTAAATAACCTTTCGCGCCATCAAAATTCATTACACAAGTGGCATTAGCATTAATCCCCATTTTGTGTTCAATCGAGCCACAAGATACTTGGTTTCTATCTTCTAATTCACCGTTTTCACTTACATTAAATTTAGGGACGATGAAAAGTGAAATACCTTTATTTCCTTCTGGAGAACCAGGGATTCTAGCAATAACGATATGAACGATATTGTCTGATAAGTCATGTTCACCAGCTGAGATAAATATTTTAGTACCGGTAATTGCGTAGCTACCATCTTCATTTAATTCTGCTTTTGTACGTAACATGCCTAAGTCAGTGCCACAATGAGGCTCTGTTAAACACATAGTACCTGTCCAAGTACCCTCAACAAGTTTAGGCATAAACATTGTTTTTTGTAGCTCACTACCATGATGCTCTAGTGTTGACATACAGCCGTGACTTAAACCTGGGTACATAGCAAAACTGTGGTTTGCGCTTGAAAACAACTCTGTAATTGCCCCGTTTAATGAATGGGGAAGACCTTGTCCACCAAACTCTTCACTTTGTGCAAGTGTTGGCCATCCGCCATCAACATATTGCTGATAAGCATCTTTAAAGCCGTCAGGTGTAGTAACAACGCCGTCTGTCCACGTACAGCCCTGTTGGTCACCAATTTGGTTAATTGGCGCAACAATTTGCTCAGAGAACTTAGCTGCCTCTGCAACAATGGCATCAATCATATCTAGGCTAGCATCTTCATAACCAAGTTTTTGATAATGATTTTCACAATCAAGCAGTTCTTGCATTACAAATTTAATATCGCGTATAGGGGCTTTATATTCTGGCATTTTTGATTCCTACGACTGTATTTAACAGCTTAATTAATGATAAATGATAACTTTACTGATAGTTCAACTAACAGTTTTGTTTGCAAATTAATAGGTTAGGTATATTTATAATATTTCTTAATTAACATTTAAATTGCCTAAACAAACATTCAAACACTTGTTTGATTTTTATTAAGGTTAACCCAAAGTAATCGTCAACTCAAGTTTTTCAAACAGCCGTTTAAATATTCCTTTATATTTAAACAATAAATATACAATTAATCGCTAAATATTAGTCTACATACGTTTCGGGACGAAAAATCGATTAAAAAAAAGTAAAAAAAAAGTCTACGTATAAGCGTAGACTAATTTAGGTAGTGCGTGATAGTAACCATAGATGAAAATCTATCGTTTTAACAAACCTGATGTTTTGGCACATACATGCCGTTTTGGGAGGAGACCATCACATCAGATTAACTACTCAATGATTTATTTTTTGGTGCTTCAATCAACGTTACATGCTTTCTAAACTGGCGAAAACTGTGCTAAAAGCTTGCTCTTGATATTGCTTTAATCCGGTATCTCTAAAGTCGATATCAATTTGGCTTTTTAACAACTCTTTCTTTACAAAACTACCAGCAACAATTTCTACATTTAAAGAAGCAATAAGTTGGATAGCCGCTTCTAATTTAAAGCCTACAGGGCCACCAGCAAACTTACCTTTAAGAGCACGACCACGAATATAAATGTTAGTTACTTGATAATCTTCCATTAACTTTTCAAAAGTAAATTGAAATTTTTGTACTTCTTCAGCATCACCAGCATTACTAATACTGATTTTTTGTACGCGAGTATGAGGTATGTCATACAAATTATTTTCTTTTGTCATAACACAAATAATTGCGTCATTACCTTTTATTTCAACACCACATGCTCTCATGAAAGTCTCACTTGTTAATTAATAAATAGAACGCTTTGATTCAATGGGGGTATTATAGCTAATTTACCTATAATAAGAAATGCTAAGCTCGGATGAACTTTTACTTCGCTTTATTGACCTATGAAATAAAGGTATGATAAATACCACTGTCTAAGTATTTAAAATAAAGAGTTGATATGAAAAAAGTTTGTATTATTACTGGTGGGAGTTCGGGTATTGGTTTAAGTATTTCTGCTTTGTTCGAGCGTAATAACTATCAAGTCTTTAATTTAGACCTAACTCCATCGCCTGTAGGAGTTTTTCAGCAGTGTGACGTTACTGATGCAGAGCAAGTAAAGTCTATTATTGCGAACATTTCATCAAAGCATACCATAGATGTATTAATCTCTAATGCGGGAATTCATTATTCTGCCTCGATTGAAGAGACAACAGAAGAAGCATTAGATAGGGTTTTTAGTATCAATGTTAAAGGCGCGTTTTCAGCCATAAAAGCAGTTTTACCGAACATGAAAAACAACAAAAATGGCGCAATTATTTTAATGTCATCTGATCAAGCGCTTATTGCCAAGCATAACTCGTTTGCCTATAACTTAAGTAAAACAGCACTTGCTTCAATGGCAAAAACCACTGCCCTTGATTATGCCCAATATAATATTCGGGCTAACGCAGTGTGCCCTGGTACCATTGAAACACCGCTTTATCATAAAGCCATAGATAACTACTGCGAAAACTCAGGCGCAAATAAAGAAAGTGTTCATCAAGAAGAGGCAAGTTTACAACCTTTAAATCGACTTGGTCAGCCAGAAGAAGTCGCTGAACTCGTTTTATTTTTAGCCTCAGATAAAGCTAAATTTATTACCGGTAGTTTGCAAGTAATCGACGGTGGCTATACAGCACAATAAGCCATAGCTAAGGTTGTAAAAGCGTGAAACAAACAGAAAAAGCAGTAAAAAAAGCAATAAATATTATTGACCCACACCTGCATTTATTTGATTTATCAAAAGGAAAGTATGATTGGCTAAAACCTGAAAACCCACCTTTCTGGCCTGACAAATCACTTATTAATAAAAGCTTTTCAATAGGCGATTTAACTTTAAATGAAGGGATAGAGCTAAAAGGTTTTGTACATTTAGAAGCGGGCTTTAATAACCAAGCCCCTTGGGAGGAACTAGCCTACTTATTACAAACCAACCCCGTTAACGGGCATGCTTATATGCCTATGCGCACCATAGCGGGCATTGATTTAACTTTAGCTCACGATTTATTTACAGCACAGTTAGAAGCTTGTTTACTTTATTCATTTTGTGTAGGAATAAGACATATTTTAGATGACGATGCTTTAGCTATACTTTCTCACCCCAATACACTGCTTAATATTAAAACGCTTCAACAAGAAAAATTAATTTTCGAAGTTCAAATGCCTTTTCATAATAAAACGCATTTATCTCTTATAAAGCTGGCTGAGCTTATAGAACATCACCCTAAGATATCCTTTGTAATAAACCATACTGGCATGCCGCCTAAGACAAATACCGCTAATAACAGTACTCATACAGAAGAAAGTGCAAAGGCTTTAGAACAATGGCAGCACAGTATTGGCGTATTAGCCAACTTCCCTAACGTTTCTATTAAGTTTTCAGGAGCAGAAATGATTGATAGGGATTATCAACAGGTATGGTTAAATCAATTACTAATAAAATGTTTAGAGGCTTTTGGATCGCAAAGAGTCATGTTCGCCAGTAACTTCCCTTTGTGCTTATTTAGTAAAAGCTCTTATCAAAGTTATTGGATAAACTTATTAAGTTTGCCTGACTTTATATCACTTTCTGATGAGCAAAAAAAAGCGTTGTGCTATGACAACGCTTTTAAAATTTATGGTTTTAACGGAGCTGTTAATTAAATTATTTCAATGATTTGACCACAACATGCGGCGATCTTTTAACAATTTCATCATTTAACTCAATACCTAAACCAGGTACCTCTGTTACTTCAAAGAAGCCATTTACGGGTTGCGGGTCTTGTATACAAAGTTCTCGGTTCCAGTCTTTAATCGCATATGTATGATGCTCATGAATTAAGAAATTTGGAATAGCCGTTTCTAAATGTAAAGATGCTGCTGTTGCAACTGGGCCGCCACAAACATGTGCTTGAATACGAATATCGTATACATCGGCATAATCACACACTTTTTTCGCTTCTGTGAAACCACCACATAAACCAACATCGGGTTGCAATACATCAATACTTTGGTCTTCAAAATAAGGACGAACATCCCAGCGATGATACAAACGTTCGCCACCGGCAATAGGTACATTGACGTTATCTGAAACTTTCTTATGCACAGCACTGTTTAAATAGTTCACAGGCTCTTCGTACATCATACAACCCACTTCTTCAACAACACGGCCCATTTGAATTGCTGATGCTGCCCCCATTAAAGAGTGAGACTCAAAGATAATATCAACATCATCGCCAACAGCATCTCTTATGGCACGAAGCCTGTCACCAAATAATCTCATTTGAGGTTTAGTAAATAGCTTGGTTCTATCAAATGAAGAACTGCCATCTTTGTTATAGACAATTGGGTCAACTTTAACTGCATCGTAACCTTCGCTCATCGCTTTTAAAGCAGCTTGTGCGTATTCCTCTGGCTCAATTAGCTTACTAATCTCACTATCCCAGTCAAACTGTAATTGGCTTGCGTAGGTTCTCAGCTTACTGTTTACTTTACCACCTAATAACTGATAAACCGGAACGCCAAGTGCTTTAGCTTTTATATCCCAAAGCGCCGTATCGATTGCGCTCATTGCTGAATATAAAACAGGCCCACCGCCTAATCCCCAGAAACTTTCTCTAAGCATTTTAGACCAAAGAAGCTCAGTGTTAAAAGGATTAAAACCGATAAGAACGGCTTCGGTTATCTCTTTAATCATCGCTGCTGCAGCACTGTGCCCCCAGTCATAAGCAAGCCCTGCCTCACCTACACCACTGATACCTTCATCAGTATGAACTCGAACAAAAACAGGATTCCAAGCTGTACGCTTAGGGCATTCAATATCAAATATTTCTACATGGGTAATTTTCATTTTTATTTTCTTATTTTTTCTTATGTGTCATAAAAGGGAGTTAACTTAAAAAGTACTATAATTTAAGGTAAAGATTAAAGGGCAAAATCTGGATGCAGTCGTTGTACTTTTCTCATCATAGCAGGCCAAGCTTTTTGACCGCCAGTGATGCCACTGTGCACTACTTTAGCTTGTGCTTTAATGCCATCAACAATGGCTTGATCTACATAAATAGGTTTCATTTGTGTCGACATAACCTGAATCTGTACCTGACAAGCTCTAATTAAATCATACATATGCATAAACGCATCACCAATAGTTTTGCCCATGGTTAACGCGCCGTGGTTTCTTAAAAGCATAAAGTTTGCATCGCCTAAGTCTTGTTGAAGTCTGGCTCTTTCTTCATGATTAACAGCTAGGCCTTCATAATCATGATAACTTAATGAAGCTAGTGCAAACATAGAATATTGACTAATGGGTAAGAGGCCTTCTTCAAGTGATGCAATAGCAATGGTTTCATTAGTATGAACATGCAAAGCACATTGATCTTCATGCCTTGCTTCATGCACTGCACTATGAATAGTAAAACCTGCAGGGTTTATTTCAAATGGACAGTCTTTATCGACTACATTTCCGTGAATATCAATTTTAACGAGGTTCGATGCCGTTATTTCATCAAAACTTAATCCGAAAGCATTAATGAGTAAATGATCTGTATCAGGGATTCTTGCCGATATATGGGTATGTATTAAATCTTCCCAGCCATATAAAACAAATAAGCGATAACAAGCAGCAAGCTCTAGACGCGTTTGCCACTCTTGTGGACTCACCTTGTCCTTAAGATTAAGTTGAGGAAGTTGGTACATTAACTAAATTCTCTTTGCTAATTATCTATAAATATAAGGCAAATAATACCAACTTTATCAAACTATTGGTATGAATATAAAAGCTAAAATTCAACTCTTAAACCAATAACAGGGCCATGAGTTGCGGTATCGTAGATAAAAGCATCTCTGCCCTCTTCTTCGTTGTCGTAATCAACCCATGCTGATTTATATTTCATATTAAGAATAACGCTATCAGAAATTTGATAAGTTGCACCGAGCTCAACCGTTGAAGTAAAGTCAGATGTTAAACCAAAACCACCTATATCTGCTCTTGATACCAACGACCAGTTTTTGCTTAAGGGCATTATCCACCTTACACCTACGACAAAATCAACCCAATCTTCTCTCTTATCTATATCAATCAAAGAGGGGTTATTGTTAGTTGAAAAACTTAAGCTTAAATCGTTATCCCACCAACGAATACCAGTAAAATAGTCAAGGCTATTTAAACCGTACTTTACGCGATATAAAGCAAGTGCTTCAAGCACCCCTTGCCTAAGGCCTACTTCAGATATGCCACCTGTTTGGTTTGCTTTATCTTGTCCTAGATCCATAAAACCATAATCGATGGCTAAGCCCCAGCCGGTTGAGTGATGTGCTTCAAAGTGAAACATACCTGCCATATTAAGGTTGTCAAAAATAGTGCCAAAATCAAGATATAACTCTGAATGTGGTGCTAAACCTATTTTTGCATTGCCTTCAATAGTGCTTAAAAAAATATAAGGCTCAAACTCGTATTGCCAACCGTCATAAACAGTTACTGAGGGTTCAGCTTTTACCTTAGCACTAAACGAAGCGACATATATAATTAACGCTGCGGCTATTAAAAGTTTACAAAATTTCATTTTTAATCCCTTACTTTTATTGTTTTCATTGGTATTGAGGTACCAAACACTCATACTTAATTATATTTACTAAAAAAGTTTTACTGAAAAAAACAAACACCATACAACTTAAATGGCCGATTGAATTGTTATCATCTAAAAAGTAACTAACTATAAGTTATAGACTAAGTTAAGGTTTTTCTCGATTTTATTTCACTATTTCACTATTTAAATAATTTGTTTTATCAGTGCAGCTAAAATCATAAAAAGCACCAAACCGAAAATAATTTTGCTATAAGAGCCTTGTTGCTTTTCATCAAGAGGCTTGCCATACCTTTCACCAAAAAAAACCATTAAAGCCACAGCAGCAAAAACACAGCCTAAAATAATAAATAAAGTCATCGTATTAACTCTTAAAGAAGTAATACATTAACCATAACTTAAATCAATTTAAAAAACATTTAATAAGTTGAAAAATATAGACAAAAATTTCATATAAACTAAAAACAAAACATATACTCTTTGTCATAAATTAAGCGTACAATACGTTTTTTTACAGGCCATTATGTTTCTTGGTATATAATTTAATTCGACAGCATGTTCGAACCAGTGACATGATTTATAATCAATCTTAAAAGCTAAGCAATTATGATACAAACAGATGATTTTTATCAAAAGCGTCGTTTTATTATTCGACTAGGAAAGGCCCTTCATAAGCTAGGTGCTACCGCATATCGTTTAGAAGATAATCTACTTTCTATTGCCTACTTTTTAGAATTACGTGCTTCGTTTATTATCACGCCAACGGCGCTTACTTTTATTCTCTCGGATGATGAAGACGATCAGCAATTTAATCATCTTGTGCGCGTAACACCGGGTGAAATTGATTTAGGTTCACTTGCACGGATTGATGAATTAGTGGATGAACTCATTAATGGAGAAAGAACCCTTGATGAAGCAATAGAAAGACTCAAAGAAGTAAACCGAAAGCCACCGCCTTATAACACATTAATTACATTTGTTGCTTTTGGCGCATCAAGCGGTGCTTTTGCAATGTTAATGAATACGAGTTGGCATGATGTTTTTTGGTCTACTATTTTAGGGTTTATCGTTTTTGGCCTTGTTATGTGGGCAGAAAAATCAAAACGTGTTACCGAAATGCTTGAACCTTTAGCTACGTTATTAACTTCTTTACTAGCTTCTGCCATATCCTTGTTTGATCCAAGTATTAATATTCCTATGGTGGTTTTATCTAGCATAATCGTATTCATTCCGGGTTTATCGCTTACCGTTGGCTTATCTGAATTAGCAGCTAAGCACCTTATGTCAGGCACGGCGCGTATCATGGATAGCATTATGCTGCTATTTAAATTATATTTTGGCGCGGCACTAGGTGTCGCTATTGGTAATCTTGTTTGGGGAACGGTTGAATTTGTTCCCCCTGAAACCATGCCCGAATGGACAACTTGGCTAGCGGTAACCGGCTTATCCCTTTCATTGGTTGTTTTGTTTAAAGTGCGTTTAAAAGATGCGCCTTGGGGCATTATTTCTGGTTATATTTCTTTTAGTGTAAGTGTTTGGGCCAGTGCTTATATGGGCGTGGCGTTAGGTGCATTTGTAGGTGCATTTGCCTTAGGCATTTACAGTAATTTATTTTCTAGAATAATGAACCTACCTTCTTCTATTGTTAGGCTTTTGGGTTTAGTTGTACTTGTACCTGGGTCAAAAGTTTATATAGGATTAAACAGTATGGTATCTGGGGAAAATATGATTCAGGTTAATGATTTAGGCTCACAAACCTTTATGATTTTTATGTCACTTGTGGCAGGATTAATTTTTTCTAATGTTGCTGTTCCCCATAGAAAAACCCTCTAAATGTAAGAAAATATTTATAAGGTAGAAATACGCGCCAATACCTTTTATGATTGTCCTACTGTGTTAAAAGGTCTTGATAATTTTAACTGCATTATTATCGCTAGAAGCTTGTTAAAGTTTCTATTTGTAACAAACGTTAAAACCTCTATTTGTACGCTAATAGATTATTCTTCATCTTTAACACTTAATTAATCTCATCCAATTAACCACACCAATGAATGTGAGTATAAAATGAAAAAAACGTTAACAAGTGCTGTATGCTCTTCTTTACTGTTAGTTGCAGGTTGCAACAACACAACTGAAGAGACACAAACAGTCAAAACTGAAATACAGGAAACGGCTTTAGTTTCTGGTATTAGTAAAGACAACATGGATTTAACCATTCGCGCCCAAGACAACTTCTATCGTTATGTTAACGGTGGCTGGATAAACAAAAGTGAAATTCCTGGCGATAAAACAGCGATAGGTTCTTTTTATGATTTACGCGATAAAGCCGATGATGATGTAAAAGCAATTATCGAAGAGCTTGCTGCTACTCAAGGTCTTAAAGAAGGCTCTGATGAGCAAAAAGTGGCTGATCTTTTCCGCTCTTACATGGATACAGAAAAAAGAAATGCCGATGGTACTGCTCCAATTCAACCATTATTTGACAGCATTAATGCAATAAAAAATAAAGATGAATTAGCAGGTTTCTTTGGCAGTCATTCAAGCATGGGCGTTAGATCTCCACTCGCACTTTATATTAGCGTAGATGCAAAAGAATCTACTCGCTATGCTACACATATTTGGCAAAGCGGATTAGGTTTACCAGACAAAGACTACTACTTTAACGAAGCTGAACGTTTTGTAAAACTTCGTGATGGTTACCTTGCTCATATTGAAAACATGTACAACCTAGCAGGTTTAAAAGAAGGCAAAGCCGCTGCGAAGAACATTTTAGCGCTTGAAACAAGTCTTGCACAATATCACTGGACTCGAGTTGAATCTCGAAACAGTGAAAAGCGATACAATAAGTTTGAAACAGCAAAGTTAAATACCTTAACCGATAAGTTCAACTGGAACGCATTCCTTGAAGGTGAAGGAGTTGCCGCACAAAAAGATATCATTATTAACCAGCCTGATTTCATTACTGGCTTTGGTGATGTATTTGCAAATACCTCATTAGATATTTGGAAGCAGTACCTAACGTTCAAAACTTTATCAAGTTTTTCAAGTTACTTAACAGCTGAATTAGATAACGAAAATTTTGATTTTTTCTCTTCTCAACTTAGCGGTCGAAAAGAGCAACGCCCTCACTGGAAACGTGGTGTAAGTGTTGTTAACTCAAACCTTGGTGAAGTTATTGGTAAAGTTTATGTAGCTCGTCACTTTACTCCTGAAGCTAAATCACGCATGAGTACTTTAGTAGAAAACTTACGTGACGCTTATGGTGCAAGTATTGATGATTTAGAATGGATGTCTGCAGATACGAAAAAAGAAGCACACGTTAAGCTTGCCGCTTTCACGCCTAAAATTGGTTACCCTGACAGATGGGAAGATTATTCTGCATTAAGCATTAAGTCAGACGATCTTGTTGGTAACCTAATAAACTCTCGAAAAGTCTCAAGCGCAAAACAACTTAGTAAACTAGGTGGTCCGATTCGCACATGGGAATGGGGTATGACACCGCAAACCGTGAACGCTTATTACAACCCAACCGTGAACGAAATTGTTTTCCCTGCGGCTATTTTACAAGCACCGTTTTTCAACATGAAAGCTGACGATGCAGTAAACTACGGCGGTATTGGTGCGGTTATTGGTCATGAAATGGGCCATGGTTTTGATGACCAAGGAAGCAAATACGATGACAAAGGTAATCTTCGTAATTGGTGGACTGAACAAGATTTAACACAGTTTAAAGAGCGTACAGATGCACTTGTTGCTCAATATGCTAAATACAAAGTTTTTGATGATTTATCAGTAAACGGCGAGTTAACTCTAGGTGAAAACATCGGTGATTTATCTGGTGTTACGATTGCATATAAAGCTTATAAAGCCTCATTAAATGGTAAAGAAGCGCCAGTTATTGATGGCTTAACAGGCGATCAACGTTTCTTCATGGGTTATGCTCAAATTTGGCGTTCTAAAATTGTAGAGAAATCTATGCGTAACCGTGTAGCAACTGACCCACATTCTCCAGGTGAGTTCCGAGCTTTAGGATCGCTTTCTAACATGAATGAGTTTTACGATGCATTCAACGTTAAAGAAGGTGATGCGATGTATATAGCACCTGAAAAGCGTGTAAAAATTTGGTAAGTTAAACATTGAAAGCTTTAATGCTTTAATGCTTTAATGCTTTAAGTAAGCTTCATTCTTTTACGCTAAATTTAACCTAAAAAGCAGCTTCGGCTGCTTTTTTATTTGACGAAAAACTACCTAATAACGACTAGTTAATTTTAGATTATTTAACTTAAGGTAATAATCAGCTAAAATAACAAGATTGCTTGATAAAATAACCTTTTCAAATGTCTGATACCGATTTAATTTATTCTTCACCACAAAGTAATGTAAAAGATTTTGCTTTTGACGCGCAGGTAGTCGAAGTTTTCCCTGATATGATCAGTCGCTCTGTGCCTGGCTATAAAACCATTATTGAAACCATCGGTCGATTAAGCCAGCGCTTTGTTACTGACAATTCTAATGTTTATGATCTAGGCTGCTCTCTAGGTGCAGCAACACTTGCTATGCGACAATCCATAACCGCAAAAAACTGCCAACTAATCTGTGTTGATAATTCTGCGGCAATGGTTGAACGATGCAAGATGCACGTTAATGCCTTTAAAGGTGAGACTCCTGTTGAAATAATTGAAGGTAATTTACAAGATATCAATATTGAAAATGCTTCAATGGTTGTGCTTAATTTTACACTACAATTTATTGAACCTGCAGAGCGTCAAGCGCTTATGAGCCAAATAGCTAAAGGTTTAAAACCTGGTGGTTTATTACTTATCTCTGAAAAAATATCTGACAATGATGAGGTTTGCCAAGATTTACTAACCGACTTACACCATGATTTTAAGCGAGCCAATGGTTATAGCGACTTAGAAATAGCGCAAAAACGAACAGCCCTTGAGAATGTAATGCGCATAGACACATTTGAAACACATAAAAAACGCTTAACGACTGCTGGTTTTGATCACATTAGCCCGTGGTTTCAGTGCTTTAACTTTTTCTCTCTTATTGCGATTAAAGCAAATTAAGAACTCAATAAAGCTTAACCAATGAAGCTTAAACAACAGAACTTAAACAACAGAAATTAAAACTAATGACTGCTTTCAACACCTTTTATCAAAAAATAGCCACCAACCGACTAAGCCATTGGTTAAATACCTTACCGCCGTTATTAACCCACTGGCATGAAAACAATTTGCATGGTGAATACAAACACTGGCAAAAAACATTGGAAGCTTTACCTGCAGCCAAAAGTGATAGTCCTATCGATTTAAAAAACAGTGTCTCGATTGGCACAACCGATGATGTTGACAATAACATTATCAACCAAGGTGAATACAAGCGTTTAGAGAACTTGTTAAAAAAATTAAAACCTTGGCGTAAAGGTCCTTACCATATTCATGGTTTACACATAGATACAGAGTGGCGTAGTGATTTTAAGTGGGATCGTTTACTGCCTCATATATCGAATCTAAAAGATAGATACGTGCTTGATATTGGTTGTGGCAGTGGTTATCACCTTTGGCGAATGCGTGGTGAAGAAGCTAAGTTTGTTGTTGGTATCGACCCAACACAGCTCTTTTTAATGCAGTTTAATGCAATTAAGCACTATATCAACGATGATAACGTACATTTACTTCCGCTAGGTGTAGAGCAATTGCCAGAGCTAAAAGCTTTCGATACTGTTTTTGCTATGGGGGTTTTATACCACAGGCGATCACCTATCGACTTTATTTATCAGCTTAAAGCACAACTTGTTAAGGGCGGAGAGTTAGTACTTGAAACCCTTATTGTTGATGGCGATGAGAACACCGTCTTTGTTCCTGGCGAGCGTTATGCCAAAATGCGTAACGTTTGGTTTTTACCTAGCGCAAAAGCGATGTGTGCATGGTTAGAGCGCTGTGGTTTTAGTAATGTTCGCCTTGTTAATACCGATATAACAACGCTTGATGAGCAACGAAAAACTGACTGGGTTGACACCGAGTCTTTAAAAGATTTTATTGACCCTAACGATCCAAGTAAAACTATTGAAGGCTACCCTGCGCCACAACGCGCTATTTTTATCGCCAATGCATAGAGACATTATCGCTATTTGTACCCTTAAATCGTTATGCGCTCTAGCCAACCCCTTTGAAAACGTGTATAAAATAACTACACAAGAGCAAATAAAAAATAACATAATGGAAATATAAAAAATCCAATTTTTCATTATGTTAAATAGGTTTTAAAGGGAATTCTATGAGCGATATTTGGTTAGAAAGACAACTTCAAAAAGTCACCCAAAGACAACAAGATCATCGAGACCCTTTTCAACGTGATCGAGCCCGCATTTTACATTCTGCTGCATTTCGTCGACTACAATCAAAAACCCAAGTGATGGGCAGTGGTCAAAGTGATTTTTACCGTACCCGTTTAACACACTCATTAGAGGCTGCTCAAATTGGCTCTGGTATAACAGCGCAACTTCGCTCTAAGTACCCAGAGCACTGCCCTGCTTTATTACCTAATAGCGATAGTTTAATTGAGTCTATTTGTTTAGCGCACGATATAGGACACCCTCCTTTTGAAACAATTCACCCTATTTAGTACTTAAAATGTATGTTTGAGTAAATTTACTTGAAAAATATCAATATTCTTCATTATTAATCACAATTTCACATACGATTTTTAACATACGTTTTTTGAAACGTTAAAAATAACTCATAAATGGAATTTCAAATTAAGAGAGATCATCTATATTGGCTAAACAACCTTCCTCAAACAAATCCATAAATATTTTAACTTCCTCCATTTCTTTTTTATAAGCTTCTACCTTTGCCCCTAATCTATTTTTTACAGAAATAAATTCAGGGTTATGAAACTTCAGCTCATCAGATGCTTTAAAGTATGCTGTAATAACATCCGCTGCTTTAACTAATTTTTTATATTCTGCATCTACATCTTTCTGAACTAATAACTCTTTAAATAATGGTTGAAGCTTAACAGGCAATGAATCTAAACATTCTAGCTCAGCCATATCTTCTATTTTTTTAAACTCTTCAGTCAGCGCAGGTGTACTATATTTTGTAACATGGTTAATATCTTGTAGTTTAGTTTCTGACACTTCATGATAAAGCGCCACCGTAGCTGCTCTTTCAGGATTAATATCGCCACCACAGTATACATTCCTAACCGTTGCCAACAAATGTGCGATAACAGCTACCTGATGACTATGCTCAGCTACATTTTCCTCTTTGACTAAATGCATTGGTGACCAACGCTTAATCAAGTTCATTCGCAATATCCACGCTAAAAACGAGCTTTGTTTCAATTTAATATCCTCTGTTTATACAAATAAAAGAATTCTGCGTAGTGCTCATATCTTCAACAATATTATAAATTTGCTATTCATTAAATACATATAAAACTCTTATTTTTTATAAGAATAAGTGCACCTCATGTAGTAATCATACCTCACTCCACAAAGAAGAACAAGTACACAATGAGTACCTATCTATTTGATTTAAAAGTTTTTTATTTTCAAATTCGCTTATAAAAAGTGAAAAGCACACTATAATAATTTAACAACACAGACATAAATACAATCCAAACCGAACGAACACTGTTCGTTCGGTTTAAACGTTCGTTCTATCAGCACTTAGGAAAATTAAAAGATGGCAAATCTAAACACAGAAGATAAACAGAACTTAACTAATAATGTTTGCAATGAACTTTTAAAGAAAGGGATCAAGCCAACAGTTAGCTTAGTTTTAGCTGAATTGCCTACCATAAGCAGCAGATCAACAGTCCACAAATATTTTAAAGTATGGACTGACGAACAAAATCTTAAAAAAGAAGAAAACTTTAAAAAACTAGGGTTTTCTTCAGAGTTTACTTCAACTGTTTTGAATGAAATCAGCCGCTTTAATTGTGATGCTGAAGCAAGATATATAGAGCAAGCTCAATATGCTAATGAACAACGAGATCAAGCAATATCCGATCTTGAAATGTCAGAAAACAAGCTTAACAAACAAGCTGAAATAGTTAATCAACAAGAAAAGCAGATCATAAATCTTCAAACTGAATTAGCTAAAGAGCAAAAATCTAACGAAAGCATAACTATTGAAATCAGACGACAACTGACCACTTATATTGACGACAACAAACAGCTTAGCAAGCAAAACGAATCACTGAGAGCTGACATTTCAAAATCAGAATTAAAGCTTGAATCTAATCAACAGTTGGTTGATGAAATAAAGTCACAAAACTCCCAATTAATAGTTGATAACAAGGAGCTTAATTCAAATATTGCTGAGATTAATAGAAGTATAGCGAGTAAAGAGTCAACAATAACTGGTAATGAGAAACTCATTAAAACTCTTGAAAATGAACAAGAAAAAACAGGAAAACAACTCATTAGTTTTGACAGCAATAACGAAAAACTGCAATCCGCATTAGCTTCAGTTAGAAATGAGCTGTCCAATTGCAGCATCAAAGCTTCAGAAGAAAAAGATAAGTTAGGTCAACAGATAACACTTAATAACGAACTTAAATCTAATATAGAAAAACAAGCCAGATCACATGAAAAAGCACTTAGTAATTATCAAGCCACAATTGCTAGTCATGAAAAGCTTATTACTCAATTAGAAAAAAACAAAATCTAAAAACTAAATATACAGATTTATGTTAGCAACAATATAAAAGGGATAAATGATGACTGAATTACAATTTAAACATGAAAGCGTAGGTTTTCTTGAAGATGGTCGTGTTCAAGTGAAAATCACATGCGAGAATGAATGGCTGGATAAGTCTATTAGTGTGATCACAAACAATGATCAAATTGGCATCACACCATTTGATAAAGGTCATATTGCTCGGCTCAAAGCATATGATGAACAAGATGAATTAATTGTGATCTATGGATACTTCACAGAGGAATACTTGCGTGATAGAGATGAAAATTTATATATAGATGGGATCTGTAACTCATTAATTTCAGGTGCTAGTGAGGGCCTGTTCGGTGGCTACGATCGTTATATACCTGAACCTAAAGCTACTAAGCCATTAAGACAACTTAGCTTCAATGACTTAAAAGAACTTTTGATTGATCCTTGGCACGTACTAGCTATAGAAGCATTGTCTTGTGAAACATTTATTTGTACTTACGGCATGCAGGTGTTTGATATTATTGAAAAAGTCCACCTAGATAACGGTTTGTTTGAACAGTTAATTTCTCTCGAAGAAGAAAAAATAATATATTCCTGTGAATTTCCTGAAGTCAAAGATCGCTTACCCCTACCAAGTATGGTCGATCTTTGGCGGGAAGATGCTTATGGTCCTCAGCCAGATAAAGCATATGAAAAAGCGAAATCAATGGGACTAGAAGATGGCTTTCGTAATTAGAAAATAGCATCCAGCAGCTTTATCTTAGGAGGCAACATGAAATCTTGTACATTAGATGTTTGCTTAACAGTACACAGCATCACCTGTGATATATGTAATGTTAGATTTGACAAAGACGATATTGCATTTGATGAGTGCATCAGCATAAGCCACTTCACTGGCCCTGCATCAATTTATGGAGCGGAAAAGCAAATTAACTTAGATGTTTGCCAGCATTGTTTTAGCGATTTGCTTGGTAATCATGCCGATGTATCCGATGCCAGTGATTGGCAGTGCCAAACTCACCGAAAACAAATTCAGTATTATTCTGAATAAATGACATTAATATGGTCTATCTAGTTTTCACATTCCTATTCTGATACTTAAGCTAAAATCCCCGCAGTGCAAACTGCGAATTTTCTATGTCATCACAGGGGTTGGTTGGCAGTAAAAAAGCTTAAATAAACTGACCGTGATCCAGAAGAATCACGAACCCCATGACATAATAAATTTATTATCAGAGACTCTTTCTATACCTTCAAAATAATAAGAACGACCAGTTTGCTCGATTAATTCATCAACTAAATCGTTTAATTTTATTATCAATTCAATCAATTCTTCAAAAGTTACCTCAATACCACCTTCTCCCAAAATATGTAAATCATTTCCTTTATTAGATTTTTCTAAATTCATATTATGACGATAAATTCTTGAATCAATTTCTATCGGGCCTTTTTTACCAATAAGTTCACTTGCAACAAGTAAAATCTCTGCTGCTGAATATAAATCACTCATGATTAACTCTCTTTTTCTTTAAGTAAATACTAGAGAGAAATTTAATTAAATTCATTGCCTATTGCAATACTAAAACACTAATAAAAAGCATTAATAAGCAACAACTTAAGGTTGTTTTTTTGATAATAAGGGCTTTTAAAATTCTATTGTTAATAATAGAATTTTAATAGAAACCAATCGGGGAAAATTATCTATAGCTGCCACGTATTGATATTTAAATTATCATGCTAACGTAAGAGACCAATCGGTCTATTGTAAAGATAATCTACGAGATTATTGTAAACGTGTTGATCATTCCAATATAGAACTAGAACGTTTCTAATGAAGCTGGATCGGTTTTAGGTACGAATATGAAGCCGAAAGCCTTGTTTGAACAAGCGTACAAATGCATTAGCTATATTAGTGTCAAAAATTGCATCTGTATTAATTAAAGAGGTCCACTCTTCTGAGTAGTTTATCTAATAGAGTAAAGCATGCACTAAAATCACGAACCGATATTTTTCTATTAATTATTGTGATTTTGTATAATGCTTTAAATTCATAAACTATTATTCGTTAAAATTAAGATACGGGAAGAAAGCCGCGATAAAATAACGGCTTTCTCGAAAAATGCTAATCAAGCATTTCTAAACTTTTAGATAATTCTTCTTTAAACAAATTATTAAAATTAATACGATCCTGATCTAATCCTGCTTTGCTAAATTTATATCTAAAATAACTTGATGTGTGATCCTCATGAGTAGAAATAAATATTTGACGATCTTTAAATTGGTGCCTTAGCAAATCAATAAAACCCGCTGCATTGATTTCATCCATGGTTTGAACAGGATCGTCAATTAATAGGAGTTTATTCTTAGCATACTTATGGTTCAAAGCCATGGTAAAAGCAATAACTAAAGATGATAGTTGACCTGAACTCATTGAAAAAATAACGTCATGTGAAGAGTTAGGCGAATCTTTAAATGTTACTGATTTTCCATCTGTGTCAATGAAAACTCCTAAACCATTGTGGAAGTTTTGGAGTAATCGCCCAGAATAAATATGGAAAAGAATTTCGATTGATTCACTTATGGAACTAATATATTGTAAGCGTACGGTAAAAGGCGTCTAAACAAAGAGCTGTCCTCAAGGTAAGGTACTTCAAACAATTATTTGGAGTACCTCATGAGAATATTTCG
>JBMYWR010000029.1:0-26302 GCA_049607625.1 Colwellia sp.
TTACCGTCTTCTTCTCCACCAATTAGCTTGGTTTTGATCACATCACCAAATAGTTTCGCACTAAAATCTGAAGTGATTTGGTAAGCAAACTCAGCTTCTAAACCGTACATCTCAACATCATTTTGTTGATAAACTAAAATTGGTAAACCATCTTCGTGTTCTTCATCTCCATGGCCTTCTTCGTGATCGTCCTCGTGATGCTCGTCGCCATGTTCTTCATGATCTTCTTCGAAATGATGGCCTGTATCTTGTTGATAATAAAAATCGTCTATACGATTATAAAAAGCGCTTACAACAAAACCAAAATCACCTTCGAACTTTCTCCAAGTTAAATCTATATTATAAGAAGTTTCAATCGATGGTTTATCTGCCGACAATTCAACGTGAAGCTCTTCTTCCCCCTCTGAGTTAATCTCTTCTTCTAACTCGAACATAGCGCCTATTTCAAAAGCTTGGCTACCAATATGAGGACCAAAAGAGAATAACTCAGCTGCGCTTGGCGCACGCTGTGAGAAAGAGGTCGCTAAACCAAGGTTGTAACCTTTACTGTAGTCATATACCAATCCAACTGAGGCACTAACCGGTGTAAAGTCTTGTGTTTCAAATGAGACAAGCTCTTTATGATCATCATGGAAGCCAATATAAGAGTCATCTGCAGAAATGCTAACGTGCTCAACTCTTGTTCCTAGCTGAAGTAGTACGTTACCGAAGTGTTTTTCTTCTAACCAAGCAGCAGCAATCATTTCACTGTTTGATGGTGGAGTAAATGCTTCTTCACCAATAGCTTCAAAATCTGCATGCTTATAATGAAGCGTCCAAGCACCATGCCAACCAGCAATGTTTTGGTGAGTTAAATCAAATTTAGCTTCTACACTTTCGTTGCTAAACGTAGTACCAACATGTCCATTTTCAATCTCTTGATGCTGATAATCGGTATAAGCTATTTTAGTGGCTAATTTTTCAATAAAACTTTGTTGGAAATTAATTTCGCTTAAAACCTGATATCTAGATTGCTCCATCGCGGCAGCAACTCTTTCTTCACCTTCGTGATCGTCGTGTCCTGCATCATGGTCATCGTCATGATCGTCATGGTGCTCATCATGATCTTCTTCATGATGATGGTGATGTCCAGGAATTCCATAGTCTTTTGATAAGTAACCGTATGAAAAGCCAACAAAGCCATCATCTAATAAATAGCTAGTACCAATATTAAACCCTGAAGATTTAGAATCACTGTTTTCTAATCTTTCTGAGTGCTCAGGGTTATGCTCATCATCGTTTACGAAGTCTTTTGGTAAAATGTAGTTATCTGAATTTCTAAAGAAACCATCTACATGGAATGCAATGTTTTCTGTACCTGTTTGTAAAGCTAATGAGCCTTGATCTTCGCTTGCGCCGGTATTGTGCTGTAACAACCATTCTACTTCAGTATCTGAAGATTTAGGTACTCTGTTATCAACAACATTTACTACACCACCAATTGCGCCACTACCATAAAATAATGTTGCAGGCCCGCGTAATACTTCAACTTGAGTCGCAGTACTTGTTTCAGTTGCAACGGTATGGTCAGCACCAACACGAGAAGCATCGCCAGAATCTAGACCGTTTTGGGTGATCATCACACGTGGTCCATCTAAGCCTCGAATAATTGGGCTACTTGTCACTGAGCCATAATAAGTTTGATGAATACCTACTTCATTTTTTAAAGTACTACCCAATGTACTTGCTTGCTTTCTTTTTAGTTCTTCACCTGATAACACATTAACCGGTATTGCAGACTCGATAGTTGAAGTGTGTAAAGGCGTCGCGTATACGTCGATAACTTCAATTGAACTTGGTGATAAAGCAACAGTTATATTTTTTTGGTCTTCTTCACTGCCGTGGGTTAACTGTTCATATTTATGTGCATATTTAGGTGCACTAATGTGAAGCTCTACATTACTTAAGCCAAGATCTGAGAATAAAAAATTCCCTTGTGCATCCGTTTTTTGTTTTTTGTCGCTGCCTTTTATTTCGATTAAAGCGCCAGCAACAATGTTACCTTGTTCATCAACAACGGTACCTGAAATGTCTTGTGCAAAAGTGAATGAAGAAGCGAAAGCTGTAGATAATGAAGCCGCAATAAGGCTACTTTTAAATTGTTTTTTTGTATACATGATTATTCCACTAAAATTTATCGCCTTGCTAGGCTGATAAATAGAAAGTATTTTTAAAATCGATTATCGATTTAAATACATTTAAAAATTTACGATGAACAACACAATACTTTGTCAGTTACTTTAGGAGTTACTCTCCATAAAATAAAAATACAAATTATCTGTGTTAAAAAGCGAACAAAGCTTAAAAGCGAAAATAGTTCAAAGCTAAATAGTTCAAAACATAGACGATACCCTTAAGAGTATTACTACATTAGTATGATGGAGGAGCTCGTAATGGCGGTGTGACACAAAGGTTTTGACTGGTTATTAAACAAGTTACTTTAGATGGATATAAGTAAAAGCAAACAGTCGTCGCTATAGGAGTAGCGTGGTTGTCTTTAGATGTGTCTATTTCTTGGTGTAATATTTTACAGTGATGATTATCGATTTGTAGATCATAATCACCACTTTCAATGGGGTGTGAAGCATGAGTATACTGCGTGAAAACAAGTATAAAAGCCACTAGCATAGGGAGGCTTATCGTTCGAACTAAATCGAAGCCTCTTTTAACAGCTGATATTGAACAACAATGCTTTATAAAAAACAATGCAAACCCTAATTTGATTTACGGATAAGAAACTATCGGTGTGTACCGCACGGTGCCATTCGAAAACAAAAGGCAACAAAGACATGTGATAATGTAACACTAACCACTTAGTTAAATCAATCCCTGTTTACTCATTATTGTCTACTTTATATCAAATTTCAAAGAAGTCGGTAAATACTTTATAAAGCTCTGTACCTTGATTAACACTAGCAGAAGCAAAATGTAAAATAGGTAAAACATCAGTATCTAATTTTACATAATGTAATGGCTTTCCATCACCGTAGTTATCCATTCGTAAAATTCTTACCAAAGGCTCACCTTTAGCTAGGGGAACGCCAAAGTCAGCGAGATAATCAACCATTCCACCCATAGGAGAATAAAGAGCTTTATAGTTTTTTAAGTAACAAGCATAACGTGTCATTTCTTGCGGCTTAAAGCCTTCTATTAATTCAGCAGTGTGCGCTGGATTCACCACCCCTTTATATTGTAGGTAGCTCAAAATACCTTGGGCATCTTGGTGAGCGACATCTAAATCAATTTGTTCTTGAGAGCCTAATTCAACTGTAAAACTCTCTTTTGCAAAAGCTCCCTCTCCCATGACAAATTCGCGCCCTAAAGTCGCAAATGCTTTTTGTAGGCTCCACCAAGGACAGAAAGTTGCTTCATCCATTGCACCGTCAAAGCTATTAGGAATTAAAATAGTATGCGGGATATCAAAATAAGAAGCGCTTTTAATCGCATATTCAGGACAATACAAATGTTTGCTTGAAATAGGACCTGTATGTAAATCTAGAACAATATCAGCTTGATGTGCTAGCTGTTGAAGTTGATAGGCTATACGCTGCCCTGTCGTAATGCCATAAATATTGTGTTTAAGCTTTTTATCAATAGCATCAAGCATCAAACTTTGAAACGCTTCTGCTATTATAGCGGGGCTTGATTCAAGGTGCTCTTTGGCGAACGAGTCTATAATAGACTCGTCGTAATGATACATTCGGTTCCAGTTTTCACCTGTAATAGGGTCAAACCGCCCTAGAGTATATTCCCCATTTTTATGGTTACAGGCTACAGGGTTTGCATAAGGAACGAGTGTTATATCAGCTGAAATATTGCAATTTTTTAGTAACTCTAATAACTGAAATATTACCGCATTACCTTGTACTTCTGCGCCGTGCATATTGGCTTGAATATAAACAGAAGGTTTTTTATCACCTTGATTATCTTCTTCACATTTAAAAGTATATACGGGTACAGTTAGTTTAGCTCCACTCGCCATTTCCCCAACATGCATGATATTTTTTTCAAACGTATTCATATTTTTAACCCGCGTTACTTCATTTATTTATTTGTTATTTGATGCTCGTTTATCGATCTGTAGCTTTTACTTTAGGTATATTTTTAGAGCTTAAGCCAAATACACTTTAGCAGGTTCAGCTTTTCTTACAACGGACAAAGAACCGTTTTCAAAGATATATTCCGCGGCGAGTTGATGACATAGAAAAAAAGGCATGCTTTCGGTAAAACCATACGCACCACAATAACCAAAAACAAGCTCATCACCAATATCTGTATCTTCTGGAAGTAACAAATGCCCCAATTTATCCATACTGGTACATAATGGCCCGTGTAGGTCGAAATAGGTTTGCTTCTCAGCCTTTGTGTCTCGTAATAACGTTACAGGAAAAGGTTGATCCGTTATAGCAGGACGAAGTAAATGATTTATGCCGGCACTTAACACCAATTGCTCTTGAGCAAAGTTTATTTTTCTATCAACAACTGGCACAACATAGTAACCGCAATCCGCAACGGCAAAGCGTCCGAGTTCAAGCCACAATTCATTAACACCCGACTTGGCTTTAATGATAGCTAAATCCTTAATACTTTGTTCCCAAGATAATGTTTGGTTTTTCTCAAGGTAATCAATACCAAGCCCGCCACCTAAATCAAGAATTTCAAGTGGCATTCCTATATCTTGAGCTAGATGCTTTAAAGGGTTAACCATTTGTGACCATAAGGAAAACATTTTTTCATTGTTGAGCATATTACCCCACTGAAAAATATGTAACCCTTTAATAGCTAAACGTGGATATTGTGACACATGTATTGAGCGCCATTCGTCTAATGACAAACCGAAAGGTGTTAACGTATTACCACCGAGAGGGTTTTTCTCGCCCTCTGGCCATTGTAATTGTACGCGTAAAAGAACAGTAGGCTTAACATCCAGGTCCTGTTCTATGACAACTTCATTAAGCCATTTTAGTTGATTTAAACTCTCGATGACAAAAGTTCTAACCCCTTGGTTTATAAAACTTGTTAACTGTTTTTTCGATTTAGCAGGTCCTGTATTTAATACTCTACTCGCAGGTACACCCTGAGATAGAACTTGATTAAGCTCCCCTGTACTGGCCACATCAAAATCAAAACCTGTGTTATCTAATGTTTGCAATACTTTCGATAAGGGATTAGCTTTAACCGCAAACCATAACTTAACAACCTCTTGCTGCTGTAGTTTTTCAAGGTGAGATTTAAGTTTATCAAGGTGGTAAACAAAATACCCCTGTTCATCATCACAAGCTTGGTGTTTTGTTAAAGCATTTCCTAATTCTACGTCAAACCATTGTGGCTTCTTATTCATAATTTTTTACCCGTATAGGATCACTTAACGTAAAATACTTTCTAACTCTAATGAAGCATCACTTTTCTCATCTCGATACTTAACAATAAGAGCACAAGCCATATTTAAACCCAACTCTTTAGCCCAACCACTTGAAACAGGTCTTGTGCCAGGTACAACAACTGCACCTTCAGGTATTTCAGCTCCTTTTTCTCGCATAACTTGATTTACACAGTCGTATACAGGAACCGATTTTGATAGAGACACACCCGGTGCCAAAACAGCCCCTTTTTTAACAACAATACCTTCAACAATAACCACACCCGCACTTAAAAAAGCATTATCTTCAATAATAACGGGGCTTGCACCAATCGGCTCTAAAACACCACCAATTTGAACAGCTGCAGACACATGAACATTCTTACCAACTTGCGCACACGAGCCAATTAATGCATGGCTATCGACCATAGTCCCCGTATCAACAAAGGCACCAACGTTTATATAAGCAGGAGGCATAATAATAACGCCTGGCGCAACATAAGCCCCGCTTCTTACGGAAGAGCCACCAGGAACTAAACGTACTCCTTCTTCTGGTGTAAATTGTCTTGCTGGTAAATTATCTTTGTCAACAAAACCTTCATAGTTACCTGAAAAATTGATGTTCTCACCTGCTTTAAAGGCTGATAAAATCCCCTGCTTTACCTCAACATTGGCGTGCCATTGGCCGTTTTCATCTTGATTTGCCGCTCTTAAAGTGCCTTTTTCTAGTTGTGATAATACTTCTTTCCAACTCATGCTACATTCCTACTATTTCTATTTAATCTATTGTTTTCTGTTATTTCTAAACGGTTATTTATCTCTTCTAACCACTGTTCTATTTGTTGATCAACGTGAATTAACTGCTGACTATCTTCTAACTCTAAATGGGTTAAAGGTGCACGTAATATAGGTGTTTCAATCATTTGTTTTTGGTGCATTAAAATTTTCACAGGTATGGGGTTTGCTACACAAAAAAGCTCGTCTACAGCATTATTCCAGATTGGGAACATAGAAGAAGTATTACCTAACAGGCACTGTTCGACATATGTTTTCGTCGCTTCTGGCCATACGTTTGAACAAACGGAAACTAAGCCTTTAGCGCCAGAGTGAACAAGATAAGGCATCATAGCGTCTTCACCACTAAAAATTTGAATTTGGGGGCACTGTTGACTGTAAGCAAAAAAGGTATTGATGTCGCCACTCGCTTCTTTTAAAGCCCAGCAATTAGGGTGCGATTGAACCTTTTGAATTGTTTCAATAGGGATTTCTATACCACTTCGAGAAGGCACGTTATATAACATACACGGGTGTTCAGATGCATTTAACAAAGAAGTAAACCAATGGGTTTGTCCAACCTTGCCTGGTTTAGCGTATAAAGGGGTACTTAATAAATAACTATGAATATTTAGTTTATTGCAGCGCTTAATCCAGTCAACTTGTTCCCCAAGATTATAGCCGCCAACAGCGACCATTATAGGAACAGGTAAGTTTAACTTTGATACATACTCAACAAGCGAAAAGCTTTCCTCAGTAGAAAGTGCTAGACCTTCTCCTGTACTTCCAAGCAATAAAAGACCATTACCCACATCGGCTTGGGCATTAGAAATGCTTTGCAAACTGATAAAGTCAATGGAGCCATCTTCATTTAACGGGGTTATTAATGCTGTCCATAAGGGACAAGCTGGATTTGGGTAACCATTCTGGCTACTTTCTTGAAAACTGTTAGTCATTTCTCTCGAACTCAATAACGCTGCTAGTGCAGCTTATGTTCAGAGAACTTGTAGGCATTTACGAAAAACCAAAATATCACATACGTGAATGTGGCCATTGTGCAAAGACCAGAAGCTCTCCACTCAAATGCTTCTTTAACAAAAGAAACATCAGTGACAATTGCTAGGATTCAACCTATACAACCGATAATTACATTATCAAAAAAGTAATTATCTCGGCGCTAATCCCCCTCGTTATTATTATAGAAGTTTGATCTTCTGCTATAAGCGAAGATTACACTTCAGTAATCTTCCTAATAGCAATAATAACTACCTGGTTAACGCTCCTCTTCTGGACCTATTTTGAATATTTTGCATAAAAGCAAGATATTAGAATTAGGAACAGCGCTATTAGAACAGTTTTATTGAAGCCATTCAACCATCAAGTAAATATTTATGCAGAAATATTGCAATAAAAACATTTTTATCTTTATTATTTCTATCGCACTTTTTTGCCTCATGTTTTTTAATTGTTGCTTATTTAAGTGTTGAATTTGTTCAGACTGGAGTAGAATAAAGGCTATATATAATTATTATTTGCGAATGTTTTTTATGTCTCTTTCTAATATCAGCCAAGTGTTAAGTCGAAATATCGCTTCTTTATCTGCAAGCACACCGCTTTTTATCAATTTACCTGAAGACGGCTTTATTGCTGAATATAAAAAGCAATATCCTCACAGTAAGATAAAGTGCTATAACACTTACTTTATCGATTATATGGATATAAAGAATAAGTATGGTGTAGAAGTGAGTGGCGAATTTAATGCTCTTTTTGCAAGCGATGTAACTCACGATAGCGTTATTATTCATTTTCCTAAAAGTAAAGCAGAGTTAAATTTTACTCTCGCCATGATAGCGCCTTATTTAACAGCCGATGCCAAAATATTTTTTGTCGGGGAAAAGAAAGGTGGTGTGCAATCAACACCAAAACTGGCTAAAAATTTTTTAACTAATATACAAAAATTGGACGCTGCAAGACACTGTCTGCTATTTGCAGGTCTCTTTAACCAAGCAGAAAACAAAGCAACATTTAAACTCGATGAGTGGTACAAAATATATCAAATTTCTATTCAAGGTGTCACTTTAAGCATCGCCTCTTTACCCGGTGTGTTCAGCCAACAAAAACTTGATGTAGGAACTTCTCTGCTGCTTCATAATTTACCTGAAAAAATGCAAGGAAGAATACTCGACTTTGGTTGTGGTGCAGGCGTTATTAGTTGTTTTATAGGTAAGAAGTATCATGACGCTGATATTCATTTAGAAATGTTAGATGTCAGTGCGTTAGCATTAGCTTCAGCTAAAAAGTCACTTTCTTTAAATAACCTTACGGGTAACGTCTTTGCATCTAACAGTCTTTCTCGTGTCGACAATACTTACCAACATATTGTGAGTAATCCACCGTTTCACCAAGGCACTAAAACAAGTTACCAGGCAACCGAAGAGTTTTTAGCTGGCATCAAAAAGTATATGACACGTCAAGGAGATATCTCAATCGTTGCCAATAGTTTCTTGCAATATCCTGAAATTATGAAGTCTTCTTTAGGTAATGTTCAAACCATTTCTAAAGAACAAGGTTTTAGCATTTATTTTAGTAGAGCTTAAATTAAGCTCTCCCCATAAAGGTAAAAAGTAAGGTATAATGCGCAAAATTCGTAAAAATAGTTAATAAATTGTTAAATACCAAATACCTGCTAAAATTATTTACAGTAAACTAATTACATTGGTTCTAATGAACTCTTTAGAAACAGAACGCAGCATTTTGAACAAATTTAACTGAACAAAGGTAAAGGAAGAATGGACGTATATCAAATTCTTATCGTTGAAGATGAAGACGTTACGCGCTTTAGTCTCAAAAGCTTATTTGAAGCCGAGGGTTATCAAGTATTTGAAGCAACTGATGGTGACTCGATGAAGTCAGAGCTGCAAAATAATCAAATTAACCTTATTATCATGGATATTAACTTACCTGGTAAGAATGGTTTATTACTCGCCAGAGAGCTTACGGCAAAACAAAACATAGGCCTAATTTTCTTAACGGGTAGAGATAGTGATATAGATAAAATTTTAGGTTTAGAAATTGGTGCAGACGATTACCTTACCAAACCTTTTAATCCTCGTGAACTTACTATTAGAGCTCGCAACCTTTTAAATAGACTTAGTCATAAAGCGAGTGAACAAGAACCTCCTCAAACCATTATTAAATTTAATAATTGGGTGCTCAACGGCGATTCACGCGAATTGGTAAGTCCTAACGGTAAAGTTATCTCTATACCTCGTGGCGAATACAGAGCAATTAGATTACTAATTGATAACGCGGGATTAATTGTATCTAGACAAACCTTGATAAAAGAAATGACTGGCAGAGATCTACGAGAAAATGATCGAACAGTTGATGTAACAATCCGCCGTTTAAGGAAGCATTTTGAACTTGACCCAGACAGTCCTGAATTGATCAATACGATACATGGTGAAGGCTATCGATTTGTTGGTACTACTGAGGACTAGTTTTTAACTACATCCTCAAAAATAAAAATTAACGATGAAGAAATTGTAAGTAAGACTCAATACTGTCTTTATTACTTTGTTTTAATTGGATAAACATAGCTATTTTTTCATCTTTCGCCCCTTCCATATGCTCCATCTCTTTAGCTAAGTCATAAACACTTAGTAGCCCTATGCTTGCCGCCGCACCTTTCATTTTATGACAAGTACTTTTCCAAGTCTCATGCTTTTCAACCAAAGCTAATTCTTCAGCCTTGCTTACCGCTAAATGAGTGATAGAGTCATTATTGGTAGTAGGAAGTGCTGCTAAAGCCTCTTCAATATCACTAATGTATACATTAGATTGTTGAGCATAGAGTGTAATCATTTTTGTTAACACTTCAGGCTTTAATCTTTCTTTGTAACCTTGTATCAGGTCAGTATTTAAAATATCTTTTTTTAACATTTCTATGCTCTTAGCTTAAAGTGGAATACGAAAGCGACTCTCCCTAACTTTATTTATAATACACTAATTTAGGGTTATCTTACTTCTACTTATTATAGAGTGTATAAGAGTATATTACTTTTTTATCTGTTAAATATTAAATCGGCAGATAAGATTAATGATTATCATTTAAAAGTAGGTTAGAATATGCGCCCTGAAATTACATGTAGAAAATAGTCTATTAATATTTAGCTACACGTACCACTTAAATAGTATATAGCGGAGTTTTAATGTCAACATCAATGCCTGATATTGCCAATCACACCACAGCTCAAACCGAAGGTACACTTGACTGGGTTGGGATGAGCAATATTGAAATGCCTATGATGGTAGCATCTGAGCATGAAAATGAGCGCATGGTTTCAGCGCATGTTGATGCATTTGTAAACCTGAAAGAAGCGCAAGCAAAGGGCATTCATATGTCTAGATTGTATCTTCTAATCGACGAATTATCTACCAGTGGTGTACTGACCTATAAAACTTTAGTTACTTTACTTGATGGTTTTATTAGTAGCCATCACGATTTAAGTGACCAAGCAAAAATTAGTATTAGCTTTGATTACCACCTTAGACGTAAATCATTAATTAGTGGCAAAGAAGGCTGGAAAGCTTACCCTGTCGAATTAACGGGTCGCTTAAATAGAGGTGAGCTTAGCGTAGAGCTAAGTGTTGATGTTCCTTACTCTTCAACTTGTCCTTGTTCAGCCGCACTTGCACGCCAACTTATTCAACAAGCATTTCAAAATGAATTTTCTAAAAGTGAAGATGTAAACCTTGATGAGATTCACGAATGGTTGGGCACAACGAAAGGCATTGTTGCTACGCCTCATTCTCAGCGTTCTGTAGCACAAGTTAAAGTGAAACTTAACAGTTCAACAACAGACTTTCCGATAACAGCGCTTGTAGATACCATTGAAAACTCTTTACAAACACCAGTTCAAGCTGCAGTAAAAAGAGAAGATGAACAAGAATTCGCCCGTTTAAACGGTCAAAACTTAATGTTCTGTGAAGATGCTGCTCGACGTTTACAGTACAGTATGAATAACTCATCGCAGTATGATGACTTTTGGTTAAAAATAAACCATTTAGAATCTTTGCATGCTCATGATGCTGTTAGTATTACAACGAAAGGGATTACAGGTGGGTATCAGCCTTAACAGTTTATTATAATAACTTGAAGAAAAGCCAATTTTATTAAATTGGCTTTTTTTTTGAATTTTTATTCAACAATATATTGTTGTATTATTTTATTTAAAGTGTATTTAACTAGGTTACCTCATCCATTTAGTAATAAAACTACATAAATGACTCTCTTCATAAATAGTTAAAATACAGCTATATACATAGGCCTTCAGAGAAAGGCTCTGTTTAAATAGGTTTTCAATAAGTTTCATTCTTGTTAAATTTACGTTGAAATATGTAAAATTATTACGAGTAAATACTCTATTTTATTTGACCTTTCCAAATTAAATAGTTATGTTAATACTCCCTATTAATTCGAAGGGAGGTTTACGTGTCAAAAACAAACGTAATTTCCTCATTACTCCCATCATTAATAGGCCATATTTAGGAGAATAGCATGCAGCTTTATGATCATAGCGTACAAAGAGAGAATTGTGGTTTCGGACTTATTGCCCATACACATGGTGAAACCAGTCATAAACTAATAAAAACGGCAATTTCTGCATTAGATAGAATGCAACATCGCGGCGGTATAGCGGCCGATGGTAAAACAGGCGATGGTTGTGGCTTATTACTTCAAAAGCCTGACAGTTTTTTCCGCGCTGTCGCACAAGACAATGATTGGAAACTTGGCAAAAAATATGCCGTTGGTATGATCTTTCTTAGTAAAGATCCGATTGAGTCAGCACTTTCCAAACAAATTTTAGAAGAAGAGTTAGGTAGCGAGAGCTTAACCATTATTGGGTGGAGAAATGTACCTGTCGACACCTCAGTTCTAGGTGATGCGGCTTTAGGTAACTTACCTGCAATAGAGCAAGTATTTGTTAATGCACCTCCAGGATGGCGTAATCGCGATTTAGAGAGACGCTTATACATGGCAAGAAGGCGTGCCGAGAAACGCATTACCGATGATGTGTTTTATGTCGCGAGTCTTTCATGTTTGGTGACGATCTATAAAGGGCTAATGATGCCTATTGATTTACCAAATTTTTATCTAGATTTGGCCGATATAAGAATGCAAAGCTCTATTTGTGTTTTTCATCAACGCTTCTCTACCAACACTTCTCCGCAGTGGTTTTTAGCACAACCTTTTAGGTATTTAGCACATAACGGTGAAATAAATACCATTAATGGTAACAGACAGTGGAGTCGAGCGCGTGCTCACCAATTTAAATCTCCATTATTGCCGGACTTACAAGATGCTTCTCCTTTCGTAGGACAAACGGGATCAGACTCTTCATCTCTTGATAACATGCTTGAATTGTTTTTAGCCGGTGGTATGGATTTATACCGTGCTATGCGTTTATTAATGCCACCTGCATGGCAAAATAGCCCACTAATGGATGATGATTTACGTGCTTTCTATGAGTTCAACTCTATGCACATGGAACCATGGGATGGACCTGCCGGCGTGGTAATGACCAACGGTCGACATGTTGCCTGTAACTTAGATAGAAATGGCTTACGCCCTGCTCGTTATGTTATTACCCGTGACGGCTTTATAACGCTTGCCTCTGAGGTTGGTATCTGGGATTACGGTGAAGATGAAGTTGTTGAAAAGGGTCGTGTTGGTCCTGGCGAAATGCTCGCTTTAGATACATACACTGGCAAACTTTTTAGTTCTGCAGATATTGATAACGAGTTAAAAGAGCGTCATCCTTATAGAGAATGGTTAAATAATAACATCCGTCGACTAGTGCCTTTTGACGAATTAGATGCTAATAAAATTGGTGTACGTGCCTTTACTGATCAAGAGATGAGCCAGTACCATAAATTATTTAATTACAGTTATGAAGAAATTCAACAAGTTATAAAGACATTAGCAGAAAATGGACAAGAAGCAACGGGTTCTATGGGTGACGATACCCCGATGGCGGTGCTTTCAAGTAAGTCTCGTTCGCTTTACGATTACTTTAGACAACAATTTGCACAAGTAACAAATCCACCCATCGATCCCCTACGTGAAAGATATGTTATGTCACTTGCTACCTGTATAGGTAGAGAGCATAACGTGTTTAATGAAACCTCGGGTTATGCAGATCGTATGAGCTTCTCAACGCCGGTTCTCATGTACACTGGTTTACAGCAATTACGCGAGTTAGACCCAACTCATTACCGTTCAGATACTTTAACGCTTAATTACGACCCTGCTATAGGCTTAGAAAAAGCCATCATCGCATTATGTGATGAAGCACAGGAACTCGTTCAAGAGAAAAAGACCGTTATCCTGATTTTATCTGACAAGAAAATCCATAAAGATATGCTTGTTATACCTGCTGCAATGGCTGTAGGTGCAGTGCAAAAGCGCTTAGTAGATAAACAGCTAAGAACCGATTCTAATATTATTGTCGAAACGGCTTCTGTTCGCGACTCTCATCAATTCGCAGTGTTATTAGGCTTAGGTGCAACGGCTATTTATCCTTACTTAGCCTTTGAAACTATCGAACAACTCGTTGACCAAGGGCAAATAGAATTAAGTCACCGAGATGCCATCGTTAATTACCGAGAAGGTATCAATAAAGGCCTATTAAAAATACTCTCTAAAATGGGTATTTCTACCATTGCCAGTTACCGTTGTGCTGGGCTATTTGAAGTAATAGGTCTTAATGACAATATTATGGAACTGTGCTTCAGTGACTTACCAAGTCGTATTAAAGGTGCTGACTTTACTGATATCGAGCAAGATAATATAAACCTTGCTCGAACCGCTTTTATGCCTCATAAGAAAATGTCACACGGTGGAATATTAAAGTATGTGCATGACGGTGAGTATCATGCTTTCAACCCTGATGTGGTTAATTACTTACAACGTGCCGTGCAAACGGGAAGCTATGAAGACTATAAAATGTTTTCAAAAGAAGTCGATGAACGCCCTATTGCGACATTGCGTGACTTACTCGCTTTTAAAGATGATTGTGAAGCAATTAAATTAGAACAAGTAGAGCCTGAGAGTGAAATGTTTAAACGTTTCGACTCTGCGGCAATGTCTATTGGCGCATTAAGCCCTGAAGCACATGAAGCGCTGGCTATTGCGATGAACCGTTTAGGTGGTTATTCGAACTCTGGTGAAGGTGGCGAAGACGAGCGTCGTTATGGTACGGTTAAAAACTCGCGTATTAAGCAAGTTGCCTCAGGCCGTTTTGGTGTTACTCCTCATTATTTAGTGAATGCGGATGTACTGCAAATTAAAGTAGCCCAAGGTGCTAAACCTGGTGAAGGTGGGCAATTACCTGGAGATAAGGTTTCTCCGCTGATTGCTAAACTAAGATACTCGGTACCTGGTGTTACTTTGATTTCACCTCCACCACACCACGATATATATTCTATCGAAGATTTAGCGCAATTAATTTTCGACTTAAAGCAAGTTAACCCTAAAGCGGTTATTTCAGTTAAATTGGTATCTGGTCCTGGTGTAGGCACAATTGCCGCAGGTGTTGCCAAAGCTTATGCTGACTTCATTACCATTTCAGGGTACGACGGTGGTACTGCAGCAAGCCCATTAACATCGGTGAAATATGCTGGCTGTCCATGGGAATTAGGTCTAGCTGAAACTCACCAAGCACTGGTAACAAACGGTTTACGTCATAAAGTACGTGTTCAAGTTGATGGTGGTTTAAAAACAGGTGCCGATATTGTTAAAGCAGCCATTTTAGGAGCAGAAAGCTTTGGCTTTGGTACTGCACCTATGGTCGCTTTAGGTTGTAAATTCTTAAGGATTTGTCACTTAAATAACTGTGCAACAGGTGTTGCTACCCAAGACCAAGTACTTCGTGATGAGTTCTTTAAAGGCTTGCCTGAGCAAGTAATGAACTACTTCAAATTTATTGCCAAAGATGTACGTGAAATTTTAGCCCGCCTTGGCGTTGAAAGCTTAACTGATATTATTGGTAGAACCGATTTATTAAGCCAAGTTACTGGTATTAGCGCAAAACAAAGCAAATTAGACTTATCACCAATTATTGCCCCTGTTGTCGCAGCTGAACACACGGCTTTGCACCAAACTGAAAGAAATGACCCTTTTGATAAAGGCTTATTAAATCAAGAGATTTTAAGTGCTGCATCAAATGCTGTCGCACTTAGTGAAGGTGGAGACTTTAGATTTAACATTCGTAATACAGACCGTTCTGTGGGCGCTACTTTATCGGGTGAAATAGCACGTCACCATGGCGATCAAGGGATGTCTTCAGCACCTATTACACTTCACTTAACCGGTACTGCCGGGCAAAGCTTTGGTGTATGGAATGCAGGCGGATTAAATCAAATTCTTACCGGTGATGCTAATGACTACGTAGGTAAAGGTATGGCCGGTGGTAAATTAACTATAAAACCACCTAAAGGCGTTGAATATATTAGCCATAAGACCATGATAATGGGTAATACCTGTTTGTATGGTGCTACCGGCGGTAAGTTATTTGCTAGTGGTCGTGCTGGTGAACGCTTTGCAGTAAGAAACTCTGGCTGTCATGCCGTTGTCGAAGGTACTGGCGATCACTGTTGTGAGTATATGACTGGCGGTATTGTGACCGTGCTTGGTCGCATTGGTGTCAACTTTGGCGCTGGTATGACAGGTGGTTTTGCTTATGTGCTCGATGAACATGGCGACTTGGATGTAAGATTAAATACTGAATCTATTGAAATGCTTAGCATTAGTGATTTATCAATTCACCAAGAGCATTTACGAGGCATCATCAACCAACATTTTGAAGAAACAGGAAGCTTAAGAGCCGAAGAGATCTTACATGATTTTGATAAATTTTCTTCCCTGTTCAAGTTAATAAAACCAACTGCTACGGATGTAAAGACCTTACTTGGTCACCGTAGTCGCTCATCAGCCGAATTAAGAGTTCAAGCACAATAAGTGCTTACTCTAAATTTATTGAACGCGTTAAGTTAGTTGGTCTAAATTAGGAAGAAGAAAAATGAGTAAAAATGTTTATCAATTTATTGATGTAAAAAGAATTGATCCACCAAAGATGGATATTGCCAAGCGTAAAATTGATTTTGTAGAAATATACAAACCGCTTGGTAAAGAACAAAGCGCAGGGCAAGCTGATCGCTGTTTAGATTGTGGCAACCCCTATTGTGAATGGAAATGTCCAGTACACAATTACATTCCTCAATGGCTAGATTTAGTGACCGAAGGGAAAATATTTGAAGCTGCCGATTTATGTCACGAAACAAATAGCCTACCTGAAATGTGTGGCCGTGTTTGTCCTCAAGATAGATTATGTGAAGGTTCATGTACTTTAAATGAAGACTTTGGCGCAGTTACCATAGGTAATATCGAAAAATATATAACGGATACCGCTTTCGCTCAAGGTTGGAAGCCCGATTTATCTGCCGTTGTAAAAACCGGTAAACGTGTCGCTGTTATTGGCTCTGGACCTGCAGGTTTATCGTGTGCTGATGTGTTAACACGCAATGGTGTTGATGTTGTTGTATATGAAAGACATGCTCAAATTGGTGGCCTACTTACCTTTGGTATTCCTTCTTTTAAGCTTGAGAAAGAGGTAATACAAACGCGTAGAGAAATTTTCGAAGGCATGGGGATTCAATTTAAACTCAATGTTGATGTTGGCGTAGATGTTACTTTTGAAAGTTTAAGTGAAGAGTACGATGCAGTATTTTTAGCTCTGGGCACCTACACTGACATGACAGGCGGATTTGATCATGAAAGTGCTCCTGGTGTTTATAATGCATTAGACTTCTTAATTGCTAATACCCAAAAAATTATGGGCATAACCGAGCAAGACTCTAAACAAGTTAAGCCTTATGTTAATTTCAGTGGCAAAAAAGTGGTTGTCTTAGGCGGTGGTGATACCGCGATGGATTGCGTAAGAACTTCTATTCGTCAAGGTGCTACTGAAGTCACTTGTGCATATCGCCGCGATGAAGCCAACATGCCAGGTTCTCCTCGTGAAGTACAAAACGCTAAAGAAGAAGGCGTTAATTTCGAGTTTAACATTCAGCCTCTCGATATTGCTGTAGATGAAGAAGGCAATGCAATTGGCGTTAAGTTTGTAAAAACCGCTTTAGGCCCTGCCGACGCTAAAGGTAGAAGAAGCCCGCAGCCTATTGCAGACTCAGAGTTTATTATGGAAGCTGACGCTGTTGTTATTGCTTTTGGTTTCTTACCAAGCCCTCCACAATGGATGACGGATGCAGGTGTTAAGCTTGATGAACGTGGTCGAGTTATTGCTGTTGAAAAGAGTGACTTTGCACTGCAAACCAGTAAAGAAAATGTCTTTGCCGGTGGTGATATGGTGCTTGGCTCAGATTTAGTTGTTACAGCGGTAGATCAAGGCCGTAAAGCGGCTATGGGTATTTTAGACTTTGTTGTTCAAGCTTAGAGTATTATCAACACTTAGCTAACAATACTTGGCTAACAATGCTAACGGATAGAATATAAATAAAAAGCGAGAACTTCACAGTTCTCGCTTTTTTGTTTTACAGCTATGCTTTCTTAATTTCAACTTTAAGCTAAACCTTAAACTAAGGTTTAGCTTAAGGTTTGTGTTATGCTCTGGCGCTAAGGCCTAGGGCTAAGGTCTAGGAATGAAGCCAATTGCTTCATAAACCGCACTTAAGATTTTACTCGCTCTTGCAGAGGCTTTTTCAGCACCAGCTTTCATTACTTGATCTAAGTAAGCTTGGTCTTGTCTTATTTGATGATATCTCTCTTGAATTGGTTCAAGTAATGCAACTACAGCAGCAGCGACATCACCTTTTAAGTGACCATACATTTTATCTTCGTAATCAGGCACTAATTCACTAACAGGCTTGCCTGTTGCACAAGAAAGAAGTGAAAGTAAGTTAGAAACACCTGGTTTTTCTTCAATATTGTAATAGATATTCGCTTGCTCATCTGAATCTGTAACAGCACGCTTAATCTTCTTAGTGATCTTTTTAGGGTCTTCTAATAAACCAATAAAGTTACCTGGGTTATTATCTGATTTTGACATCTTTTTCGTCGGCTCAAGTAAACTCATCACCCTTGCGCCATGCTGAGGAATAAAAGGCTCAGGCACAGTAAAAATATCACCATAAAGGTTGTTAAAGCGTGTGGCAATATCACGAGCTAGCTCTAAATGTTGTTTTTGATCATCACCTACAGGAACACTGTCTGCACCGTATAGTAAAATATCTGCAGCCATTAGTACTGGATAAGTAAATAAACCTGAATTCATGTTAGCTTCTGATTTTTGCGACTTATCTTTATATTGGGTCATACGGTTAAGTTCACCCATTTGCGTATAACAGTTAAGTACCCAGCTTAATTGAGCATGCTCTGGAACATGCGACTGTATAAAAATAGTACTTTTCTCTGGGTCAACGCCACAGGCTAAATAAAGTGCTAATCCATCTAGGGTCGCCTTACGTAAATCTTCAGCCTTAGGACGAACCGTAATAGCGTGCTGGTCTACTAGCATGTAAAAACACTCATGGCTTGACTGCATATCAACCCATTGCTTTAGTGCTCCTAAATAGTTACCAATCGTTAATTCACCTGATGGCTGACAGCCACTTAATACAACGGGTTTACTCATAAGTATCCTTTATAAATTTGTTCATTTATTATCTTAAATTAATAATATCTTGAATTAATATTTTCTAAAACTGAATCTAGCCTATCTTAGCGAGCTCTTCGCGCATTTCATCAATGGCCGTTTTATAGTTATCTTTAGAAAAAATCGCAGAGCCAGCCACAAACATATCTGCGCCTGCCGCTGCTATTTCTGCAATATTTTCAGCTTTTACACCACCATCTACTTGCAACCGAATATCTCGACCACTTTGTTTGATTTTCTCTTTAACTAATTTCAGTTTATCTAGCGTAGAAGGAATAAAAGATTGCCCACCAAAACCGGGATTTACTGACATCAATAAAATAACATCAAGCTTATCCATAACAAAGTCTAAACACTGTAGCGGTGTCGCTGGGTTTAATACTAAACCAGCCTTACAGCCTTGATCTTTAATAAGCTGTAGTGTGCGATCTATGTGATCACTCGCTTCTGGATGAAAAGTAATAATATCTGCGCCAGCTTTAGCAAACTGAGGAATAAGCGCATCAACAGGCTTCACCATCAGATGAACGTCGATAGGTGCTGTAATACCGTAATCTCTTAATGACTGACAAATCATCGGACCAAACGTTAAATTAGGCACAAAATGATTATCCATTACATCAAAATGCACTACATCTGCTCCAGCAGACAATACTTTTGCTACATCATCGCCTAAACGGGCAAAATCAGCTGATAAAATTGACGGTGCGATTAAAAAAGAGGGCATATTTGTTCCAAATTGGCTCAGAATTTCACAGCATTATATCATTTAAATCTAGAGAAAGTACCCTTATAAAAGTAGCTTTATAAAAGAAATAGTACGCTTCATTGAAATATTTTTATGGGTATACAAAGGGCTATTGTTATTATTAGGCCACTTTTTATAGCAATTCTATTAATTGAGGGTGGTAATTTTTTATGAGAAAAAGTAGATGAATATCAAGCTTCAAATCTACCAAGTAGTTATTCTTCTTTTATATTTAATAACGCAGTATTTATTCATTTACGGCCATTATTAATGAACAGGTAATTAATGGAACTGGTATTATTGTAAACTAGTTGCTAGCCAAAAAAAATAAAGCGCCTATTTAGGCGCTCTATTTACTGGTATTTAGTTATTGATATTTACTTATCGATAGTGAGTTATTATCACTTACTTGTTAGTGGGTCTACTCATTAGTAACTAATGACTTAAAATATTATTTAATCCCTTTAATAATAATATCAAACTTACTATCAATCACTGCTTGTGTTGCACCATAGTGGCGGGTAGTTATAGTGAAGTCTTTTCCGTAAGCCGAAGTATCAATGTTATTAACCGCATCATCACCACAGTTAAATGAAACCGTTACGGTTTTATCTTCATTCACTTCCCAAGAATAAGAGTTAATAGACACAGCACCTTCAATTAAATACTTTTCAGAATCGTATGCTGTTATCGAAGTAAAAAATCTATTTTTTGGGTCTGCAAAAGTCGTTGTTTTACAGGTTTTACCATCAATAAATGGTGAGTTTACATACTTATTACCTTCAAGTACAACAGGTGATGCCCCCCAACCTGCAGCATTTTCTCTGTTCCACTGGGTTAGGTCTGTTATTTCAGCTGGTATTTGTAAGCTTGAAAAGTTTTACAACGCTAATATGCATTTAACACATACAATACATTTTATTAAATCATTTGTCTTTACTAGTTGTTAATGTAGACTTGTACTCAAGTAAAGAGTCTTAACATCACATAAAATAAGGATTTATAATGAACAAATTAATATTAGCTTCAATTATTTCAACTAGCCTTTTAACGACTAGCATATATGCACAAAGTAAAGTGACGAGCTTAGATCAGTTTTTTATTAAGGGTGGTGAAGTAGTTACTGCTGAAAATTATCCTACTTATGAAACCTCTCACCAGCTGTTAAAGAACCAAGATATTTCGGGTGTCAATAAATTTCAACATAAGCGTGTGTTAACACCCACTGATAATCAACCTGTCGTTAGAATGAACCGTGATACTTATTATTCATTTGCCGTTGTTGATGTATCTAAAGGAGCTACCATTACGATGCCAGAAATACCTAAAGGTAAGTACATGTCAATTCAGCCCGTAACAGAAGATCACCGTATTCAAGCGATGTTTTATGGTTCAGGTACCTTTAATTTAACCACTCATACTGGTACACATGTCTATGTGGTAGTTAGGTTAGACGCTACATTTACTCAAGAAGAAGCCGCTAAAATACAAGATCAAATGCGCATAAATGCTCAATCAAATAAAAAATTCAAAGCTACGCCTGTGGACAAAGTGTCATTTGAAAAAGTTGAAAATAGCTTAAAAGCACAAATGCCAACTATTTTAAAGAAGGAAGGTGCTGAAGCATTATATGGCATGTTTACTGACCCAAGAGATTCGTCCAACGAATTATTTACAAAGCAAAAATATGCAGTAGGTGCTGCTATTGGTTGGGGCGGAGCGCAATTAAAAGATAACGTATATGAAGTGTCTGGAAACTACCCAGCAAATACCTGTTATCAAGCAACTTTTGAAGACCCTAAAAATAAAGCATTTTGGTCAATTACGGTATACGACAAGAAAGGCTTTATGTTTAATGACCTTGCCAACTTAAGTTCAAATACAGCAAAGGTTAATGCCGATGGTACTTATACTATAAGTTTTGGCTGTGGTAATGGGGCAATAAATAATATCCCTACTAAAAATGATTCAGGTGTTTTTAATTTAGGTATTCGCCACTATATACCATCTGATAGGGTTAAAAACCAAGGATATCGATTATTACCTTTTGTAAAAGCTAAGTAAATCCCCCTGAATTATACCTAGAAATGAAGGCGATTGCCTTCGTTTCTATTTTAAAGCAACCTACCTCTATGCATCTTTACGTAAAACAGCTAATTGGATGTACTATTCTTTGCAATAATACATTGCAGTAGCTCACTAAGAAGTACCGATAATTATAGGCCCTAGCAACAGGATCTATTAATGATTGATATCCTACTCATTACAATAATAGTGTAAAAAATACGCACTCATTTAAGACGTCAAACAGGTTCACGCACTTATTTAGTGCAAAATCAATTCTCACTTATTTTCACCTTCTTCAAAAAAACCACCAAAAAACATCGTAAACAACTGTTTTATTGTTGTTTTTTAATTTAAATATTTTAATTTAAATATTTTAATTTTATAACTGGGCATCATGATTGCAAAGTTATCGTTAGAAAAAAAATTAAACTCATAACAATTGAATAATAAGGGCTAACATGAAAAAAACATTAATTAGTATCGCATTAACTTCTTTATTTGCTTTATCTTCTACGGTTTCAACTAAGGCTTTCGCTGAAGAAGAGTCTGGTTTAAATGGTGTTGAAGGTTTATCTGCTAATGTAGCAGTAGTTTCTCAATACTTTTTCCGTGGTATAGCACAAACTGATTCTGCATCTGCTTCTGCTGGACTAGATTACGAATTAGGTAACTTTTCAGTAGGTACTTGGGTTGCTGATGTAAGTGACGGTTTAGAAGTAGATTTTTACGGTAGTTACGGTTTTGAATTTGACGGAGGCTTTGGCTTAAGTGCCGGTTTTACCTCATACCAATACACAGGTGACTTCGATACTTCGTATAACGAAATAAACCTTGGTGCATCATTTAGCTTTGTTTCTGTAACTTATAATGTTGGTGTTCATGAAGTCGAAGGCGCTTCTGACAGTGACTACGATTTCATAACGGTAACAGGAGAATACGAAGGGTTCTATGCAACTTACGGTTCTTGGGGACAAGATTTTGATGGCGATTACTTTGAGCTAGGTTACGGTACTTCAGTATCAGGTTTTGATATTGGTGTAGCCGCTATCATTAACTCAAAAGAGCTAGATGTTGAAGGCGCTGCTGAAGGCGATGAGTCACTTGTATTTAGCATTGCTAAATCTTTCTAGTTCGTAAAGTTATAGTTCATAAAGTTATAGTTCATAAAATTAACCATCAACTTAAAAAATGAACAAAAAGTAAACAGTGACAAGCTGGGGATAGTTAACTATAATGGTTGATTATCCCTTTTTACTTTATGGAATTTATTGTGATTACACAGTTTAGAATTAAAAAGTCTCTTCGCTCTTTTTCTGCCTTAGGCGTTATATTGGCTTTAACGCTTACTATTACCATGGACGATAGTAATATGTCACTTCAGGCGAGCAATCTAAATAAATGCTTAACTGAAAATACCAAACTACCTATTAGTCATGTACAACACCCATGTAATAAATTGACCAAAACAAGCAAGCCTAGTTGGTCTAATTTAGTTTCGGACGAAAACATGTCTTTACACTTTCGTTTTTTAAATTTAATTGAGTTGCTACATCACCATTTTCTGCAAGATAAGTAAGAGAAATGATTAAGCTGCGTAATAACAGTAAATTAACAGCTATTAATGCGGAAGAAAAAAATAAGCAAAGCTTATTTTCTACTCTTAAAAGTGTTAGCGCTGCATTTGTCGGTGTGCAAAGCGATAAAAATAGGCAGGATGACTTCAATCAAGGAAAAATTAGTCATTTTATTATCGCTGGCATAATTTGTACTGGAATATTTATTGCTGGTTTAGTCACAGTAGTATCACTGGTTATCCCCTCTAGTTAATACATACCCCGTTCTGCTTTCTGTTTTAAACTTAATTTTCTTCTAAGTAATATGCTTTTCTCTAAACCTTATACCAGTTCCATTAAGTTTGTGATCTTGTTGTACGAAGGAAAAATGAATCAGGGCAAGGCGCTCGATTGAGTAATAGCTGGCTATTGGGATTGAGAGGAACGAAGCCATGACTTATTTTAACCAGTACAAGTGAGCAATAACTTAGTTGAATTGGTATTATACTTTTCTCTAAACCTTATATAGCGCTAACAATTCAGCTACCTTCGTTCTTCCGCCACCTTTCTGGCTTATCGATCTAGCAACTTGTATTGATTTAACCTTTTTAGCATGTTGATAAATTTTTCTGGTCCAAATAGTATCGTGGTTACTAATTAACACTGGGACAGATTTTTGGGAAACAACTTCTTCTGCAACATTAGCAAGGTCTGCTTGCTCATCTAAACCAAAGCCGTTGCCAGAATAACTGGTAAAACTAGCTGTTTTACTTAAAGGAACATAAGGTGGATCGCAATAAATAACGCTAGATGATGTTGCGCGGGCAAAGGTATCTCTATAACCTTCGCAAGTGAAAATAGCTTTCTCTGCTTTTTCAGCAAAGTAATTCAACTCTGTTTCAGGAAAATATGGTTTTTTATAACGACCAAAAGGCACATTATATCCCCCTGATTTATTATATCGACATAAGCCATTATAACCGTAACGATTCATATAGAGGAAAACTAAAGATCTAAAGTACTTATCATCACTGGCGTTAAACTCGGCACGCAATTGATAATAACGAGACTCATCATTATTTTCAGGGATAAACAGTTTCTTCGCATCTTGGATAAATGCGTCAGGATTGTCTTGTAAAATTCGATAAAGGTTTATTAAATCTTGATTAATGTCGTTTAAGATATACTTTTTGTAGTCTGTGTTTAAAAAAACCGAACCGGCACCAACAAATGGCTCAATCAAACAGTCACCTTTAGGTAACATTTTTGAAATCACATCGCTTAAGGAGTATTTCCCCCCTGCCCATTTTAAAAAAGCTCGATGCTTTTTGTTCATTGATACTTACTGCTTCTAAATTTTTTTGATGGCGAATTGTAGCCTGATTTTATCCATATACCAAGGTTTAGGTGAAGCAATAACTAAAAACCTTTGTTATGATGTTTGCCATTAATTTAATGATATTTATTTAAAGATACTTTTAAGGGTATTTTTTTAAAACACGCTTGATGAGGCATAAAAAATGACAATTGGTGTTGGCGGATCTTCGCCCGAAATAGAGTTAAATAAACTGCAAAATATGACGACTGAAGCAAAGGCCATTAGCAAAGAAGAATATCAAGCTCGAATCAATAAAGCTCAGCAACTTATGAGTGCACAGGGTGTTTGCGCTTTGTATTTAGATGCGGGCACTAACTTAAGTTATTTTACTGGTTTAAACTGGTATAAGTCAGAACGCCTAGTAGGTGCGATATTGCCTGCCCAAGGGGAGTTAGAATATATTGCTCCTCATTTTGAGAAAGGCTCATTACAAGACAACATGAAAATCTGTGGAAACTATAACGGTTGGCATGAAGATGAAAGTCCTTATCAACTTTTTTCGAAAATAATTAATCAACTAGGTTTTAAAGGAGGAAAAATAGCAATCGATGAATCGGCGGCATTTTTTGTCTTTGATGGCTGTCGTAAAGTAGCTGAAAAGTTTGAGTTTATTAATGGATCTGACATAACAGCACCTTGTCGACAAATTAAGTCTAAAGCGGAAATTACCTTAATGCAGCAAGCAAAAAATATGACTTTGGAAGTTCATAAAGCGGCTGCTCGTATTTTACACCCAGGTATAACAACGGTTGAGGTAACTGAATTTATTAATGAAGCTCACAGACGTGTTGGAGCTTCCGGCTCTTCTTTTTGTATCGTACTTTTTGGTTTAGCCACCTCCTTCCCACATGGCGTGAAAGACCCACAAGTACTGAAAGAAAATGATTGGGTACTCATTGATACAGGTTGCTTATTACATGGCTATAACTCTGATATAACCCGAACTTATGCATATGGAGAAGCGACTAAGAAGCAACGTATTGCTTGGCAAGTTGAAAAAGATGCACAAGCAGCAGGCTTTAAAGCCGCACAATTAGGCGTTGACTGCGGTAAAGTCGATGATGCAGCCCGACAAGTAATAAATGAAAATGGCTATGGCCCCGATTATGAGTTGCCAGGCTTACCTCACAGAACAGGTCATGGTTGTGGTTTAGATATACACGAATGGCCTTACTTAGTGCGAGGAACATCAACACCACTACAAACGGGCATGGTATTTAGTAACGAACCTATGTTAGTCATTCCGGATGAATTTGGTGTGCGCTTAGAAGATCACTTTTATATGGGAGATAAGGGACCTGTATGGTTTACTCTGCCCTCGCACTCAATTGACGACCCTTTTGGGCTGAACTGCAAGGCTAGGTAAAACAACAAAAAAGAAAAGTGGGTTAAGTAACTTGTATTTCATCTAAGAAAATACAAGTTACTGGAGAACAAACCTAATACCAGTTCCATTAAATTTGTTAACTTGTTGTGGATAGGAAAAATGAATCAGGGCAAAGCGCTCGATTGAGTAATAGCTAGCTATTGGGATTGAGAGGAACGCAGCCATGACTTATTTTAACCAGTACAAGTGACCAAAACTTAATTGAATTGGTATAATACAAGTAAAATAATTTGTTAAACTAGCCACAGCACTTTTTATATTTTTTA
>JBMYWR010000030.1:0-26247 GCA_049607625.1 Colwellia sp.
GATCATTATTGGAAGAACTATAAAACTGTGGCCAAAAACAGTTGACCACTACAGTATCATCACTGGCACTCAGAACATTTTGTGCATCCAAGTGACCCTAAACAGCGTTCATTACATCGAGTGTTGTTATTATTGATTTACCTTAATGATGTAAAAGAAGGTGGGGAAACGCAGTTTTTTTATCAAAATGCTCAGGTAACACCTACACAAGGAAGTATAGTACTAGCCCCTTGTGGGTTTACGCATTCTCATCGAGGAAGCATCCCCGTTTCGAATGATAAATATGTGCTCGCTTCTTGGATAATGTTTAATGAGAAAGAAAGTTTATACAATCCGATATAGAAAGACGTAATCTTCATTTGGTTTTCTCCCATTTTGATTGTATTTAACTGGCACATAGATGCCGTATTAGGAGGAGACCATCACATCAGGTTAAGTAAGCATTAATGTGGCGGTACCTAAAAAAGCAAAGATGCCAACTACATCAGTGATGGTGGTGATGATTACACCACCAGCAAGCGCAGGATCTATATTCATGCGCTTTAAGAGCAAAGGAATCGTAACACCGGCAAAGCCAGCTGCGGTTAAATTCATTAGCATGGCAAAAGCAATAACGCCGCCTAACATCAAATCTTGTTTCCATAACGCGACAAAACTTGCTATGAGTACAGCCCAAATTATGCCATTAAGAAAGCCGACGGCGAGCTCTTTAATTAATAATGCTTTTGAGTTACTCTCACCGATATGGCCAAGGGCAATACCTCTAACCACTAGCGTGAGTGTTTGACTACCTGCTACGCCACCCATGCTGGGCACGAGTGAATTTAATATGGCTAAAATAGCCAATTGCTGAATAGTGCCTTCAAACATGCTGGTAACAGCAACAGCCATCAGAGCTGTAAATAAGTTAATACCTAGCCATACAGAACGCTTTTTGGTACTTTCGAAAACAGGAGCAAAGGTATCAGCTTCATCATCTAAACCCGCCATACTCATCATGCTATGCTCAGCATCTTCCCGGATGATATCAATAACATCATCGATGGTTATACGACCAAGTAAGTGTCCTTGTTCGTCAATAACAGGGGCTGAAAACCAATCGTAGCGTTCAAACAGCTGAGCAACAGCTTGTTCCTGCATACTTACTTGCACTGCTTCAACATCTTCATCGATAAGAGTAGAAACAATTGTATCTGTCTTTGCAGTGACAATTGAAGATAAGGAAACGGCGCCAATAAAAATATTTTGTCGGTCGACAACATAGAAAGAGTCTGTGGCTTCTGGTAACTCCCCTTTAAGGCGCAAATAGCGCAATACCACGTCAACACTTACGTCGGGGCGCAACGTAATGGTATCGGTATTCATGATACCACCAGCGGTATCTTCTTCGAAAGATAAAGCGGTTTCTACGCGGCTTCTATCTTGCGAGTCCATCGACTTAAGTACTTCACGAAATACTGTGTCGGGAAGTGTTCTTAGTACTTCGGCAAGATCATCGATGTCCATGCCTTCTGTAATTGCAGCAAGTTGTCCTGGCTGCATACTTTTCAAGATGCCTTTTCTTACTTCCTCGTTTAACTCTTCTAACACCTCACCATGAAATTCAGAGTCGATTAGTTGCCAAAGTAAATTACGGCTTTTAGCGGGAGAAGACTCTAATATCAATGCGAGGTCGTAGGCTTCCATTTGCTGTAATAATTTACGGACATAGACAAACATGCCACTATCAAGTGCTTCGTTCACTTGTAGTAGTTTGGCTTGGTTATCTTCTTGTTCTAATATGTCTGACATTGAAAGCCTATTGCTTTGCTTTAGTTTATATATAGCAAAGGTTTTTATAAGTAGTCGTAGTTAATTAGGTTTAAAAAGTTAAGTTTAACATAACATACTGTTTTTAGTTTGCTTATGATAATGCGCTTGGTTATTTTTTTTGAGCTACTTTTTCAATGTCGCGATGATGCGTCTGGATATTTTCATGTTCTTTCTTAAAGTGATGGGCTAAACGTTCTGCGATATAAACCGAGCGATGTTTGCCTCCGGTACAGCCTATAGCAATGGTTAAATAGCTTCTGTTACTTCTTTCAAGGTGTGGTAACCAAGTAAGTAAAAAGTTTTGCACCTGTAAAATAAACTTAGTAATAATAGGTTGATTCGACAAGAACTCTTGTACATTCTGCTCTAGTCCGGTGTTATTTTTAAGCGTTTTATCCCAAAAAGGGTTAGGTAAAAATCGAGCATCAAAAACATAATCCGCATCTTTAGGGCTCCCGTGTTTGAAACCAAAAGATTGAAAAACGATGACCATAGAACCAGTGGTTTTACCAAGTATTCTTTCTCTCACTAAATCAGAAAGTTGATGCGGACTTAGCTCACTGGTGTTAATGCAAAGGTCAGCATTAGTTGAAATAGGAAGTAATAACTCTTTCTCTAAAGCGATGGCTTGCTCTAAGACGACATCTTCTTGAATCAATGGGTGTAAACGTCTAGTTTCACTAAAGCGACTAACGAGATCGTTATCGTCTGCATCTAAGAATATGGTGGTAACATCAACCACACTTGGTAAGTAGTCAATAATTTCAGGTATATCTGACGGATCTTTTGGCAGGTTTCGAACATCTAAGCTTACCGCTACCGTTTCATAATCATTGATAACAGTATGGGTTAAAGCGGGCAGTAAATTAACAGGGATATTGTCCACACAATAATAGCCCAAATCTTCTAATACTCTTAAAGCAACTGATTTCCCGGAGCCTGAACGGCCACTGACAATGATGAGTTTCACGTTAATACAACCTTAATTTTATTTTTATCAATTTACGAGAACTTACTGCAATTTAAGGCGATTTTACCTTTATAATAAGCTTTTCCGTTGATTCGACGGCGGAATATTTAAAGATTCTCTATATTTGGCAATTGTTCTTCTTGCTACTTTAATACCTTGTTCAGCAAGTAAGTCGGCCATCTTACTGTCACTTAGTGGCTTAGCAGGAACTTCCGCTTCAATTAACTTTTTAATAAGAGAACGAATAGCTGTTGAAGAACACTCGCCTCCATTTTCAGTGCTAACATGGCTTGAAAAGAAGTACTTTAATTCAAAAATACCTCTGGGGGTATCCATATATTTTTGTGTTGTTACACGAGAAATTGTTGACTCATGCATATCGACAGCTTCCGCTACATCGTTTAGTACCATAGGTCTCATTGCTTCAGCGCCATGCTCAAAAAAGCCTTGCTGGCGTTGCACTATGCAATTAGAAACTTTCAATAAGGTATCATTTCGCTGCTGTAAGCTTTTGATAAACCATTTGGCTTCTTGTAAGTTATTACGAATAAACTGTCCGTCATCACTCGACTTCATTGACTTTGACATGGCAGCATATTGTTGGTTAATACCAAGTTTAGGTGCTGTATCAGGGTTTAATGTAACAATCCAGCGACCATTCTTTTTCTCAACAGAAACATCAGGGGTAATATACTGATCGTCTCCTTTAATTATTGCGTCGCCTGGTCGAGGATTTAAGCTTTGTATAAGGCGCATTACCTCACGTAGTTGATCTTCTTTTAACTTGGTTTTACGCATTAATTGTCGATAATCTCGATTACCTAAAAGATCGATATGCTCACTTATAATAAGTTTGCTTTCTGCTAAATAAGGGGTGCTCTCATCAAACTGATTAAGTTGAATAAGTAAACACTCAGGGATAGACCTCGCTGCAACACCAATAGGGTCAAACATATTAATGCGTTTTAACACAGCTTCAACTTCGTCTAGTTCTAAATCTTGTGTACCGACACTGGCAAGAATTTCTTCGGCAGAAACGGTTAAGTATCCAGCGTCATCTACCGCTTCAATAATCGCTACAGCAATGGCTTTGTCAGTATCGGAAAAAGGGGTTAGCTGCATTTGCCATGATAAATGATCTTGAATCGAGTCAGATGTTTCGCCTTGGTAGGTGAAGTCATCTGCGGGGCTACTAATTGCACCTGTGTTTGAGGTACCTGCGCTGTAGCTTTCATCCCAAGTAGTATCGATGTTTAATTCTTCAGGAATATCTGTTTTTTCTAAAGCCTCAGTGGTAGATATCTCATCTATATTGGCGGTTGGCTCATCACTTACATCATTGGTTGACAAAGTCTCTGTTGCTTGAGCTGAAGTTGAATCAAATGCTTCTTCTAGATTGTTTTGTTCAGTATTTGAGCTTTCATCAGCTGAACTGTTTTCATCTATCTCAAGTAAAGGATTGCTTTCTAAAACTTCTTGGATCTCTTGTTGAAGATCCAAGGTCGACAATTGCAACAGCTTTATCGCTTGTTGCAATTGTGGGGTCATGGTTAAGCTTTGTCCTACACGGAGTTGAAGAGTTGGGCGCATGTAATTCTTAAAAATTCCTATTAATGTCTTTATTTATATTTTTAGTATAGCTTGCTTTGCATTGGTTATTATCAATATTAGAAGATAAAACCGTGCTTTTTACAGCTTGTGTTACAGCTTGTGTTAAAGTTACTGTTGCTTTAGAAGCTTGCTAACTAGTTAACCGCTATAACCTGCAACTAAAGTGTAAATTGTTCACCTAAGTAAACATCTCTTACTTTCTGGTTTGCTAATATTTGCTCTGCATCGCCTTGTGCGATTATTTCACCGCGACTCACAATGTAAGCATTTTCACAAACATCTAAGGTTTCGCGAACATTATGGTCGGTAATTAAAACCCCGATGCCTTTATTTTTTAATTGTAAAATAATTTTCTTTATATCACCAACCGAGATAGGATCGACACCAGCAAAGGGTTCATCAAGTAAAATAAACTTAGGATTAGCTGCTAATGCCCTTGCTATTTCAACTCGTCGTCGTTCACCACCGGATAAGCTCATTCCTGTGTTGTCGCGAATATGAGTAATATGAAACTCTTCTAATAATTGCTCCAACACATGGTGTTTTTCATCTAAATTTAAATCTTTACGTGTTTGTAAAATGGCCATGATGTTATCAAACACACTCAGCTTTCTAAAAATAGAAGCTTCTTGCGGCAAATAGCCAATACCTCTTCTCGCACGTTCATGCATAGGGGCAAGCGTGATATCTTCTTGATTTAATACAATAGAGCCTGCATCGTTTGGTACGAGTCCAACAATCATGTAAAAAGAGGTGGTTTTACCCGCGCCATTTGGACCAAGTAAACCAACTATTTGACCAGCAGATACTTCAAGGCTAACATCTTTAACAACTGATTTGTTTTTGTAAGCTTTAGCTAAACCAGTAACGGTAAGTTTATCGGTGAACTCCATATTACAGTTGCTCCGAGGCAAGATTATCAGCTTTTATCGCTTTGTCCGTTGACTCACTGTTGTTATCATTTTCATCATTGCTTTGAGAGCTGCTTGATGAATCTTCCTGTTCTTTTTTTGTTTTTTTAATCGCACTTGGCTGTAAAATAGTAGTTACTTGCTCATTAGAATTACTCATTGCATCAAGTCTTTCAGTAGCGATGTTGTATGTAATTTCGCTACCCGATACTTCACTACTTGCTTGTTTTACTTTTGCATTTCCAGCCACAGTGACTAAAAATAATTCAGGTTGGTAAGTTATTTTTTCTGCTTCAAGGGTAATAATTGAGCCGTCTTCAAGTGTTTGTTGAAATACAGCAGGATTGCCCTTGGCTAAATAAGTATCGCCTTTACTCTCGCTACTATTCTCTTGTCCAGAATAAATTTGAACTATGTCAGCAGTTATAGATAATGTTCCCTGAGTAATAACAACATTGTTGATATAGTCTAAAATTTTATTTTTTAAATCAGCAGATTGTCTATCTGACTTAATGCTTATTTCTTCTTCCAAATCTATTTTAGTTGCCAAAGCCTTTAAAGGGGCTGTTATGCTGCAAAATAAAGTTGTTGTAAGCATAAGGCTTAGTAATTTTTTATTCATGTTGTCTCTTACTTAATAAATCGTGATTTTTTTTGGCTGTATAAAGGTATTAACGTTATACCCAAGCTATTCATTATATTTTTTTGTAAACTGTTCTTACATGTTCCGATAAAGTCATCGTTTTATTGTTTAAATCAATGCTCAGCCCTGAGCCATACATTGTAAAATCTTTTCCTTGGATCATCACTGTTTGTTCAGAACTAATAATATTTGTAGTTAAATCAAGCTCTAAGTGTTTACAGTGAACTTCTTGTATGATGCTTTCTGCGTCAATTGCCTTCAGCCTAACTCTGCTATTTAATACAACCCTGTTATCTTTGTAAAGTGTCGCCTCTTTTGCACTTAAATTCCAAGGAGATTGTTGGCTATGATAAAGTTGGCTCTTATGTGTGTTCGATGTGTCATTTTTACCTGAACTTGCTTGCAACGAACTTAGTTCTTTTTGAGTATTCTTTGTCTTTTTGTCTTGAGTACTAGGGTAAATGGTGTAATGAGGTTGTTTGAAACGAGTAATTTTACTTGCTTCAAAATGCTCCATTTTCTGAGCGTTTACGACATGCGATAAACTGCCATCGGTGGTATAAATTTTACTCTTTAACTCTAGCGCTGTGAAATTAGGTGTCTCAATCGATTTAGTGGTGGCTTCAGGCGTAATGTTCTCGGTTTGCCACTCGATAATGCCATAGGTAATAAGACTGACGAGTACCGCGGTAATGGTTAATGCATCTACACGATTCATACACTAGCGCCTTTTGCTTGTTCTAACGTGCCTTGGCTTTGCATAATTAAGTCGCAAACTTCTCGAACCGCGCCAAAACCTCCTAACATAAAGGTCGTATAATCAGAGCCCTTAATAACAAGTGGGTGAGCATCTTGAACGCTAATACCTAAACTTACTGCTTGAATACAGGCTAAATCTGGAACATCATCACCGATATAGGCAACCTGGTCCATAGTAAGCCCTAACTTATCGACTAAAATCTCTAAAGCAGGAAGCTTGTTTTCTTCACCTTGAATAATATGGGTAACGTTTAATGCTTGCATTCTATTAGCAACTAATTGCGAACGTCTTCCGGTTATAATGGCTATATCAACACCGCTTGCAGCGAGTGCTTTTATACCAAAACCATCTTTAGTATGAAATGCTTTAAGTTCTTCACCGTTGTTTCCAAGATAAATACGGCCATCGGAAAACACGCCGTCTACATCACATACTAATAATTTAATGTTTTGTGCTTTATTAGCAACATCACTATCTATTTCACCGTATAAAGATTGCATTATAAAACTCCAGAGCTGAGTAAGTCGTGCATATTCATTGCACCAACAGGTTCATTATTTTCATTGACGATAATGAGACCGTTAATCTTTTTCTCTTCCATGATATTAAGTGCTTGAGCAGCTAACATATCGGCTTTTGCAACCGTTGGCGAGTGTGTCATAACACTGCATATTGGGTCGGCATGAATATCTATTTGTTCATCTAAAATGCGACGTAAGTCACCATCGGTAAAAAGGCCTACAAGTTGGTTTTCAGTATTAGCGACAGCAGTCATACCTAAACCTTTTTGTGACATTTCAACTAAAGCTTCTTTGATAAGAGCTGTTTCACTTACAATAGGCAAACGCTCATCTTTGTGCATAATATCTTGTAAGCGTAATAGTAATCGCTTACCTAAGCTACCACCAGGATGAGAAAGCGCAAAGTCATCTGCTGTAAAACCTCTAGCATTAAGTAAAGCAACGGCTAATGCGTCGCCCATGACTAACGCTGCCGTCGTACTGGAAGTTGGAGCTAGCCCTAAAGGGCAAGCCTCAACACTTACTTTGGTACAAATATGAGTATCAGCAAGCAGTGCTAAAGTAGATGTTTTGTTACCTGTCATCGCAACGAGTTTTGCCCCAATACGCATAATAACAGGCGTAATCGCTAAAATTTCACTGGTTTCGCCAGAGTTAGAAATACAAAGAACCACATCATGCGAGGTGATCATTCCAAGGTCGCCATGACTTGCTTCACCAGGATGTACAAAGAAAGAGGGTGTTCCCGTACTGGCAAGCGTTGCTGCTATTTTACCGCCTATATGTCCAGACTTGCCCATACCAACAACAATAACACGGCCTTGGCAATCAAACATTAGCTGGCAGGCTTTTTCAAAACTATCGTCAATGTATTGCAATAATTCGGTTATTGCATTTTGTTCTATGTTAATGACATTGGTTGCGAGTTCTTTAAAGTTTTTCATACAATCTCTGTTTATACATTTTTAAAACTAAACTTAGAAACTATTCTAGTATTATGCGATATCTTGAGTAAATGTTATGCGGTAACTTGAGTAAATAATAAGGTTTGATAACCAATAAAGCTGAGCACTAATAACCCACCTTTGACTCTTGTTAACCTGAAATTACCACGTTTTCGACTGAAAGAAATCATAAATAGTAAAAAGGTAATGCCTAACATTGCCGGTATATCTCGTGCTATTGCCTCAGGATTTATAGGCCCAGGGGCTATTAATGCAGCAAAAGGGAGCACTGCAAGGATGTTGAAAATATTTGAACCGATAATATTACCCATGGCTAAATCATCTTCACCCTTTAAAACACTGGCAATGCTTGCGGCTAATTCCGGTAAACTTGTACCTATGGCAATTACCGTTAAGCCAATCACTAAGTCACTTACTCCAAAGAACTTAGCAATAAAAATAGAGGAACCGACAAGAAATTTTGCACTTGCTACTAAAGTTATAATGCCTACTACTAGCCATACTACAGATAAAAGTGGCGTCGTTTTTTCTTCTATTTCAGCTTCAGCCTCAATCAACATTTGGTCGTTTAAAGCATTTTGCTTTCTTTCACGAAGAGCTTTAATTAATAAAAAGGCAATAAAGATAAAGAAGCCAATCATAAGCTCCACACCTTCAGAAAAGCTAAAAAAGTTATCAGCGAAAACAAAATAGGTGAAAATGGAAAGTAATAGTAAAAGTGGTAGCTCTTTTTTTATGGTACCCGAGGTAATACTTAAAGGCTTTACTAAAACGGTCATGCCAAGCACTAAAGCGATATTAGTAATATTTGAGCCAATAGCGTTTCCAACGGCAGTATCAGGGTTGCCGTTCATCGCAGCAGCAGCAGCGACCATCATTTCTGGAGCAGAAGAGCCCATAGCGACAATAGTTAAACCAATAATCATAGGCGAGACGCCAAGATTTGCAGCTAAGGAAGATGCCCCATAAACAAATTTATCAGCACTCCAAACAAGTAACATGAGTGATAACATTAAAATGATGATCTGTTCAAACATTCAGCGCTCCAAAAGCATAGCAGGGAAATTATTCAAATTGATTAAGGCAATTTAGTGAATAGAGTTAAATTGTCGCTCTTATATGAAGAAAAACAAAGTAATTATTAAAAAAAACAGCAAAAAAGTAGAATTAATCTCATAAAATCACATCCGGTAACATCTGTTTTGAACAAAGTGATTATTTGTAATGAAGATTTTTGGAGAATGAGATAAGATCAGCAACAATTTTCTTAATGAACGTTATATGGATATAATGAGTCCACTCAAGTTCTTCTAGATAACGAACTGTAAAGGTTAGACCTAAAATATGGCCGAAAGTAAAAAAACATTGGTTGATGTTAAAAACCTTACCTTCAAACGAGGTGAACGGGTTATCTATGACGACATTAGCATGTCTATAGAGCAGGGCAAAGTGACAGCTATAATGGGCCCTAGTGGTATTGGTAAAACGACCTTGTTACGTTTAATGGGTGGGCAAATAAAACCCGACAGTGGCAGTATTCACTTTAAAGGCAATAATATCCCTGCGTTATCGCGTAATGATCTATATAAAGTAAGAAAAGATATAGGCATGCTTTTTCAAAGTGGAGCGTTATTCACGGATATGAGTGTCTTTGATAATATTGCCTTTCCTATTCGAGAGCATAGTCAATTACCTGAATCATTGATTGAAAAAATTGTTTTAATGAAACTTGAGGCTGTTGGCTTGAGAGGCGCTAGAGATCTTCACCCCTCTGAACTATCAGGTGGTATGGCAAGGCGTGTGGCATTGGCGCGCTCAATTGCTTTAGATCCCGAACTTATCTTGTATGATGAGCCTTTCGCCGGACAAGACCCTATTTCTATGGGGGTTATTGTGCGCTTAATTCGTTCTCTAAACGATTCTCTTGAATTAACTTCTGTTGTGGTAACCCATGATGTACCAGAAGTTTTGAGTATTGCAGATTATATTTATATTATTGCCGATAAAAAAATTATCGGCCAAGGTACACCGGAACAAATAAAAGCCGACCAATCTCCTTTAGTTAAACAGTTTGTGCAAGGTGAAGCAGACGGTCCCGTGCCTTTTCATTATCCCGCAAACGATTATAAAGACGAATTAGTTAAGCCTTTAGCAGGCGCATTAACACTAAAAGCGCAGCAGGATAAGCATCATGAATAAAATTCAACAATTAGGTCGTCGTGCTATTGCGCTGATTACAGGCTTAGGTGAAGCTGTTTTAATTTTGCTTCAAGCCATTATTCACAGACCTGATTTTAAAAAGGGTACACCCTTATTGATAAAACAAATGCATAGCGTGGGCGTTATGTCATTAATTATCATTGTAGTTTCAGGTACCTTTATTGGTATGGTACTTGCCCTTCAAGGCTATACTATTCTAGTCGATTTTGGCGCAGAGGCCAGTTTAGGGCCGATGGTGGCTTTATCTTTGTTAAGAGAACTTGGTCCTGTTGTCGCGGCATTGTTATTTGCAGGTAGAGCGGGTTCAGCCTTAACAGCAGAAATAGGTTTAATGAAAGCAACAGAACAGCTTTCGGGCTTAGAAATGATGGCAGTAGATCCCTTACGACGCGTTATTGCGCCAAGATTTTGGGCTGGATTTATTAGTTTACCTTTGCTTGCGGCTATTTTTTCTATGGTGGGCATATTGGGCGCTCACGTTGTCGGTGTTGATTGGCTCGGTGTAGATGCAGGTACGTTCTGGTCTGTTATGCAAAACCAAGTAGACTTTCAAAAAGACATCATGAATGGTGTTATCAAAAGTGTGGTGTTCGCTTTTGTTGTGTCATGGATAGCGGTTTATAAAGGTTATGCTTGTGAACCAACTTCGGAAGGTATTGCAAAGGCTACCACAGCAACCGTTGTGCACTCTTCATTATTAGTGCTCTTTTTAGATTTTGTCTTAACAGCATTGATGTTTGCTAAGTAAAAGTTAATCTGAATGAAAACAAGACAAGCAAGAGATAAAAAACTTAAATAATACAACCAGCTAATCAAATACTTAACGCGTTTTGAATAGCTGAAATTACAATAAACAAATGACAACATAAGGCGTTTGGTGGTGAACATGGTTTCTAAAAAAATTGAATTAATGGTAGGTGCTTTCGTTGCGCTAGGTATAGTGGCTTTATTAATGCTGTCTTTTAAAGTGGCAACCACAGATATGTCTAGCACCGGCGAGTCTTACAATCTGTATGCTAAATTTGATAACATTGGCGGTTTAAAAGTGCGCTCACCTATAAAAGTAGGTGGTGTGGTTGTTGGCAGGGTTACTGAAATAAAATTAGACGATGAAGATTATAGCCCTGTTGTCACAATGAATATTCATAACGAATATAGAAACTTTTCTGAAGCAACATCAGCCGCTATTTTAACTGCAGGTTTACTTGGTGAGCAATATATTGGTTTGCAACCAGGCTTTATCGATGAAGATATTGATATGTTAGCACCAGAGGATTTCGTAGAAGATACGAAATCAGCACTCGTTTTAGAAGAATTAATCGGTCAGTTTTTATTTAGTCAAGGAAGTGAAGAATAATGAAGTTAAGTGTTTTCAAACCAAGTTTTTTATTATCGGTTACTATGGTTGCCTTTGTAGCTAGTTTTGTACCGGTAAGTCATGTGTTTGCAGCATCAGAGGCTAACACAAATGAAACTAAAGCTGTTGAACCAGCGAGTAGTGAAGAAACGGTTGTCGACAAGAAAAATCCTTATAAAATGATTAAAACAGTTGCTGGCTTAACGTTTAAGCGCTTTGCACTTCAATCGAATGATATCAAAGAGAATCCTAATCTACTTAAAGATGTTGTAGCAGAGGAATTAATGCCTTATGTAAATCATCAGTATTCTGCGTATAAGGTGATAGGTAAGCATTTAAAGAACACAAGTAAAGAAGACAGAAAAGCATTTGTGCCGGTATTCCTCGACTACCTAATTACCTCATATGCGCAAGTTTTTACACTATACGATAACCAAGAGGTGTTGTTTTCACCCGAGAAAGACTTTGCAGGCAAAGGAATAATCGCTATTAAAACAGAAATAGTGATGCCTGGTGGGGAAAATATTGATGTTTCTTTCAAAGTAAGAATAGATAAGAAAACGAAAGAGTGGAAAGCTTTCGATATGGTTGCTGAAGGGGTTAGTTTACTTGACAGTAAACAAGCAGAGCTAGGACCTTTAATTAGACAAAAAGGGCTCCCTTATGTAACCGAAATGCTTAAAGAAAAAAGTCAGCGTGATATTGTTTTTAAAAATGATAAAGGATAAAACGTGAGCACCTTTAATTTATCGATAGATAATAATGAAGCCGCTTTAACAGGGGAGTTAACTCGCCAAACAATCGCTGCTATTGACCCTAAGTTAGTTAAGAAGTTACTTGCTCAAGAGCGAATCGTTCTTAGCTTAAAAGACATTAGTAAAATAGATACTGCGGGTCTTGCTTGGCTTTTTGAGTTACTTGAAAAAGCTCAAACGCAACAGTGCGCTTTAACGTTTAGCGCCTTACCGAGTAAATTAAATAAATTAATCACTTTAAGTGGGGTAGAAGGTTTTTTGCCGGTTGCGAGCGAATAGCCTTACTTTTAAGTTTAAACATTAAATGAACCACTTAAGTTACAACAATCAAATAAAGGAAATAAAATGGAAGTAAGTGAAATCGAAAAGCTTATTAATGATGCATTAGAGCTTGATGAGCTACATGTTAAATTCGACGGCTCTCAATGTTCAGTTATGGCGGTAGCAGACTTTTTTGAAGAGTTAAGTCGAGTTAAACGTCAACAAGTTGTTTTTGCTGCATTATCAGAGCAAATTCAAAATGGAACCATTCATGCGGTAACAGTAAAGACATTTACTAAAGCACAATGGCAAAGAGATAAATTATTCAATATGTAGTCAAACGCTATTTTTTGGGTATACTGGTCAAATATTTCATTAATAATTTTTTAAATAAGTAGTTTATTTTGGATGCATTTAAAGTAACAGGTGGCGCACCGCTAAACGGTGAAGTCACAATATCAGGCGCTAAAAACGCCGCACTCCCTATTCTAATGTCTGCGTTATTATCTAAAACACCTATTGTTTTTAGTAATGTACCGCAGCTTAACGATATTTTAACCACAGTAAAACTTTTAGGCCAATTAGGTGCACAATGTGAGTGGTTAAGTGATGATACCGTTCGTATTGATGCAAGCCATATTGAAACGTGCCTAGCCCCGTACGAGTTAGTGAAAACCATGCGTGCTTCTATTTTAGTACTTGGTCCTTTACTTGCCCGCATGGGACATGCTGAAGTGTCTTTACCTGGTGGCTGCGCCATTGGTGCAAGACCAGTAAACTTGCATATCCAAGGCTTAAAATTGATGGGCGCAGATATTGACGTTGAAAACGGCTATATCGTTGCTAAAAATGAAGGCCAGTTAAGCGGCGCAACTATCTTTATGGATACAGTAAGTGTTACCGGTACTGAAAACTTAATGATGGCTGCAGCACTTGCAAGCGGTACGACCATTATTGAAAATTCAGCTAGAGAACCGGAAATTGTAGATCTGGCTGACTGCTTAAATAGCATGGGTGCAAAGATTTCTGGCGCAGGCACTGATACCTTAACTATTGAAGGGGTAACAGAGCTTCGTGGTAGTGAATACCGTGTTATGCCAGACAGAATTGAAACAGGAACTTTTCTTGTTGCAGCCGCTGTAACTCAAGGCAAAGTAAAGTGTTTAAACACAGACCCAAGCTCACTTGAAGCTGTGTTAAGTAAACTTCAAGAAGCTGGCGCTGAAATTGAAACAGGCAGTGATTGGATTGAATTGACTATGCGTCAACAACCAAAAGCAGTTAACATTAAAACGGCACCACATCCTGCATTCCCTACAGATATGCAAGCACAGTTTATGACCATGAATGTTCTGGCAGAAGGCAGTGCAACAGTTGTTGAAACTATTTTTGAAAACCGTTTTATGCATGTTCCTGAATTGCAAAGAATGGGGGCAAGTATTGAGCTTGAAGGTAATACTGCAATCGTAAAAGGTGTTGATAGCTTAAATGGCGCACAAGTTATGGCGACAGATTTACGTGCATCAGCAAGTTTAGTTATTGCTGGTTTAGTGGCTAAAACGCCTACACAAGTTGATCGTATTTATCATATCGATAGAGGTTATTTACGCATTGAAGATAAGCTACAAGCTTTAGGCGCAGATATCGTGCGTATCAAAGGTGCATAGAATCTAAAGTAGATATATATTTTAAAGCCAACCTCTACCCAAGAGTTTGGCTTTTTTATATTTATATTACTGATAAGATCCGCTATTGTAGTGTTCTATTAATTGAGTTTGTGTCATCGTTAAAGATAGCTGAGACAGTATAGCTAAAACCGCATTAATGTCTTCTGTGCCTTCAAGTAAAAAGACAACTTTGACACCATTTTCTGCTTGCTTTAAAGCGATATCAATTCCTTCGATTAAAGTCTGTCCCGTATAGTCAAACTTCTCTGCATCTCGTCTAATATATTCAAGTAAGTTTAGATTAATATTTTTTTGATAAAAAACTGTTTCGGCAAATTGAAAACAACGATGCGCTTTCAGGGTTAAATCATCCGGGTTACCACTGCTTGTATGAACGAAAGACAATTTCCCGGCAGAAGAGCTAACCCCATCGACCAATTGTTTTTTAAATTCCTGTTCAGCAACTTCAGCTTCGCCATTTAAAACCTTTTCACCAACACTGCCCCTTAAAACTTGCTCCCAGAACAAACGTCGATTAGATAAACTGGTGATATTTTCCTTCACCAAATCTCGAAATTTTAATGAAAAGTCGGCTAATTTCCCGTATTGGTTAGGCAAAGTTTTTTCAATAGACTCTCTTAACATGCGAAGTAGAATAGGTGCGCTACCAGAGCTTGATAAGGCGATTAACATAGGGCTTCGATCAATTATGGATGGGGTGATATAAGTACAAAGTTCAGGTTCATCCACTACATTAACTAATATGTTTAGGCTATTTGCTTCCTTAGCGACTTCAGCATTTACCATTGAGTTATCGGTTGCTGCAATGGCTAATGTTTTATTAGATAAAAAGCCGCTGCGATAATTATGGGCTAAATGTACTAATTGATGCTCATCAATTAGTCGTTCAACTCTTGCGCTTGGTTCTAGTGCCATCACAGTAATATTGCTAGTGGATTTTAAGAGCAGTTCAATTTTACGCGCGGCAACCTCACCACCGCCAATAACGATAGCAGAAAGTTTTGAGCCACTAAGAAACACGGGAAAATATTGCAAATCTATAACTCCAAAGATTGCTGGCTTATGGCTAAACCATTTTTATCAGCATAGAGATAATGACCTGGAGTAAAGTGTAGTCCAGCAAAATGAACATCACTGTTGACGATACCTACACCAAGCTTTTCAGTTTTTATAGGGCAACAACCTAAAGCTTTAACGCCTAATGCAAGTGTGCTAATTGTTCCAGCATCGCGTATGCAGCCATAAATAACAATGCCTTGCCAACCATTACTAACAGCCTGCTCAGCTAGCATATCGCCTAATAAAGCTCTGTCGGTTGAGCCTTTCCCATCTACCACCATTACTTTGCCATGACCATTAGTCGCGACAAGCTCTTTTACTTTAGAGTTGTCATTAAAACAGGAAACAGTCACTATTTCACCAGAGAAAATGGCATTCCCGCCATAGTCGTTGAATAGAGGTTGGGCGAGTTTTAGATCGTTTGCGTATTGGTCAAAAAGATCAGGTAGTAAATCTAGCATCAACTATTTTCCTTTATTAGTGAAATTTTACGAAAAGTTATGATAATGAATGTTAAACTTATACCCAGTTAACTACAAGATACTCGGTGAAGATATAGTGCCTATAGAAAGTGCGAAAGCCTTTTATCATGTACTTTATCTAAAGAAGCCCTCAATAAATATTTGGAAATAGCTATGCCTTGGATACAACTTAGATTAAGCGCGAATGAAGAGAATGCAGAAAAATATAGCGACTGGTTAAGTGCCTGTGGATCGCAAGCTGTAACTTTTATTGATGCAAAAGACACACCTATCTATGAGCCTCTTCCAGGTGATGAAGTGGTGTATTGGTCAAACACCGTGGTAATGGGGTTGTTTGAGGCAAGTCATGACATGGATAAAGTGCTTAATTATTTAAAAGGTATTCATCCAGATAAAGAAAATATGCAATACAAGCTAGAACAACTTGAAGACAAAGACTGGGAAAGAGAGTGGATGGATAACTTTCATCCGATGAAATTTGGTGAGCGTTTATGGATTTGTCCAAGCTGGCGCGAAGTTCCAGACCCTGAAGCTGTAAATGTGATGCTAGACCCAGGACTAGCATTTGGAACAGGTACCCATCCAACAACTGCGTTATGTCTAACTTGGCTTGATAGTTTAAATTTGGAAGGTAAAACAGTCGTCGATTTTGGTTGTGGCTCGGGTATTTTATCATTAGCTGCACTAAAACTTGGCGCTAAAAAAGTTATCGGTATTGATATTGACCCGCAAGCGCTGCAAGCAAGCTTGGCTAATGCTAAGCGTAATAACGTTGAAGACAGGCTAGAACTTTACTTACCGAAAGACCAACCTACAATGCAAGCCGATGTGGTTGTGGCGAATATATTAGCAGGTCCGTTAAAAGAATTAGCACCAACGATTATGGCTTATGTTGCTGATAGTGGTTTGGTTGCATTATCTGGTGTACTAGAAGAACAAGCTGAGAGTTTACAAACTATTTATGGTCAGTGGTGTGACATGCAACCCATTACGGTTCAAGAAGAATGGGTAAGGCTGAACGGCAAAAGAAAAGCAAGCTAGTGATTTCAGGTAATTAGACACTAGAGATCTCATCGAATTGCGCAGATTACGCTAATTGAGAAACTCTTTTGGGTAAGGTCTAGAAACTGAGATTAGTGAAAAGACCGTTTTGCCCGCAGATGGCAGGAGAATATGCGTCCTGCATTCTCTAATAAGTTACCTCCTTGTAACGTGCAGATAAGAGCGGATGAGAGACTAGACCTTTTGGGGTAAGGGCAGAGACCAAAATATTATTAAGAACTTTTTGCGCTACGCTTGTAAGCCTCAAGGCTCACCTACAACAGCAACAAACACCGCGGTAAATCACTTTTGTAGGAGCGTGCTTTAGCCGCGATATCTTGTGCTGTAAGCCATAGTAAAATTATCACCACAGAGGCCACCGAGAGGCTTCGCCTTTCACTGAGAAAAGAAGAAACACTCTATCGCTCTTCCTCTGTGAAGCTCAGCGCCTCGGCGTACTCTGTGGTAAAAACGCGCTTGTTCAAGTACCTGTTGTAGGAGCGAACTTGTTCGCGAATTTTCTTTTTCACGGATATAAAGATCAACAATTTCCCGAATAAATTCGGTCCTACAAATTCAAAATAATCCACCTTCAAGCCTTCAAGCCTTCAAGCTTTAAAGCTTTCACTTCACCTTACCTCATAACTTCCCGAATAAATTCGGTCATACAGCTATAACAACCACCAAAGCAAATCACTTTTGTAGGAGCTCGCTTTAGCCGCGATCTCTTTTTCCCAACAAATATCACGTTACTTTTTTGTTAATTTTAACACTACTTTTGTACAAATTATGTGTTGATCAATACTTTGTGAAAAGTCAATACAGAAAAGACATAAAAAAGTTCAATTTGGTTAAATTATATGCTTTGCAATCTTTAAAAAACAGCGTAAACTTAGCGCCCTTTTGAAGGTTAGCTCAAAAAAGCAACACTAGGTAGAAGAAGTAAATCACGTGAAAATAGGCCCGTATCAGCTAAGCAGCAATGTACTACTTGCCCCAATGGCAGGAATTACTGATCAACCTTTTAGAGCGTTATGTTGTCGTTTTGGTGCTGGTTTAGCTGTTTCAGAAATGGTTTCTTCAAATCCTAAGGTTTGGCATACAGATAAGTCAAAACTTAGAATGGTACATAGTGATGAAGCAGGTATTTGTAGCGTTCAAATAGCAGGAAGTTGTCCTGAAGAATTAGCTTTTGCTGCTCAGGTAAACCGTGATAGCGGTGCTCAAATTATTGATATTAATATGGGCTGCCCTGCGAAAAAGGTAAATAAGAAACTCGCTGGTTCGGCATTATTGAAAGATCCTAAGCAAGTTGAACAAATTGTAAAAGCCGTTGTTGAATCAGTAGATATTCCTGTTACGTTAAAAATTAGAACAGGATGGTGTGAAAATACGCGTAATGGCATCGACATTGCGAAAATAGCACAAGACAACGGTATTGTGTCTTTGGCGGTTCATGGTAGAACCCGTTGTGATTTTTATAAAGGGAATGCGGAGTACGACACAATTAAGGCGATAAAATCTGCTGTATCTATACCGGTTGTTGCTAATGGTGACATTACCTCGGTAGAGAAAGCTAGCCAAGTACTCGATTATACGGGTGCAGATGCCATTATGATTGGCCGAGGCGCACAAGGTCAACCTTGGATTTTTCGTGAAATAAATCATTATTTGACGCATGGTAAAAAATTACCTGCGCCATCTATAGAAGAAGTAAGTGTAACTTTAATAGAGCATGTTACTTCACTTCATCGTTTCTACGGTGAGTTTACGGGGGTTAGAATTGCCCGTAAACATGTGTCTTGGTATATACAAGCACTTGGCTTATCAGGTGAAGCGTATGCATCAACATTTGTTGGTGATCAAGGCAAAGCTTTCAGAGCAAGTTTTAATAGTTTAGCCTCATCAAGTGAGCAACTTGAAATGCTGAAACTATGTTTTGACCGATTGGCTTCATAACCATCGATTATTTTTTAAATTTTTAAATTAACAGAAAGAGTTGTACCTATGTTCGAACAAAATATTTCTTCTCCATTTATCACTGGCGATATTCAAACACAAACTAAAACCTCTCCATTACGTACGCAAGCTAAAATTGCAATCAACAATTACCTAAAGCAATTAAACGGTAACGATGTTGATAACATGTACGACTTAGTTCTTAGTGAAATAGAAGCGCCAATGTTAGAAGAAGTTATGATTTACACGCGCGGCAATCAAACGCGAGCGGCCAACTTACTTGGCATCAACCGTGGCACTTTACGTAAGAAGTTAAAGAAATACGGTATGAACTAAGCCAACAAATATAAAAGCACCTTCGGGTGCTTTTCTGTTTTTAAAATCTGAAAAAGTTTAAAAATCAAACAAATTAAAAAATTCTATAACTATCGGGCCTAGCCTACTATCAAAATAAAAGGTAAATAAAATATCATGAATAACCATCGTCCTATCAAGCGTGCTTTGCTTAGTGTTTCGGATAAAACGGGTATTGTTGAGTTTGCACAATCTTTGAACGCTAAAGGTGTTGAATTGCTTTCTACAGGCGGCACAGCAAAACTTTTAGCAGAAAATGGTATAACTGTTACTGAAGTATCAGATTACACGGGTCATCCGGAAATAATGGATGGACGCGTTAAAACATTACATCCTAAAGTACATGGCGGCATTTTAGCTCGACGTGGCATGGATGAAGGCGTTATGTCTGAAAATGGCATTGAAGCGATAGATATGGTTGTTGTGAATTTATACCCGTTTGCCAATGCAGTAAGTGCAGAAAACTGTAGCTTAGAAAATGCGATTGAAAATATCGATATTGGCGGACCTACTATGGTACGCGCGGCGGCAAAAAATCATAATGATGTAACCATTATTGTTAATGCGGGCGATTATCAACGTGTATTAAACGAGATGGACAATAACGAAGGCTCTTTAACGTATCAAACCCGTTTTGACCTTGCGATTGCTGCTTTTGAACATACAGCAAGTTACGATGGCATGATTGCTAATTACTTCGGTAAAATGCTTCCAGCCTATGGTAAAGAAGCAGAAGCAGAAGCTGAGCAAAGTGATTTATCACAAGAGAAAGCTAAATTCCCACGTACTATAAATAGCCAGTTTATTAAAGCAGAAGACTTACGTTACGGTGAAAATTCACATCAAGATGCTGCATTTTACTTAGAAGCTTCACCAGAAGAAGCATCTATTTCTACGGCGAAGCAACTTCAAGGTAAAGCTTTATCATATAACAATATTGCAGATACTGATGCTGCACTTGAGTGTGTTAAAGAATTTGAAGAAGCAGCTTGTGTTATTGTTAAGCATGCTAACCCTTGTGGCGTTTCAATCGGAGACAATATTTTAGAAGCCTACGAAGGCGCTTACCGTACTGATCCAACGTCTGCTTTTGGTGGCATTATTGCTTTTAACCGTGAATTAGATGCACAAACGGCGCAAACGATTGTTTCTCGTCAATTTGTAGAAGTTATTATTGCACCAAAAGTATCAGCAGAGGCATTAGAAGTTATTGCCACTAAGCCAAACTTACGTTTGTTAGAATGTGGCCAATGGTCTTCTAAAACAACAGGCTTTGATTATAAACGTGTTAATGGCGGGTTATTGGTTCAAGATAGAGACCAAGGTAGCGTAACAAGCGATGAATTAAAAGTTGTTACTAAACGTCAACCTTCTCCTGAAGAGATGCGTGATTTACAATTTTGCTGGAAAGTAGCTAAGTACGTTAAATCGAATGCGATTGTGTATGTTAAAAACAGCAAAACCATTGGTGTTGGTGCAGGGCAAATGAGTCGTGTCTATTCTGCTAAAGTAGCTGGAATTAAAGCAGCAGATGAGCATTTAGAAGTGAAAGGTTCGGTAATGGCATCGGATGCATTCTTTCCATTTCGTGATGGTTTAGATGCAGCTGCACAAGCCGGTATTACAGCGGTAATTCAACCAGGTGGTTCTATGCGTGATAGTGAAGTTATTGCAGCAGCAGATGAACATAACATTGCAATGGTCTTTACGGGTATGCGTCATTTCCGTCACTAAAAAAAGAGTATAGAAAAACATACAAAGTAACGCACTTTGTATGTTTTAATAAGGTTGTTAGATAAATTGTATAACACCCCTAAAACTATTTTTAATATGAGAAATAAAAAGGCTTAATGATGAATATAATAAAAAAAACATTCTTAGTTGCTTCACTTGGTTTTGCTACTTTAGCCGGTAGTTACGCTACTGCAGGTGCTTCACATGGTCATGCATTAGAAGCTGCTATTAAAGGCGAACATCGCTCGGCAGCAAATAAAGCAAGAGATCAATACAGACATCCGTTAGAAACCTTAACGTTTTTTGGTTTTAATGATCAAATGACTGTGGTTGAGCTAACGCCAGGCGGTGGTTGGTATACAGAGATTTTAGCGGCGGCATTAAAAGGTCATGGTAAATTATACGGCGCTCATTACCCTGATACAGGTGAAGACAACTACTACAGTAATTCACGTAAGAAGCTCGAGAAAATGCTTGCTTCAAACGACGTATTTAAAGAAGTTGTGTTAACTGACTTTACCATTGGCAAAGCAAGCGAACTAGCACCAGCTGGTACGGCTGATTTAGTTCTTACCTTTAGAAACTTACACAACTGGAAAGAAAAGGGCGTTGAACAAGTCTTTATTGATGCTTTTAAAGCATTAAAACCAGGTGGCGTATTAGGTGTTGTTGAGCACAGATTACCTAAAGGTGTTAAGGCTGAAGATGCGAGAGGTTATGTTTCACAAGAGTTAACCATTAAACAAGCGATTGCTGCAGGGTTCACTTTGGCAGCGAGCAGTGAAATTAATGCCAATGCAAAAGATGAAACAACGCACCCTAAAGGCGTATGGACTTTACCACCTCGCTTAGCATTAGGTGAAACAGACAAAGCCAAATACCTTGCTATTGGTGAAAGTGATCGTATGACGTTGAAGTTTGTAAAACCAGCGTCTAAATAGTTTATACCAATATCATTTAATATGTGATCATTTATACTTGTTAAAATCACCAACTACTTCGTTATTTTTTTAATAATCAGAACAACTAGTTACTTAAAAAAACACCTTGTGTTTGGCAATTTTCTCTACGTATAAAGTAGATCACATATTTAATTCAATTGGTATTACTTTTTAAAATAAAAGATACTTATTACCTATTACAGATTACTGTAATAGGTATAACATAGGAAAAATAAATGAAAGTACTTGTGATTGGTGGCGGTGGTCGTGAACATGCTTTAGCATGGAAATCAGCTCAATCTGCTAAAGTAAGTAAAGTGTTTGTAGCGCCAGGTAATGCTGGTACAGCAACAGAAAATAAACTAGAAAATGTAGCAATCGATATTAGCGATAATCAAGCGCTAGTTAACTTCGCTAAACAAGAAGGTGTTGCGCTTACCATTGTAGGCCCTGAGCAACCTTTAGTTGATGGTGTTGTTGATGCATTTCAATCTGCAGGTTTAGCTATCTTTGGTCCAAGTGCTAAGGCAGCTCAACTTGAAGGCTCTAAGTCTTTTACTAAAGACTTTTTAGCCCGCAATAAAATTCCAACCGGAAGTTACGCAAATTTCACCGAAGTAGAGCCGGCGCTTGCTTATGTGCGTGAACAAGGCGCTCCAATTGTTGTTAAGGCTGATGGCCTAGCAGCAGGTAAGGGTGTTATTGTTGCACTAACACTGAGCGAAGCAGAAGATGCTATTAAAGATATGCTTGCTGGTAATGCCTTTGGTGATGCTGGTCATCGCGTCGTTATTGAAGAATTTCTTGAAGGTGAAGAAGCAAGCTTTATTGTCATGGTAGACGGTAAAAATGTTTTACCTATGGCAACCAGCCAAGACCATAAACGTGCATTAAATAATGATTTAGGTCCTAACACAGGCGGTATGGGAGCATATTCTCCAGCTCCAGTAGTTACGGCTGAAATTCACAACCGTATTATGAATGAAGTGATCATGCCTACCGTTGAAGGTATGTCGGCAGAAGGTGCACCTTATTCAGGTTTCTTATATGCTGGATTAATGATTGCTGCCGATGGCACGCCTAATGTAATCGAATATAATTGTCGTTTTGGTGATCCTGAAACACAACCTATTATGATGCGTTTAGAATCTGATCTTGTTGAACTTTGCTTAACAGCTACGCGTGGCGAGCTAGACCAAGCAAGTATTAGCTTTGATAGCCGAGCAGCAGTTGGCGTTGTTTTAGCCGCGAATAACTACCCTGGTAGCTACCCTAAAGGTGATGTTATTTCAGGATTAACTACGAATGTTAATCCTAGTGCTAAAACTTTCCATGCGGGTACAGCAAATAATAGTGATGGCGATATTGTTACCAGTGGCGGACGTGTATTATGCGCAACGGCTTTAGGTAACAACGTAACAGAAGCGCAAAAGCTTGCTTATGAACTCGTTGACCAAATTACTTGGTCGGGTGTTACTTACCGTACTGATATTGCGTATCGTGCCATAGCGAGAGAGTCTTTAAGTTAAAGATACGAGAAGCGGTAATCGAGTTATTGAGGGCAGAGATAAAGTTCAAGAAAATAGAGACTGTTTTTGCCCGCAGATGAACGCAGATAAGCGCGGATGATACACTAAACAATTAAGGGTAAGGTCAAGTGCTGAAGTTTGTTTGAACTTATAGCTTTTAACTTGCTTCTTTTTACCCTTAAAGTTTTTTGTTCTTATTTGGGCTTTGTCTCATCTGCGTAATCTGCGGGCAAAACGTGCTTGTGTCTTAACCAATTAAAATCAAAGTTTCGTGGCTAAAGCCGACTCTTACAAGTGCAAAAAACTCCACCTTCAAGCCTTTTAGCTTTCAAGCTTCTCACTTTGTCCTTATTTGGGCTTTGTCTAATCCGTCCCATCTGCGGGCAAACAGACTTACCTCTTGACCTTACTCTTTAACATTTCTTGTCTTAATCAGTGTAATTTGCGTAATTCGATGAGATATCTAGTGTCTAATTACGTATTAAAAAATTTACTTTATGAGCATCAAGCCTCTTTGCTTGTAAGCCTGAAGGCTCACCTACCAAAATCTTCCCTAATAAATTCGATCCTACAATGCTCGAAACTCGATTCCCGTTTCTAGAAGCTTCTTTTTCTCTTCAATTTACAGTTTATATAGATTTGTTTGAATATAAAGCATACTCTTTTACTAAATATTTACATCGTAAAGAGCAGTGTCTTCAATAAGGCTTTAAATAAGGAATCTATGAATAATAAAAACTATACCATACGAGCACCTAAAGTAACTGAGCACAATTCATGGTTAAAGCTTTGGAAATTATATCTTAAGTATTATAAATCTGAAGATCATAGCGAAGCACTTACGTTACTTTTGTGGGAAAGAATTCAAGAGACAAATAACACAGTAAATTGCTTAGTCGTAGAAGATTTAACAACAAATAAACTGGTGGGTTTTGTTCATTTCTTACCGCAAACAACTACATGGCAAAGAGAGCCTGAATGTTATTTAGAAGATCTTTTTGTTTTAGATGAATGTAGAGGAGAAGGTCTCGGTAACCAACTCATTGAATCGGTGGTGGCTGAAACTAAAGTGAATGGCTGGAAAGAAGTTTACTGGCAAACACAATTTGATAATGACGTAGCGCGAGGCTTGTATGACAAAATCACGGGTGGCACAGACGGTTATGTTATTTACCGTATTACTGCAGATTAAGATAAATATTAATATGCTTTCTTAACGATAAAAAAACTCAGCAATTGCTTAATACCGATCAGTTAAGAAATTTTTAATGACCCATTGACCGATCTTCTGTCTAGTATATAAAGGCTTCTGAATCTATTCAGGAGCTTTTTATTTTGCAACTTACAACAGCACTTTCCCTTGCCAATGGTTATGCCCCCAACTCCGAAAGGTTAGGACAACTTAGTGACTTTCTTTGTCCAGAATTCATTAAGCAATGCGCTGAAACAGCAGGCATAGCGACAATTAGACGTAGAAGGCTACCTGTTGAAATGGCTGTTTGGACAGTCATTTGTATGTCGCTTTATCGTGAAGACCCTCTTTGGAGTATTGTCAGTAAATTAGGTTTAGCGCTCCCCGGCAAAAAAGAACTCGTCGCTCCAAGCGCCGTTGTACAAGCAAGGCAACGCCTTGGTGCTGATGCAGTTAAAGAGGTTTTCAATCAAAGCCAAGCCATGTGGAACAAAGATGCCAACCACCCGACATGGTGTGGACTCTCTTTGTTAGGTGTTGATGGTGTGATTTGGCGCACACCTGATACCGTGGAAAACCATGAAGCTTTCTCTGCTTGGAAAAATCAACATGGCGATACCGCTTTCCCTCAAGTTCGAATGGTATGTTTAATGGAGTTAACCAGCCATTTATTACTAGGGAGTACCTTCGATAGTTGTCGTTCAAGTGAAATGGTATTAGCCGAAGACTTAATTGACTCTACGCCAGATAATTCCCTGACATTATTTGATAGAGGTTTTTATTCATTGGGCTTACTCAATCGATGGCACCATGTAGGAAAAAATCGTCATTGGTTGCAACCGATGAGAAAAGGTACACAGTATGAAGTCGTTCGCTCACTAGGCCGTCAAGATAAACTCATCAGGCTAAAAACTACAGCACAAGCGAGAAAGAAATTTTCTGATTTACCTGACAGCTTAGAGGTGAGGCTGGTTACAAAAAATATCAAAGGAAAAGAAGTGAATATCCTGACTTCACTTATTGACCCTATGCGTTTCCCTAAGGCTGATATTGTTGACTTATATAGTGACAGGTGGGAAATCGAGCTTGGCTATAGAGAAATGAAACAAACCTTATTGAATAGTCATTTCACATTACGCAGCAAAAAACCTGAAATGATAGCGCAAGAGTTATGGGGCGTAATGCTTAGCTATAACTTGCTCAGATATCAGATGGTAAAAATGGCTCAGAAAAAGCCAGGGATATATGCAAAGCACCTAAGTTTTACTACATGTGCTATCAGCATTATTAACTTAATTCACACGATGTTTATAGAAAATGCTGGGCGGATCCCTAAATCAATTGAGCAATTGCAAGATCAAGTAGAACATCACATTTTACCGATAAAGCGTGAGCGAGCATATCCTCGGTGTGTTAAACCCAAACCTAGTAAATACCCCAATAAAAAACGCCAGTCAGTTGTTAACTGACTGGCATTAAGCA